>CAZLLG010000106.1:0-11156 GCA_964560275.1 uncultured Eubacteriales bacterium | reverse complement strand
GAAGCCGAGGTGTTCATAGGCTTTTTGAGTTATTTTCCGCCCTCGGGTTGTGCGTTCGAGAAATCCGATCCGCATCAGAAATGGTTCATAAATGGACTCAATCGTGTCCTTTTCCTCGTCAATTGCCGCTGCAATTGTGCTGATTCCCACAGGGCCGCCGCCAAAATTTTCAATAATAGTCATCAAAATTTTTCGATCCACCTCATCGAGTCCGAGAGAATCCACCTCCATTTTGTCCAGAGCCTTTGTGGCCTCAAGATGGGTGATTTTCCCTTCGCCGAGCACATCGGCATAGTCTCGAACTCTCCGCAGCAGCCTGTTGGCTACTCTTGGGGTTCCTCTGGAGCGCAGAGCGATTTGATGGGCTCCCTTATCGTCCACATCCACTTTAAGAATGGTTGCCGAACGCTTGATGATTTGTTTTAATTCGGGCACATCATAGTAATCCAGGCGGTGGATAATACCGAATCGTCCTCTCAGGGGAGGTGTGATTCGTCCGGCTCTTGTTGTGGCTCCAATGAGAGTGAATTTTTTTAGCTGAAGCTTGTGGCTTCTGGCTGCAGGACCCTGCCCGATCACGATGTCCAGCTTAAAGTCCTCCATAGCTGAATAGAGGATTTCCTCGACAGCAGGATGCAGTCTGTGAATTTCATCGAGAAAGAGGGCTTCTTTTGCCTCTAAATTTGAGAGTATTGCCGAAAGGTCACCGGTTCTCTCGATGACGGGGCCGGATGTGGGTTTGATACCAACACCCATTTCCTTTGCGAGCAAGAAGGCCAGGCTTGTTTTTCCCAATCCTGGAGGTCCGTAAAGGAGAACATGATCTAGCTGTTCGTCCCTTTTGCTGGCCGCTTCGATAAAAATTTTTAGATTGGATTTGACCGTGTCCTGCCCCACAAATTCTTCGAAACTCCTTGGCCGCAAGCTGTCTTCAAAGAGAAGATCTTCTTTGGTCCGAACCGGATTGAGTACGGCTCCCATGGTTTTGTTATCTTTCAACTCTCTGTCCTTACTAAATTCTTGCCAATCGCTTCAAACTATCCCTTAAAAGCGTTTCAAAATCCTGACCGGAAGTTGAGTTTTTCACTGTCTCTTCTACGGTGAGTTCGATTTCTTTTCTCTTAAATCCAAGGTTCATCAGGGCGGATACCAAATCCTCTTTTTCCTGTAATTCCTGGACAGCAAATACCTCAGCCTTTTTTTCGAATTTTTCCTGGAGTTCTATGGCAATCCGCATGGCTGTTTTTTTGCCAATCCCAGGAACGAGAGAAATGCGGGAAACATCACTCTGCCGGATGGCATTTTCGAGATCTGATACTTCGATTCCGGACAAAATATTCAGGGCGATTTTTGGCCCGATTCCGGAAATGCTGATCAGTTTCTGGAAAAGCGATTTTTCTTCTTCGGAACAAAAACCATAGAGGAGGAGCGAGCTGTCCGTCATGTGAGTGTGGATAATAAGTTCAGCTGTATCTCCAGGATCACCTATCTTAAGATACGTGGACAGAGGTATCAGTGCCCGATATCCAACTCCGCCCACTTCCAGTATAACCTGGTTGGTCTTCTTGTGTTTGATCTTTCCCTTTAGATAAGCGATCATTATTTTCTCAAATAGACTCTTCAATTTTTTGCTGGAACAGTCTGGAGTTCAAGTGACAGAAAGCTGTTCCAAGTGCATCGGAAGCATCTGTTTCCATGTGATCGTCCATGATATTCAAAAGAGTCTTAATCATCACATTGACCTGGTTTTTGTCGGCTTGTCCATATCCTGTGACCGCCTTTTTAATTTCCAGCGGAGAATACTCAAACAAAGGTCGATCCTGTGAGGCAATAGCGATGAGTGCGGCTCCTCTGACCTGTCCCAAGGTGAGCGCTGTCTTTATGTTTTGGGCATAGAATGTATTTTCGATTGCCACTTCTTCTGGTTTATACAGATCGATGAGCTCTTCGATTTTGTTTTTTATTTCATTGATTTTATAATGGAACCGTTTGTCCCTGGTTGGTCTGATAGTGCCGTAGGTCAAAACAGTATATTCTTGATCCCTATATTCGATGAGACCATAGCCTGTAGATTTAAGGCTGGGATCGATTCCAAGAACCCTCATCAATTACTCTGAATACTGAGCAATTTCTTCTTCATCGATATCGAAGTTGGCCCAAACGTGCTGGACGTCGTCATGGTCCTCTAATTCTTCCATTAGACGAAGCAGCTGCTGGGCTTGCTTTCCTTCCACTTTGACATAATTCTGAGGAATATATCCTAGATTTGAAGCGGCTGTCTCGATGCTGCTGTCTTGAAGAGCATTGACGACGGATTCGTAGCTGTCGGGCGTCGTAAAAACTTCATAATTGCTTCCGTCTTCCTTGAGATCTTCGGCTCCGGCTTCGAGGATTATATCGAGAAGTTCATCTTCGGAAGCCTTCGACTTTTCGATGACGAGATAACCTTTTCGCGCAAACATCCAGGCCACACAGCCGGATTCACCGATGTTTCCTCCATTTTTTGTAAAAATATGTCTGAGTTCTGAAACGGTTCTGTTTTTATTGTCCGTCATTGTCTCTATATATATGGCCACTCCTCCTGGGCCGTACCCTTCGTATGATAGCTCTTCATAGTTGACGCCTTCCAGTTGACCTGTCCCCTTTTGAATAGCCCTTTTTATGTTATCTGCAGGCATATTGACGGCTTTGGCATCGGAAATGGCCTTCCTCAGCCGGGGATTTGCATCCGGCTCTCCTCCTCCCATCCGGGCGGCAATGGCGAGTTCGCGGATAACTTTGGTGAATATTTTGCCGCGTTTTGCATCGGTTGCGGCTTTTTTGTGTTTAATGGACGCCCATTTTGAATGCCCAGACATGTTGACTCCTCGATCGTAGCAGTAAAAAAATTCTAACACAAAAAATAGGCAAATAAAAGCGAGCAAAAATTGGGGCGGCACCCGCCGCGGAGTATCTTTCCCTACGCGAAGACCTGTCTTTTGAGCCACCTCACCACCATCGCCTTCGCGTGCTCCGGGAAAAGATACATCCACGCCATCCACCCTATTGTCTCTAAATTAGATCAATGAATAGGAAGTGTTCATATTCTCAAAAAAAGGTTGAGTGTTTAAAAGGTTCAAACTATGATAAAGTTTTATTAATTTTGACTGCTGTGAGGTGTGTTTGAAAGAAAAAAGAGGATTGGGTTTTTTCGAGAAGTATCTGACTTTATGGGTCCTTCTCTGCATCACTTTTGGTATAGGGCTTGGAAAGATCGCTCCTGGCGTTGCAAAATATTTGGATAGCCTTGCCATAACGGTCAAGGACGCTCCCGTCGTCTCTATCCCCATTGCCATCTGCCTCTTTTTTATGATGTATCCGATCATGGTCAAGATCGATTTTGCGCGCGTTTTGCGTGCCGGAAAATCGCCTAAACCTCTGAGTTTGACACTTTTTGCCAACTGGATTGTCAAACCGTTCACCATGTATGCGATCGCTTTTTTCTTCCTTGGATTTCTTTTTAAATCCTTCATTGGTGCGGAAGCACTGGATTTTGTTAAGCTTCCCCCAGGAGCTGACTGGGCGGTGGGGACAGTGCGTGGGGCAGGAGAGGTTGTCCTTCATGAGGGGGCAAAGATGCTGCAAATTCCCTTATGGAGAAGTTTTCTTGCCGGATGCATTCTTCTTGGCATTGCTCCCTGCACGGCCATGGTTTTGGTCTGGAGCTATCTCGCGAAGGGAAATGATGGGCACACTCTTGTGATGGTGGCCGTAAATTCCCTTGTCATGCTCCTTCTCTATGGTCCTCTTGGAGGATTTCTGCTGGGAGTGGGGAGGCTTCCGGTTCCGTGGCAGGCACTGGTTCTGTCTATAGGCATATACGTAGCCCTGCCATTAATTGCGGGGTATTTTTCACGTCTTCTTATTATCAAGACAAAAGGCGAGGATTGGTTCAAGCAAAAATTTTTGTTTCTTCTCACACCAGTGTCAATTTCTGCGTTGTTGGTGACGCTGGTCCTTCTCTTCTCCTTTAAAGGCGACATCATCCTGGAAAAACCTCTGACCATTTTATGGATCGCCGTTCCACTCTTTATACAAACAAACTTGATATTTTGGATGACATATGGTCTGGCGCGTCTGTGGAAACTGAGTTATGAGGATGCTGCGCCGTCTGCGATGATCGGGGCCAGCAATCATTTCGAAGTGGCCATTGCTACAGCTGTGCTCCTTTTTGGCCTGTCTTCCGGGGCGGCTTTGGCCACTGTTGTCGGAGTTCTTATTGAAGTTCCAGTCATGCTGATGCTGGTGCGAATCTGCCTGCGAACGCAAAGGTGGTTCAATAAATAAGGTGAGCAAGAAAATGGAGAAAGATTTAAAGGCGTTGTACAAAAAAGCTCTTCTCCTTGAATATTTCACTGTTGTCTACAATGCCATAGAAGCGGTTGCCGCTATTGTTTTTGGAAAAATAGCAAACAGCATAGCCCTGATCGGTTTCGGGCTCGACAGCATCGTAGAATCAATCTCGGGAATTGTCCTCATCTGGCGCCTGCACAAACACGGGAAAATATCTGAAGAGGAAGAGGAAAAAGTTGAGAGAAAGGCCATGAAATTTGTGGCTTCAACCTTTTTTCTGCTGGGGAGTTATGTGCTGTATCAATCCCTGAAAAAATTGATCACTAAAGAAATCCCCGATCCCTCTCTCCCTGGAATAATATTAGCCGTCGTGTCCATTATTGTCATGCCGGTCCTCAGTGTCCAAAAGATTAAAACCGGAAAAAAGATCAAAAGCCTGGCCCTGATCGCCGATGCAAAGGAAACTTTTGCCTGTGCTCTGCTGTCTGTTGCACTGCTTCTCGGATTGAGCCTCAATTATACATTGGGCCTATGGCAGGCCGATGCCGTGGCTGGACTGGTTATCGTGATTTTTCTCTTCCGGGAAGGCCGTGAAAGTTGGGTTGAGGCCACCAATCCCTGACGGCTTAAATTTCTATAATCTTCCGAAAATGAAATCCATAGATTGCGAGAGTGACTGCTATATGAAGAAAGCGGGGGCGCCTTATAATCGTCCAAGTGATTAGTTTCCAGTACTGCACTCTCTCCTTTCCTTGGATCCCCAGAAACCATATGGATTTGAAGAATGCATTGAAATGAGACAATTTAAAATTGATTTTTTTCTTGACCGGTTCAGGGTTGTACGTTTTTAAAAACGTCATCACACGCTTATAGTAATTTTTTGGGGAATAAATTGTATTTAAGATTTTTTTATAGCCGTTTAGAAGGATTTCTGGTTTCATCTTAGGGATAAAATTGAGTGAAAAGTCCGTGTTATTCCCTGAGATAGACTTGAGCAGTCTGTTCTCGTTTTTTAAGCGTTGGTAGAGTCTTGTGCCTTTGGGTGCGTTCAAGAGCCCCACCATGGCTGTGACAATACCGCTCTTCTGTATGAAGCTGATCTGCTTTTCGAAAATCGAGAGAGGATCACTATCAAATCCGACGATGAATCCACCCTGCACCTGAAGTCCGTTTTGTTGGATATTTTTGACACTGGCCACCAAGTCTCTATTCTTGTTCAGATATTTATTGCATTCCGCTAAGCTATCTTCATTGGGAGTTTCGATGCCGATGAAGACCTTGTTAAATCCCGCCTTGGCCATTAAACGCATCAATTCTTTATCGTCGGTCAAATTAATGGATGCTTCGGTAAAAAAATGAAAGGGGTATTTTTTCTTCGTCATCCACTCTATCAAAGCCGGGAGAAGCTTCTCCTTGAGTTTTTTCTTATTTCCTATGAAATTATCGTCAACAAAAAATACGGCTCCCCTCCAACCCTGTGTGTAGAGCAGGTTCAATTCTTTGAGGATCTGACTTGTGCTTTTGGTTCTTGGTTTATGGCCGTTGAGCAGGATGATATCGCAGAACTCACAATTATAAGGGCAGCCCCTTGAGTATTGGATACTCATCGAAGCATATTTCTTCATATTGATGAGATTCCATTGGGGAAGAGGGGTTTTTTTTATGTCCGGCCAATCGGCTGAGGTGTAGAGATGTTGCAGATGTCCGTTTTCCAAATCTTTCAGAAAAACCGAGAGAGTGTTTTCGGCTTCATCGAGAACAAAATGGTCAACACCCTCGAATTCATCATATTCCATCGTGAAAAGTGGGCCTCCGGCAACAACAGGGATCCTCAATCTCCCGCATCTTTTGATAACGTCCTTGGCAGATTCGTCCTGCACAGCCATGGCGCTGATAAAGACATAGTCCGCCCAGAGAATATCTTCATCGGCTAGGGGAGACACATTCATGTCGATAAGTTTAGTCTTCCAGTTTTCGGGCAGCATGGATGCCACGGTCAGAAGTCCTAACGGAGGAAAGGAGGCTTTTTTTGAGATAAATCTTAGTGCGTGTTTAAAGCTCCAAAATGTGTCCGGATATTTTGGGTAAATGAGAAGAATTTTCATCGACATTTAAAATATAGTCTACTAGGGGAAAAGTGTCAAACAACTGTAAAGAATAAAGCTTGACATACCATAGGGGGGTATGGTAATCTAAAAAAGATAATTGAGGAGGTCATTATGAAAAAGACACTGTTTATTTTACTTATACTCGGCATCAGCTTAGGATTGTACGCCAGTTGGGATGTAGCCACTGAGAACGGAATAATTTTCAAGCACTATATTCTTGCCCAAGAAGCACTTGCTTCGGATAACTTCAAGCAGGCAAAGAGTGCGATTAAGTCCCTGGCTGAAGAAAGTGATGGAGAATTAAAAGAATTATCAAAAGCTGCATCAGCGGCTAAAGATCTCTTGTCCATTCGTGAAGCGTTCAAACCCCTTTCTGAATATATGGTAGAGCTGGAGCTTTCTGACGGATTGATTAAAGTTTACTGCCCAATGGTCGAATCTCACTGGCTGCAGAAAAAGGGGGATATAGCAAATCCTTACTATGGAGCATCCATGCTCAGTTGTGGAGTGATTAAGCAAATAATAGGAATAAATTGATGATTAATTTAAAAACTAGTTTATGGTGCCGTTCATTTCTGATTGTCTTATTTTTTTTGGGAGCGGGATTGATATATGCAGATGAAAGTTCAGAAGATATGAAATCTAGTAGCCGGTGGAATTTTTTCTTAGGCGGAGGATACGGGTACTCTGAAAGCCGATCTGCACTTGTTGACGTGCATGCAGAGATTCAATTCACTATTTCGCCAAAAACTCGTTTTGGATTGGGCCTTGGGTATTTGAGTGATACAGACAATGACCATATGGAAGGGAATTTTAATTTTATGTCGAGAGGAAGAAACGGTGGAATGATGCATAATTCAATGCACGGGATGATTGGTGGTTTTTTAGGGCATAAGCATGATTTTTCAGCCATTCCCTTGACTGCGAGTCTTTATTATGTGCTTCCGGCAAGCTCACGGATCGATATATTTATGAGCGGTGGCGCTGGTTTTTATTGGGCATCCTTCAACGATATCTCCAGACAAAAGAAGAATGCCTTTGGACCGCATGCGGGACTAGGTGCCGAATATAAAATTACTAACCGGATTACAGCCGCGGTCCATGGCTTGTATCGTTTTGTAAATCTGGAAGGTTTTAAAAGCGAACTGCATCCCGGTTTTAGAGAAGGAATGGAAGAGAATGGTCATGAAGAAGGAAACTGGCATTTCCATCATAATGAAGATGAGTACCACTTTCATGAAATGCATGATGATCCAGATCAGATGATGGGGGAATCGTCTCCATTTAACATAAGTCTTAGTGGATTCAGTTTGAGAGCAGGAATAAAATTTGTATTTTAGAAAAGGAGCCATTGATGAATAAGCAGGTAACAACACATGAAGAAGAAATTGTTCGACTTAATAGAATCGCTGGCCAAGTTAGAGGTGTTCAGAAGATGATTGAGGATGAAAGATATTGTATCGATATTCTCACCCAAATCAGCTCAATACAGGGTGCCATTAAATCTGTCGGAGAGAATATTCTTGAACGGCATCTCAAAGGATGTGTCAAGCAGTCTTTTTCTACTGGAGATCAGGAGGATCGCAAAAAAAAAGTCGATGAAGTTATAGAAGTTTTAAAAAAGTTTAAATAAACCTGAAGGAGAAGGCATGAAATACTATTTCAATAAAACAATTGAGGGATCTTTCGAGGAGGTCTATCAAAGAGCCTTTGAAGCCCTTAAGGCAGAGGGATTTGGCGTATTGACAGAAATCGATGTCAAAGAAACGCTGAAGAAAAAACTAGATGTGGATTTTAGAAAGTACACAATCCTCGGTGCCTGTAATCCATCATTTGCTTACAAAGCTCTTCAAACTGAAGACAAGATCGGAATCATGCTCCCCTGCAATGTCATTGTCCAGGAAATAGCAGAAGATGAAATTGAAGTGGCTGCAGTCGACCCTATTGCTTCGATGCAAGCTATTCACAATCCCAATCTTGAAGTGACAGCTCTTCAAGTGAAGGCAAAGCTGAAAAAAGTCATCGAAAACATGTGATGTATAAGAGGAAATAAATTATGGCTATTGATCCTGCTGATCACAAAAACACAAAAAATATCGATATCCCCATCGTCGGCATGACCTGTGCCAGCTGTGCATCGACTGTCCAGAGCGGCCTTGCAGAGCTCCCGGGTGTTGATAAGGCCAATGTCAACTATGCCACCTCTAAGGCAACTGTTTTCTTCGAACCCCAGAAGGTTGATGTAAAGGACCTTGTCAAGACCGTCAAACAGAGTGGGTATTTGGTAGGAACTATGACCATAGAGCTTCCTATCCAAGGCTTGAAATGTGCGTCCTGTGTCACTGCCATCGAAAAAGAACTTCTCCAAAAAAATGGGATCATCAAGGCTGCTGTTAATCTCGCTACTGAAAAAGTTCTGGTAGAATACATTCCAACCGAAATAGGTCTTGATGATATTTCCAAGACTATAGAGAGCACCGGATACACAGTCATACGCGTCCCTCAGGAAGAGAAACATGAGGATGTCGAAGCAATTCTTCGAGAAAAAGAATTTCACAATCTCCGGACGAAATTCCTATTGGGATTGATTCTTGGAGTGTTTATCTTTTTTGGCAGCATGCCGCACTGGTTTCCCTGGATTCCCGGTTTTCTCAATAATTTCTTTGTGCTCTGGGCTCTGGCCACTCCTGTTCAGTTTTGGATCGGCTGGCAGTTTTATAGAGGTGCCTGGGGGGCTTTCCGGCACAGGAACGCCAATATGGACACGCTTATCGCTGTGGGAACATCGGCTGCCTACTTCTACAGTGTCACCGCCACTCTTTTTCCATCATTTTTTGAGTCCGGAGGAATTAAACCCGAAGTCTACTTCGACACGTCTGCCATGATCATCGTTTTGATCCTTTTGGGACGGCTGCTTGAGGCCAAAGCCAAAGGGCAGACCTCTGAGGCCATAAAGAAGCTGGTCGGCCTCCAGCCAAAAACGGCCCGCGTTCGGCGGGATGGGAAAGAAAGGGATATCCCGGTTGAAGACGTTATGAAGGGTGATGAGATTCTTGTCCGGCCAGGCGAAAAAATTCCGGTTGATGGGATAGTTCTTGAAGGAAAATCAGCTGTAGACGAGTCCATGATCACAGGGGAAAGTTTTCCAGTTACAAAGGAAAAAGGGGATGAGGTTATTGGTGCGACAATCAACAAAACTGGCAGTTTTTCCTTTGCTGCCACAAAGGTTGGGAAGGAAACAGCGCTGGCACAGATCATCAAACTTGTTCAGGAAGCCCAGGGTTCAAAAGCCCCTATCCAGAGATTGGCGGATGTGATTTCCGGGTATTTTGTGCCGATCGTTTTATCGATCGCCATCGCCACGTTTATTGTCTGGTTTAATTTCGGACCGGATCCGGCCCTGACATTCGCTCTCCTGAATTTTGTCGCTGTGATGATCATCGCCTGCCCCTGTGCTTTGGGATTGGCCACGCCTACAGCTGTTATGGTTGGCACAGGAAAGGGGGCTGAAAACGGAATCCTGATCAAGGGCGGTGAAAGTTTGGAAACAGCCCACAAGCTGGATACGATCGTCTTCGATAAAACCGGGACATTGACCAAGGGGGAGCCTGAGGTCACCGATGTTGTCGCCTCCGGCTCTTTCTCTGATGACAAGATCCTCAAATTCGCGGCCAGTGCGGAGAAATCTTCCGAACATCCTCTTGGGGAAGCGATCATTAAAAGTGCTTTGGAAAGAGAACTGGAACTGACGAGCCCAAAGGAGTTCAGGGCGATAGAGGGTCATGGGCTGGAAGCCTATGTGGAAGGAAGAGCTGTTCTCATTGGAAACAAAAAACTGATGGATGACCGGAAAATACAGGTTCGAGAACTGGAAGAGAAGGCGGAATCATTCGCAGCAGAAGGGAAAACACCCATCTATATTGCTCTGGATGGACAGACTGCGGGTCTTGTGGCTGTAGCCGATACCTTAAAGGATAATTCAATCTCTGCTGTAAGGAAACTCGAGAGCTTGGGATTGACCGTGATTATGCTGACGGGAGATAATAAAAAAACAGCTCAAGCGATAGCCCATAAAGCTGGAATCGAAAACGTCATTCCCGAGGTTCTTCCCGAGGATAAAGTATCAACAATCAAAAAGCTGCAGTCCGAAGGCAAAAAAGTGGCGATGGTGGGGGATGGGATAAACGATGCCCCGGCTCTAGCTCAGGCTGATATCGGGATTGCCATCGGATCAGGAACAGATGTCGCCATGGAAGCTTCAGACATCACTCTCATCAAAGGAGATTTAAACGGAGTTGTTGCGGCCATAGAGCTGAGCAAACGCACAATCAGAGTGATCAAACAGAATCTTTTTTGGGCGTTTTTTTACAACACCGCCGGCATACCGATTGCGGTCGGTGTGCTTTTCCCATTCTTCGGAATTCTGCTCAATCCGATTTTTGCCTCAGCGGCCATGGCGTTCAGCTCGGTGACTGTGGTCTCCAATTCCCTCAGGTTAGGGCAGATAAAACTCAAGACATTGGGAGGATCAGAATGACGGCCAAGCTTTTGGCAACAGTTTTCGGAATCCTTCTTATTGTTTTGGTGAATTGGTATTTTTTCTTCTCAAAAAGAAAGAGCAAAGCTGTGGGAATCCAAGATGAAGGAATTCAAGAAGTCCGGATTCATGTCAAAGGTGGGTATGATCCCGACGTCATTGAGGTCAAAAAAAATGTT
>CAZLLG010000105.1:0-11222 GCA_964560275.1 uncultured Eubacteriales bacterium | reverse complement strand
GTGAAACATACCGCGCTCGACTGCCAGGGGAAAGCTGAATCAATTCTAGAAAATACTCTGCTTTGCTAACAATATTTCCAGGATTAAGATTCCCGATCGAGCCCCCGACAAGTTTATATCCTTGTTCATACAGTTTCTTTATTGTAGAAAGCCAATTTTTTTCAGCCACACAATCCGAGTCTATAAATGCAAAAATATTTCCTCTGGCTTTTTTCAGGGCAACATTTTTTGCATCTCCCGTAAAGGCCCTTTTTTTGAGCTGAATAACCTTTACATTTGGGTATTTGCTCTGGATAATTTCTTTAGTATTATCCTGAGAACTATTGACCACAATGATTTCAATTTCGTCGTTATAATCCTGCTCATGCAGAAAAAATAGTGTTTTTATTATTGTCGATTTTGCATTATAGGCAGGAATTATTATAGAGATCAGAATCTTATTTTCCATTCTTTATTTTTCAATCTTAAATTTCAATTTTTTTGCCATGGCTTTACCAGCGAGAATGTTCTGCTCCATATTTTGATATTCCCATTGAGCATATCTTCCACACAAATAAATATTTTCCTTTTCCAAAAATTGTTGAATGAACGAGACGGTTTTTTTTCTCTGGTGGTCATAAAATGCATACGCATAGGGAATCGTTAAAATATGAGTCAATACAATTTTATCATCCGGATAAAGTATTTTGGCTTTTTCTAAATCCTTTATGGTTCTTTCAATTAAAGTGTCTTTGCTGATACGCCGATCTTTAGAAAAGGTGATTTCTGCGCTCACCGCACTTTTACCGCTTGGAACCATAGAGGAAGACTGATTCTGATAGTAACCAAGTTTGTGAAATATATATTTGTCTTCGGGGTAATAGACACGATGTTTATCTGATATTGTTGGCCGATCGATTCCTATATTGACGACATAAAGCGATGTCCATTTTAATTTTTCGGCGGCCAGTTTTATTTCTTGAGGAATCGGATTGGTGATCCGTATTAACTCTGGTAAAGGGAGAGTGGAGACAAGTTTTTCATAGAATTTTTTTTTCTGTCCATTTATTTCAATCGATTTATTTTTGTAGGACACGGAAGTGACTTCAGAATTTGTGTGAAGATCCTGAAGAAAGGGCAAAAAAGAATCGAATACAGCTTGAATACCTCCTTTTTGAGGATATATGAAATTTGCATTGATTCCCATACATTTGGGCGACATCTTGAGGCTTCCATCCAACACCTCTTCTAATGTGGGTAAAGGAATGAATTTCCCCATCCATTCTAATGTCATTTGGTTTAAAGGCGCCGCCCATTGTTTTAGATTAAATGGGATCATAAAGTGTTTCGCAATTCCTTTTCCAAAAACTTTATATATAAAATCCTCAAAATTTGTGAAATCGTTTGGTTTCTCTCCGAATTTTTGTTTTGCCTCCATCAATCCCAAGAGACATTCTTTAACAACTGGAATGGAATGGCCATAGAGATTGGCTTGAAACGGATATCGTGTATAGATGTTCTTTAAATACACCCAGGCTTCTCTTGCCATACAGTTCAAGTTTTCTTTGAGAAGGTTATCTATGAGGGCCTGCGTCTCTTTTTTTTTGGGATAAAATATATGCCCCCCATAATCAAAACTAAATCCATCGATTTTTTCCGTTCGGCAGCCACCACCAACTTCTTCGTTCTTCTCAAAAATTGAATAATTCTTTCCTAAATAATAGCCGGTGCTTAAACCGGTTGGCCCAGCCCCTAAAATAGAAATGGGTTTCAATTTAAAGATGTCCTTCACTAAAACTGGTGTTGATTTCTTCGGCAGTTCTTTTCCCGCTGGTGATGCTGTGATCCATATTTAAATATTCCCATTCGCCAAATCGGCCGCAGGGAAAAATGCTGTTTTTGCGCAAAAATTCGTGTATTTTTGTTACATTTCTTCTGTGGTTTTTGTCATAGATGACATAGGCATATTTAAGATCTGCCGCATCTGAAACGACAATTTTATCGTCTGGGAACAGAATTTTAGCCCGCGTCAAATCTTCAACAACTCTGTCAATAATGTTTTCCCTGCTGATCTTCTTGTATTTGGAATAGGAGGTTTCCGTAGTTATGGAACTACATCCTCCGGGCACTGTGTGTTTTGAGAGATTCATCGGATAGCTGATTCTATGAAACAAAAAATCAGGTTCATAGAAATAGACATAGTGATAGGGACTTATTTTTTCCCGCTCTATTCCCAGATTTACACAGTAGACAGAATTGTTTTCGAGGTCCTGAGACGCTTTTTTCACGTCATTTGGCACATCATCGATATATTTGATTATTTCAGGAAGGGGTAGAGTGGAAATAAGTTTTTCAAAAAAGACTTTCTTGTTATTGCTGAATTCCACACATTTTTTTCTCAAATAAACTTTAAAAGCTTCCATCTCCAGGTTTACATTTTTAACCTCAGATAAAAAAGCATGCGCAAGGGTTTCTATACCGCCGTGAATCGGATAGGTGAACTCGGTATTGAATCCGTACGATTTAGGATTGTCATGAAGGGCTCCCTCTAATAATTCTTCCAAAGAAAGTCGAGGGACTCTGTTCCAGACCCAATCGAAGTTCATCTTGTTCGGATTTACAGTCCATATTTTCTTCGCATAGGGAATCATCAGATACTTGGCGATCCCTTCTCCGAAATTCCAAAGAATCCACTCTTCATAATCCTTGGGCTTTTTGTTCAAATTCTTAAGTGCTTTATATAGGCCCAAAATACACTCTTTTACGACCGAGACAGGTAAACCGTAAAGGTGTGATTGGAATGGAAAACGTGTATAAACATCATAAAGTTTGTGAAAAATCCAAGCTTCTCTTTGTTGATGAAAAAAATTTTCGTTTAAAAGCTTTCTGACAAGTTTGGACGTGTATTCATCCTTTGGAAAAAGAATATGCGGGCCGTAATCAAAAACAAAATCGCCTAGTGTTATCGAGCGGCACAAACCTCCAACCCTGTCTTCTTTATCGAACAGTTCATAATTTCCTTTTAAATGATAAGCCGCACTTAATCCTGACAGCCCGGCTCCTAAAATCATAACTTCTGTCATAAAAACCTCTATTCATCATTAATCAATTGGCATTATTGTCAGTTTGCTTACTATCTAATCTTCTGATTCGCCACAAAGTCTCTTCGATGAGTTTTCGATTTGAAGCAATCAGATCGGATAATATGGCAACAACGGCCAACAGAAAACTCGCAATCAGCAAAATGGCACTCAAGATCAGGGATTGAATATGACCCCCTGTATGTCCAGTGAAGAAAAAATACAAAAATCTGGCACCTAAAATGAATCCAGGAATAAAAAATATCACAGAAAAAATTAAAAATATTTTTAAGGGTTTATGCATGGTATACGCTCTAAGAATTGTCGAACCTGAATGTTTTAGAAAAGAGAACATATTGGTGAACAGCCGGGAATCTCTTGTCTTTTCATTAATTCTTATGGGAACACTTTTTACGGCAAGGCCTATAGTTCCGGCTTGAATAAGTGTTTCCAGAGTGTACGAAAAATCTGTGAGAATATTGAGTTTAAACGCAGCTTCCCGGCTTATTGCGCGAAATCCACTCGGGGCATCTGGAATATTCGTCTTTGATAAAACCCTAACGAGAGAACTCCCCCACTTCTGTAATTTCTTCTTTATCCATGAAAAATGAGGTATGTTTTGAGTCTGTCGGTCACCGATGACAATATCAGCATCTCCCTTTAAAATAGGGCTTATGAGTTTGGGAATATCGGCTCCATTGTACTGATTGTCTGCATCTGTATTTACAATGATGTCTGCGCCGTTTAACAAACACGCTTCAAGGCCTGCCGAAAAGGCAGCCGCTAGTCCTCGGTGTTGCTTGAAACGCACAATATGGTGAACTCCATTTTTTTCTGCGACATCTGATGTGCCATCAGAACTGCCATCATCTATAATGAGAATCTCAACCGTGTCTATTCCTTCTATTTCCTTAGGGATATCTCTTAAGGTCAACGGTAAATAATTTGCCTCATTAAAACAAGGGATCTGTACAATAAGCTTCATATTAATTTAATCCTGAACAATCTCAAGAAACCAGACAAAATAGTAGCAAAAAAAGCATTTTATGTCTATAAATGAGGAATTCAGCTCTTCTTTATTCAAGACTGTGCAGAGCGCGTTTTCTTTTTAAAATCAAAAATTAATCCCGCTCGTTTGCCCCAATCTTCCGGATACCAAAATGTCTTGAAACGTAAATCCTCATGGTCATATGACAAGTTTGGGTTATAAAAAGGATCTGCCCCGAATTCAACACCCACAAATTGAGGCCATTTTTTCCGCAGCTTTACGGCGTTTTCTTCATCTTTTGTGAGCGTCTCAGCATAGTCCATGGCAAAACGTGTCACTGATTCGTAATGCCAGAGCTTGGCATATGGAGTATAAATATTCCAATAACCCTTTTCATAAAGCCTTATGCCAAAATCAACATCTTGATATGCCGGATCAAACTGTGGATCAAATCCCCCCATTTCTAAGAACACGGTACGTTTAATCATCATACAGGCTGCCGTTACAGCGAATACATTACGGGGATTTGCCAGCCAACCCAAAAAACCGTATCCATCGTCATCGAGTTTTCGGTGCGGATGGGCCGCAGCGCCTCCTAACCCAACGCCAATTCCAGCATGCTGGATTGTCCCATCCGGATAAAAAAGTTTTGCCCCTACTTCACCGACTTCCGGTAACTGTGCATACTCAAGCATTGCTTTTAACCAACCCCGATTTATGACCTCCACATCGTTATTTAAGAATAAAATATATTCACCATCAACCAAATCGACAGCCCAATTGTTTAATGTCCCGAAATGGAAGGCGTGGTCGTAATCCAGGACCTTGATCTGTTTTAATTTTGACAGGGTTTTCAGGTATGCAAAGGTGTTCTTTTTTATAGACCGATTGTTTATAAGGACAATCTCATAGTTATCATATGTTGTCTTTTCTAGGATACTCTTCAGGCATTTTTCCAAATAGCTGGCCCGATCACGAAAAGGAATTATTATTGAAACTTTTGGAGAGTTTCTAATGTCATATTTAATTCTCCAGAAGCCTTGGAAAGCCCCCTCCAGCACTTTGGCATTTTGATTATTTCTTTTAATCCAATCTGATAAAATTTCCTTCTGTGCTTTATACGTCCAATCTTTTGCGCCACTATATTTTCGTGCTGCTGTCTTTTTATAAATCCTTGCATGATAGAGAATCTTCGGAATATGAACAATTTTATCTGTTTGCTCACTTAGCCTTAAGACCAAATCCCAATCCTGAGCCCCCCATGTCCCGTTCCTAATCCCGGAAAGATTGTTTAAAAGCTCAGTCCGATAACAAGTGACATGAGCTGCGTACATTTGAGAAAGAATTGTATGGGGGGACCAATCCGGCCAAAAAGACGGATCAGACCTATATCCTCTTAAGTCTATTGCATCAAAATCACTATAAATGAAATCAACTTCTGGTTTTTGTTTGACAACCAGGGCAAGTTCAAGCAGGCAATTCGGAGATAGCTCATCATCACAATCCAAAAAAATACAGAAGTCTCCTTCTGCCATGGACAGAGCACTGTTTGAGATTTCAATGACATTATTTTCTGAAAGATTCTTGAGGAAGTTCAGTTTAACTTTGTTTGGATTTTTCTTTTGAAACTTTGTTAAAAATTCTCGTGTATTCTCGACATTTTTTTTAGAGCCATTTGATATGCACAACTCCCAGTTTTTATAATATTGATTGACTACAGAAAATAAGGTTTTTTGTAGAGCGGTTTGTTGTTTGTTCCAAACTGGTAAAATTATTGAGAATTTAACACTTTTACCAACATAAGAACTTAGCTCTTCTATATATCGTTTATTGAGATATCTTTTTTCGATATTTTTTTGCCAATCTTTGAATTGAAGCCTGGTTATACTGCGTGGATCCAAAACAGAGAGTATCTTGCGGTAAAACCGTCCTATAATATTTTTAATCAGTCCGTATAGTCCTTCTCTTTTATGTATAGTCCTCAGACGTATAATTATACAAGGAGCTCCTAAAATGAATCTTTTATAGAAGTTTTCCAGTCTCTTCATTTCTCGTCTTTTTTATCACCTTGGGTGTGACATAGAGGTACCAAAACATCTTTTTTAAGTCAATCTTACGTATTTTTTTGTTGTTGCAGGCAGTTTATTTCTTTGAGGAAATTAATTATCATGTCTATAGGTCATTTAAGTCATTGTCTTAAAATGAGCACTGTAATTAATAAAAATTCACCTCTGATTTCTCCTCTCAAGTTGAGAATAATATTTTTTCTCGTCAATCTTTTAATATGCTGGGGAGCAGTTCTTTATAAAGCAAGACAAATAGAATCTCCCCCCTGGACGACGCTTTTAATCGTAACGGTTTTTATCCTGGTCATTTTTGCCATTGAGGTACTATTTTATGCTTGGTTCTTTAAATATTTGGCCCCTGCTGTCTATGGTTTTTTATTCGGTGCAGGAATCAATGTTATTTTTCAAGGGTTGCTTAACGGATTCCAGGGGCTCACTTGGGCTTTTCAGTCACCGATTCTATTCAGCCTTGGAATGTTGCTGTTCGGATTTTTAGGAACACTTCTCTTTGTTGTCCATGAAAAAGAATTCAATAGAAGTTTTCCATGGGATTCTTTTTTCCAGACCCACAATCAAATCAAGGGAAATCTCAGATTTTTTATAGCAACACTCTGGATGATAACTGCTGCAGCGGCAATAGGTTTATGTGTAAACCTCTACAATATATTAAAAGTTTTCAGAAGCCTGGAAACAGACAATCCCCTGAGGAAACCTTTGTGGTTTAGTGTGGGAACGATAATATTTGTCTTTTTTATCTCTGCGTTTGCACGAAAAAAACTATTGAGTCTTGGCATTATCCTGCTCCCGGGTATGATAGTAGGGCTTATTTGGGCTTCCATATTCCGAGATATGTTTGGGTGGCTTTATTTAAAATATCCCGAATTCCCTTTACATTCTGAAATTCTTGAACTTCTTCTTGTAATCAATTTATGTTTTCTGGGAACATCCTGGCTCTATAGAGCTGTTTTTCGAAGCCAACAAGAGGGGAGGGAAAAAATATCATAAATAAATATACAGTCAGGTTGGTAATCCTGTTGTTTTGTCCTCTCTGTCTTCAAGGCAGTTTTCAGACGACTCCTACGCTTAGGGAAATGAAAGCCCTGGTTTCAATTAGAGGAAAGATTCCTGGAACCATTGTCTGGTCAACCTCAAGACACGGCACCTGGGGAATTTATAAAATGAAAGCAGATGGCACAAATAAAGTGCGTCTTACAAATGACCGAGAAAGAAATGAACATCCTGTATGGTCTAAGGATGGACAATGGATTTACTATCAGCGGAATGAAAATATTTATAGGATGCGTCCGGATGGATCTGATGCCCAACTGGTCGTAGCCAATGGTTTTTCATTTGATATCACCCAAAACAGTTCAAAGATAGTTTATGTTATTCAAAAAGAATCAGGGGATTCCATAATGCTTCATGATATGGAAAAACAGAAATCTGAAGAAATCATTCCTGCGAAACTCCCTGAATTCAAGGACAAAGAGCTGAGGTTTCCCACTATTTCTCCCGACGGCCGATGGCTCTCTTTCAGTTCAACACATCCAAATCCATGGAGTGTCCATATCGTACAGCTGGATGGAATTGGTCATTCTCACTTCTCCCATGGTTGTATGCCGGAATTCAGTCCCGATGGCCTGAATCTTGTCTGGGTTTACGGCGGTCACCACGATATACATATCGGTTCCTCAGATGGGAATCACAAAACTGTATTTGAGGATTCCATTTCCGGACGTCCTCACTGCTATTTTCCGAAGTGGTCTAATGATGGGAAATATATTGTTTTTGCCGCAAGTCCTCTGGCTGATCGCAATCTGAGTGACTACGAAATTTATATCAAACCTGTAAAGGGAGGAGAGGCCGTACGCCTGACCTTTCAAGGAGCGACAGATACCTGGCCTGATATTTTTATGTAAAAAAAATACTCCCAACACAAGGCCTTTTGGGAGTGTGGCTTTGTTTGGGAGCAGGTTTTTCTTTTTTGTGTTAAAGGATTATTGATTTTGTTTTTTAAAACTTATCTCCCCCACGGCGATTCCTAAATTCCTTGGATCGGATGTTCCATAAGTTTTTAGAGGATTCCATGTTCTGCTCACTTTAAAAAGCAAAATGGCCTGTTGATTGACGTCCTCTGGAATAAAATATTCATAGGTTTTCCATGAGTTTTCGAAGAGAACAACCTCCTCCAACAGTCTCTTCTCTTTAAAGAAATTTTTTATCAAATAGATTTTAACCTTGACTGGATTTTTTTCGATATTCGGATGAGAGGCATGAATGGGAATCCTTATCACAGGACTTTCTATATGAATGGTCATTCCGCCGTACCAGCGTGTCCATCTGAATTCCCGTCCATCCTCGGTTTTCTCTAAGGGATAGAGACCAAAAATTTGTGTAAACCCATACTGTTTTGTCCGGTTTTTCAAGGATAAGGAGCGTGTCGAATTCCATAATTGCAGCCCGCTGAAAATCAGAATCAAGGCCAAACTGACAATTTTAAATTTTTGACTAAAATAAATATTACTATTCGTTTTGGTTTCTCCTTTGCTCATTGCAAAAAGCAGTCCAACCAACAACCAAAACGTATATTTAAGTTCGTAACTTCCGATAAAAGTATGAACAAAAAAAATCAAAAATAGTGAAATTATTCCACAAGAAATGCCTTGCTGGACAAACCTCCACTTGTCCTGAGAACTATATGCCGTGGCTCTTTTTTTTATCTGTTTGAAAATCAACAAAAAAATCCACAACGCGAAAAACAGACCCATGAATCCCAACTCTGATCCAACTTGAAGAAAATAATTTTCTGCAGAATCCGTAGTTCTTAAAGAGATCTTAGCTGTTTCTGCATAGTTGGGGAGCTCAAGGATAAATGCTCCAATTCCTACTCCCGCAAACGGATAGTCCCGCATCATTTTCGCGGCGAGTTTCCATTGGCTTGCACTTCGTTCAGCCAATGCTTTCTCCACGCCGCCTTCTTTATATGCTATCCGCAGCTCATCGAACCTTTTATAGACGACAGAATCTTTGGAAGATAAGAGGACGAAAATAAGCACAACCGCAATGAGGAAGACAACAACCGCAAGACGCACACCTTTTTTATAAGAGAACGAGTCTTGTTTTTTTAGGTTTATCAAATAAAATCCCAGAAAAAAAAGAAAAGAGAAAAATAAGGCGACCATAGAACTTCTTGAACCGGTATTGGGAAGGATAAAAACTGCAGATAAAAATATGACTAAGGAAAAAACTCTCAGTGCACCCTTAAAGAACATAGTCATCGCCAACATCACAGGTATTAAAACAGCTAAATATCCTCCAAATGACATCGCATCTTTAAATGTCCCGTTTATAAATCCTTGTTCGAAGCTGATCGGATTATTTGCCAGTTGGATATTTTGGAAATGTTGAAAAAAACCAAATGCAACACCAATAGCGGTGCTTATGAGCAATACGACGAATATCCTTTTTATAAATTCCTTTTCCTTAACCGTGTTATCCGTGTTTATCGTGTTCCAAAGAATAAAAAAGAAGGCAAACCCTGTTAAGTAATTCAGGGAAGAAAATATTGAACTCATTATGGCTCCCCCAGCGGTCACTCCATTCACGTTGGTGATGAGCTCGTAAACCTGATCGCTGAGAAAGGGATAAAAGTTAGCATATCTCAGAGAAGTAATAATTCCGGATACGAAAATTAGCAGGGATAATATGACAAGAGGCTTAAAGATTGGATGTTCAAAAGAAATCTTCGATTTGGAAAAAGTAGAACGAACCAACCATCCTGCAAAAAAGGCCAAGAATAAAACAAGAGCTGTAGGAGCATGTGGGATAGTATGGCCGTAGATACCAAAAAAATAGGGGAGATTATTGATCAGAGGAAAGGTAAAGATAAAAAATAGAATCCCCCATTTTAAATTTATGAGCGTCACGACAAAAACAATTGCTAATATTGGAATAAGTGCCATTTGAAATGGTGTTACAAGAGGAACATACCTTAAATAAAAGCGGTAGAATATAAAAAGAAACGCTATTGAGAGAAACAAGAAAGTCCAGCGGACATAAAAATTTTTAAAAAGCATTTCTAAAACCTAATAATTTTTACTCAGGAACAAAGGTTATCAAATACATCTCAGGACTTGAGCATCTCCTCAGCTTTTTTTGCATCATCAAGAAACATCTGCACAGTCTCTTTACTGTAAGGATGAATGATCATGCCTTTAATGAATTCAGGCACAACAGTGACGATGTGAGCACCTGCCTCAAGCCACTCAATAGTGTTTAATACTTCCCGTGTGGAGCCAATAATAATTTTTGCCTTAAGGCCAAAATCGTCTATAACCTTGCGAAGCTTTTTTATTTCTAAACAAGTATTATAGCCCATATTATTCACTCTTCCACCGAACATAGAAACATATGTGGCTCCAGCTAGAGCTGCTATAAAGCACTGCTGAGCACTCATCATAGCTGTAACGTTGACACGAATATCGTCTTTGGTCTCGAGTAAGTGCACCACTTCTAAGTTGTCCAGTTCACCCTTTGGGCCATGGATCGTTATTTTAACATTAATGTTTTCTGCCCATTGGGAAAATTCTCTTGCCTGATCAAGCATATTTTGCCGCTCATTTGTCGTAACTTCTACTGATAGAGGATAGGGATTGATCAGCTTGGCAATTTTAATGGAGACATTCTTTAAGGCCTCCTTTCCTCCTTTCATTCCAGATTTTAAAAGAATAGTGGGGTTGGTCGTTACCCCTCTTAAAATCCCCATATTCATATACTTTTGGATGTCCTCAGTATTACCTGTGTCTAAAAAAATGGCCATTGTTCCTCCAATGTTAGCTTATTAATTTCAATTTTATCTCGAATTCATTTTCTCCTTTATTCCTGTTTACCCGTTTTTCCCGTGAATATAATATCTAAATATTTTTCTGCAATTTTATCCCAACTATAGTTCGATAAAATATAATTTTTTCTTAAATCCTTATGATTCTCCATTTCAAAATAATATTTTAAATTATTTGCCCAAAGTTGAGGATTCAATTCCAAACAAACACCTAGTTTTTTTTCTTTTAAGATATCCAATGGACCGGCTGTTGGTGATGCAATAACAGG
>CAZLLG010000104.1:5932-11237 GCA_964560275.1 uncultured Eubacteriales bacterium | reverse complement strand
TTACTTGCAGGCCTAGCCCTACAGACGTTAAAACTAGACTTTTTATTCTTTTTTTATCAGCAAACCAGCCACTGCACCAAAAACGACCCAGCCAATGAGAACAATCCCTCCCCAGCACCAGCTGAGATGATAGGGGAATCCTTCAATGACAAGCACATTCATAAACTGATAGAAAAAGAGAAACAGGCCAATAAATAATCCGAAGATAATACCGCCTTTTATACCGTCTGCCCAAGAGCTTCTTGTTTTGGCAAAAAGGAGTGCCCCGAAAAAAGCGATTAAAACCATTACGAGAACGAAATATACAGGACTACCATCCATACGGAAAACCTCATATTTCTCGTAGGTTTTTCCCATGATGAGGCCGTGCATGAGGAAGTTGTACACCCAAATGACAACACCTCCCACAACGCCTGTAATAATAATTTTGATCCAATTCATTTAATCCCTCCTATAATTGTTTATATTTATTTTCTAGTCACTAGTCAGAGGATCTTTTAAAGTGATTGTGTGGACTTTCCCACGCTTGTTCAGGAGACTAGGCAATTTCTTCTCTCCTTTTTAATTAAAATAAATATGTGTTTATATTAAGGAAATCGTTTTTACACTTATATTCCAGCAATCTATACAATTGAAAGCATATTTTCAACTTATTTTTTTTGATAAACTCCTGATAAAATTGACTTAGATCAAGGAATTAAATCGCAGTTGATGTAAAATATGTTATGATCAATATTCAAGAGGAGGTCAGAGATGAGTGAATTGTTAGACAATGTTAAAAAGAGAAAAGATCTGCTCAAACATATGATCCTGCAGCTTCACGATGGAACTGCTCCTGACGCAGTCAAGAAACAGTTGAAACGACTGCTTGGGACAGTGCCCTACAATGATGTCGTAGAAGTCGAACAGGAACTGATTTCGGAAGGATTGCCCCAGGAGGAAGTTTTGAAATTGTGCGATCTCCATTCAGCCGCTCTTGATGGGATTCTCGATCATTCAGAGGCAAAAACTGCTCCTCCCGGACATCCGATACATACGTTTCAGCAAGAAAACCGTGCATTGTTGCATGAGATAAAATCCTTAGAAGACGTTTACACAAAGGTCGAACACGCAAAAAAAGATGACGATTTAAAAGCTCTATTTGTTGAGACACATCAACGTTTTAATGCTCTTTTTGATGTGGAGAAGCATTACCTGCGTAAAGAGTACCTCCTCTTTCCATTTCTGGAAAAACATGGAGTGACGGGCCCTCCCACTGTTATGTGGGGAAAGCATGATGAAACACGTGAACTCCTCAAAGGGGCGATGGACTCCTTGGATGTCTTAGATGGGTCTAATTTAGACGAGGCCAAAACTGTTTTTGCGCTCGTTTTCAAACCTGCTTCCAAATCTATTGCGGACATGATCGGGAAAGAAGAAGAGATTCTTTTTCCCATGACAATGGATACACTGGATGATACAGAATGGTATGAGATTGAAAAACAGAGTCTCGAATACGGTTTTTGTCTCTACGATCCTAAAGTTGTCTGGACGCCAAAAGATATTAAAACTGATGAGGATGTACAGATGGAGATGGACAAAATCCAGCTTCCGAGTGGAAGCTTTACTATTCCGGAACTTACAACAATTTTGAACTCCATCCCTTTTGACCTTACATTTGTGGACCGTGAGGATAGAGTGAAATTTTTCACCCAGGGTAAAGAAAGAATATTTGCCAGAAGCAGTGCCATACTCGGCCGAAAAGTTCAGCAGTGCCATCCTCCATCGAGTGTCCATATTGTGGAAAAAATTTTGGATGATTTTAAGGCCGGCCGCGAGGATCATACGGCCTTCTGGATAAATTTGAAAGACCAATTCATCGTTATCGAATATTTTGCACTGCGGGATGAAAATAGTCAGTATCTGGGAACAATCGAAGTCAGCCAAAATTTGACTGAAAAGAGAAAACTGCAGGGAGATCAAAGACTCCTTCATTACACAAAAAAGGATCAATAACTTGAATACAACGAACTTAGGCTTTCAGATAACACCTGAGACAAAGATTGGCGCGCTTTTGGATCAATTTCCCCGACTGGAGGATGTCTTAATAAAGATGGCTCCTGAATTTAAGAAACTGCGCAATCCAGTTCTCAGAAAAACTGTGGCCAAAGTCGCGACGCTCCGCCAAGTGGCAGCACTTGGTAAAGTTTCATTGCCAGAGATGATCAACACGTTAAGAGCAGAAGCCGGAATCAAAGAAAAGTTTATTTTTAGTGGTTCGGAGAAAACACCTGTGGAGGATAAACCTTCCTGGTTGTCAGATTCTAAGATTGTTTCGAGTTTGGATATTCGACCCCTCCTCGAATCAGGACAAGAGCCTATTCAACGGATTTTAAGAGAATGTCAAAATCTCAAGCAAGATGAAATTTATGAAGTCACTTCACCTTTTCTCCCTATTCCTCTTATCGAACAAGCTGAAAAACAGGGATATTCTGTCTGGTCCAAACAAAAGACCAAAGACGTTTATAAAACATATTTTTATTGCACACCCGGTCTTTGATAGACAATCTTTCCTCCGACAATTGTGTAATCGACTTTTGTGGACATGATCTGATCAAAAGGGATTGTCAACAGGTCTTTATCGAAGATAACCACATCGCCCAAATAGTTTTTTTTGATGAGTCCTTTTCGGTCCTCCATAAATTCTGAATAGGCAGAGCCTAAAGTGTAGAGTTCTATGGCTTCTTCCATTGTTAATCGTTGATCGGGGAACCATCCCTCACCAGGCTCTCCCGCTCTGTCCTTCCTGGTCACGGCCGCATACAAACCCTCTAAGGGATCAAGAGGCTCAACCGCATAGTCCGTCCCAAAGGCAATCTTGGCTCCTGTATCGAGGAGGCGTCTCCAGGCATAGGCCCCCCGGCTGCGTTCCACTCCGATTCTTTTTTCGGCAAAGCGCTTATCTGTAATGCAGTGTGTCGGCTGCATGGATGCGATCACTCCAAGATGAGCAAAACGAGGAATATCCTCATCGATGAGTATTTGAGAATGTTCAATGCGATGGCGGCTGTCTCGTGTGCCGTTAATCTCCCGCGCTTTCTCCATAGCGTTTAAAGTCAGATGATTCCCCTTGGAACCAATGGCATGGATAGCGACCTGAAAGCCCATTTTGTCTGCCGCGACAATAATCCGTTCAAGTTCTTCATACGATTGAAAGGGGAGTCCGGACTTGTCTGGTTCGTCCTTGAAAGGCTCAAATAACAGCGCGGTACCCGATCCAAGCGTCCCATCAATATGACCCTTAAGGAATCCAAAGCGGATCCAATCATCTTTTTGGGGATATTGTTCTCGAAGCTCTTCATATTTCTTCAACATTTCTTCTGTCAGTCCATCCAGACTCTGACCGACATAAGCCCTGAGTGTAAGCTTACCCATTTCTCTGAACTTCTGGAACATGTCGAAATCGCCCGGGGGAAGCTGCATCGTCGTCACGCCCAGCCTTGCGGCCATATCCAGGGCTGCCTGCCATTCCTGGATTTGTTTGGTTTCTTCTTCCTCGGGAGATCGCTTGTCTTCAACTGCTCCGTACTGAAGCAGCCGTCTGGCCAATTCTTTGATAATACCGGTGGGTTCACCTGTCACTGGATCTCTCTGGATTTCTCCCCCCGGAGGATCAGGTGTATCTTTAGTGATATTGGATTGACTGAGCACATAGGAGTTGACCAGTGAAGAATGGCCGTCGGCTCGACTCAGAACTACAGGGTTATTCGGAGAGACAGAATCGATAAGCTCCTTTGTTGGCCACTGTTTATTGTGAAACATTTCGTGTTCCCATCGCCCTCCCCGGATAAGTTCCCCGGGTTTTGACAAAGCGACCATTTCTTTAACCCGTTCGGATATAATCGCGGGATCGGTGATGTAACGAAGATCGATATATTCGGGATCGATACCTCCAAAGTGAACATGTGCATCGTTAAATCCGGGGACAACCAGCCGTCCCTCTGCATCGATCACTCGTGTGACACCCTCTTTAATATAGCGTTCGATGGATTTCGAGGAAGAGACAGCAAGAATCTTCTCATCTTTAAAGGCAATGGCTTCTGCTCTGGGATTGGACTTGTCAATCGTGAGGATGTTTGCATTGAGAATCACCAGGTCGGCTTTAATAAAGGTGAACGCCCGGCAGGAAAAAATCCAATACATATTAGGCTGAAAATCAATAACAGAACAGGCCATTTTTTATTCATTTGAAACCTCCGTTAAAATTGAACTTTCTCTCTTCTGAATACCAAAATAAACTCTATCACAATACAACCAACCTCTTCAATTTATGATAGGGAAGTAAAATTACTCAATAAATGCAGGAATTCTGGGAATTTGAAAGATAATCGTGTTAGACATATGACGTTCATACGAATTAAGGAGAGGCCTGGCGGCATCCCTGTCCATCTGAGGAGCATGGTGGAGCGGTGGCTAGAAAGACAGGTCTTCGACGAAGATGGAGCTGGATACGCCGGCACCTCAAGGGGAAAGCCCAATGTAGTTTCAGATCGACTTGCAGAACTCGATCTTATTATATTGGTGTTGGGAAAGATTGCTTTGGGAATAAAACTATTGACTCAGTTGTCCAAATAAGTAAACATAGAAAGAGGTTTAGACGATGGAAAAAGTGTTCAACAAGAAGCTGCAAACTTTTGGAATTTTCGCATCGATCTGTGTAATTCTCCTTGGTGTGGGCGGCTGCAAAAGAATTCCTATTCCCGATGGAAAAATTATTGTCAGTAATGAGTGTGGTTTGGCCATAGATTTTTTCTTAGATGGTGTTTTTAAATTCTCTGTCGAATATGAACAGACAGAATCGATCGAGAATCTTGAGGATGGCACATATCTACTCGAGGCCAAAAGAACTGGTTCAAATATATTTGTCTCTAATGAGACTCTAAGCGTAGTTTTTAACAGAATTTATACCTGGTCTGTCTTGAGTTCTGCGAGCATCAAAGTTATAAATAATTATGGAGAACCTCTCAATATTTATGGAGACGATATTTTAGTTGGGGGAGTAGAGGATCAAGCGGATGCCACAATGAGCCATGTCCCATATGGAGATCGAAAGATCGAAGCAAAAACGAGCAATGATACATTGGTTGCCACAACTACAATTTCTGTTCTTTTCGATAATACATATGAATGGACCATTACTAGATAATATCTATCCGCCTTTCTTGAAGAAATCAAATCCTCCTACAACCACGAACAGTGTGCCCTAATCGAGAGATGTCCAGTCCAGCTCCTGGGTTTCTCTGCTGGCTATTATTTTACGGAACAC
>CAZLLG010000104.1:0-5922 GCA_964560275.1 uncultured Eubacteriales bacterium | reverse complement strand
CATTTAAGAACGCCGTCGACCATTAATACATCGTGTCGAATACTGATTCCAAAGAGTTTTTCATTTTCCTGCAGATAGGGGAGGATCGTATTCCAATCCTCACGCCTAAAGGCAGTAAACTCAGCTCCATTCAGCTGGTTTTCCGTGACCGTGTGGTAAGGATCGTTGAGATAACAAGCACCCCCAGAGGCCAAAGAAAACAGATTATTTCCCGGATACTTCATTTCCATTCCCAGCACTTCACCGCGTTCATCAAAAGCCAGACCATTGATAATTACGAATCCACCCCCCGTCTGTGAGCCGGCCATGAAACTTTCTGCGCAGTAATCGAGACAGGTCCCGTTGATGATCGCCCGTATGCGGCCAACAGCGTTTATTAAAGGACGTCCTGCAGCCGATCCCAGAACGTATGCTTCTCCGCCTTTTGCTCCGTAGAGGAATGTTTGGCCGACATCACCATAGATGACAATCTTCCCTGATTTAAGGATCTGACCAACTTGGTCTTGCGCGTCACCGTGGACATAGATCTGAGCCCCATCTAAACCACTCCCCAAGTAGTCTCCGCTGGAACCAAAAACATCGATACGCACATCCTGAGTTTTTGAACCAAGGCCGCATCCGATAAATCGGTCACCCGTACAGCGAAAAACGATATAGTTTCGCCAACCCAAAGAATAAGTCTTAGCTATTACTCTGGAAACAGCTTCTGGGCCCTCATTTGGGAATTTTTCCGCATCGATCACTATTGTATCAGAGGATTTATTTGGAAAAGGGAGTGTCTGTTCCCATGTTTGACTTGCGGTAAGGCGTAACAATCCTCCTGTTGGTGTTTCCGGTCCATGGATGGAATCCAAGACAGCATAAATAGATTTTGAAATGGAACTGAGCTGAAAAGTACGTTGGCCTTTCTTGGGATCCCAGTGATAATTTTGAAGCAAAGCCAAAATATTCAGGACATCACGTATGTCCTCTTTTTTAAATAGACTCTGAACATGTCTATTAAAATCTGAATACCGGCTTGCTTGAAGAAGATTCCTGAGTTTTTCAAATATTTTTGTGCTCTGAGTTTCTGCAGGCGGAAGGGGCTCACTGTAAACGCCGTCTTCCAATTCATCCAGGATTTGATCCTTTCCGTTTTTTCTGCTCTTTATCCGTATGGGCATAGAGATTTTGTCTTTTTGACGTCCTGGATTGATTTGCCCTCTCACCTGATTTCCAAACTTATCTCGCACATCAAGGATATCTTTATTGTTTTTTTTGTTCAGCGTGTAAACAAAAGCGCCGCCATCTGTACAGCTTCCACCGCGGGCCGCCCAGTAACGATCGGCTCTGGGTGGAATACCATCTTCTTCGGCTGAAATATTTTCAAAAAAAGCATCAAGCGCCTGTTTTTCGCTGGCGATCGCTCCAAAACTCCTGTTCTCGCCCTCATAAAAACAAAAAACTTGCGGTCTCAGCATGGAAACATCAGTAATACCTATAAGCTGTGGAGCCCCAGTCTGAGGCTCAACGCGAGCAACAATAAAGAACCATGGGCCGTCCGGCGAGCCGTGCAGATGAGCGGTCTGGATGGCCCTAAATATTCGCTGCCGCCTTTTGGAGAGCCTTTCGAAATCACCTTGAGGTGTCGGAGCAAGAGCTTCTATCACATGTTCTAAAGGATATCCAAGCACCCGGGAGTAAAGATCAAAGAGCAACACAGACACTTCTGTATCTGTCGTGAACTGCGGAACAACTCCCCATTGGCGCAGATATTCACAAACGGCATGGTAATTGGCAAAATCGCCATTGTGTACCAGGGCCTCGTTCAAGCCGACAAAAGGATGAGCCCCGCCGGGATGCCACACCCGTCCTCTTGTCGGATACCTTTGATGTCCAATCCAGAGAGACGCTGAGATGTCTTCCAAACAGTAGTAGCGCGCAATTTCTTCAGCGTATCCCACTCCTTTAAGGATCATTAAATCCCGGCTGTGAGAAAGGACAAAAGCACGTGGATTTTCTTTGTCCACGTAGAAATTGGAATTCAGACGAAAGCTATTCTGGAAAATAAATTCACTCTCTGCAGCCTGTGTGTCTGTGATCTTGCTTTGCTCCGCAAACGCGTCGAGCTTTTCTGTTTTAGCTCTCACAAAATACCGCCAAACAAGAGGAGGTTTAGCCACAAGTCTAGCATCACGATAATCGTCTAAACTTGCCTGCTTCTCAGCATGGGAAACATCAAATACTGAATAGACATGTTCTTTTTCGACCGCACTTCTAACATTGTCTTCGAGATAGGAAATATGGAGGGCATAGTGATTCTTGTAATCATCGAATAACCCGACAGCGGCTACCCCTCCGCCTTTTCCATTTCCTCTGTTTCTCATCTGTTCACATGGACGGATGATATTTCTGCCTTTTAATTTTTCACTGCCAATGATCCCGATAACACCACAGCCCCCTTCTAGGGAACGTTTTTGTCCGAATGTGTGTCTTTTAACCAGATTTCTGCGAGATTTTGTTATGGCATCAGCGATGTATGAAGATAATATTTCTGGATTCATGACAAAAGATCCCATCGTCCACGGAGCTGCCGTATGTCGTGCATTCCCAGCTGGCGGAGCCGCTGTTCAAATGAGATGGCCCAGCTTTTATATAGGTTGCATATCCGTTCACACACCCATTCGGCCGTCATCTGGACTTCCAACAAAGGATCCGTTGTTGCGATCCCGTTTGGGCAGCCCCTGTCCCGCTCACAATTGCCACAGCGGACACAGTCAATAGCCACCAGCTCTGCCGTACCAACAACAACGCCATCAGCACCAAGGGCAATGATTTTTAAAATGTCTTCTCCGGTCCGGATGCCACCGCTTGCAATAAGAACAACTTTTTCGCGGATCCCTTCCTCGACCAAAAATTCATGTGTTTGTGCAGTGGCATATTCTATTGGCTGGGCGATATTTTTTTTAGCAATATCCGGAGCGGCACCCGTTCCTCCGTAAGCTCCATCGAGATGGATGATATTTGCGCCGGCATAGTAACTGCCCACGGCAACCATGTCCACATCTCCGGGTGTGGAGACTTTAACTGAAACAAGCACATTAGGCTGAATAGAACGGATCCAATCGACATGTTTTTTATGGTCTTCCACCGAATAGACGCTGTGAAACGGAAAAGGAGAGAACAGATTTGTTCCTGGAACGGCCTCCCGCATCAAGGCTACCTCGGGCGTATTCTTTTCGCCTAAAAGATGACCTCCTAAGCCGGGTTTTGCCCCTTGAGCATATTTGAACTCATCCAAGGGTGCACGCCGAATAGTCTCTTCGCGGACTCCAAATAATCCCGTAGCGATTTGAGTGATGATATGTTTGGAATAGGGGATCAGTTCGTCCGGATAGCCTCCTTCACCTGTGCATGTCAAAGTCCCCATCTTTTTGGCGGCCATCGCCCGGCCCTTCATCACATTAAGAGATATGGAACCATAGGACATTCCACCTCCATAGACGGGAAGAGAGAGGCTCATCTTAGATCCAGTCTGAAGTCTATTGAGAGGAATCGACAAATTGATAGGCCCTTCAGCCGGCTGTATTCCTTTGATTGATGTGGCCAGCTTCATGCTGTCGAATCCTCCTCCCGAGTTTCCAATCTGCTTGTCAGGCTTTAGACTTGTTTCAGAACCGGTTTGTGCTATACGCCAAGTGTCACGCAGAAGATCAGGTGTCCATCGAGAATCACCCAAGACAGAATCAACAGGATCCTTGATGATGTCCAATGCATCCCAGGGGCAGACATGGACACAGCACCAATTGTTGTCTTTACATGATATGCCGATACACTGGCTGTGGTTGGGTTCTTCAAGGCAAATTTTGCCTTCGATTCGCCTGTGGACATCATATTTGCAGCTGTCTACACACAGGCAACAGTCTGTACAGAGGCTGCGGTCCACATCAATACGCCAGGCTCCTGGTTTTAATGGAAAACGCTCTTGGATTTTGCCGGATGTTTTATCTTGGTTCGATTCAAATTCCTCGGTCTCAGCTTCTTTAGCTTTGCAGAAAGAGTCGTTCTTTGGCAGTCTCTTGATCCGTTCTGAAAAATTTTTGTCAGCCCTATTTGCAAAAATAGCCCGCCCGGTTTCTCCGCGCAATCTTCTGACATCTCTCAATCCCATGGCCCCTAGGATTTCTAAAAGCTGATCTCTCCATGAAAGCATAAGGTTTATCACGCGTGAAGCCCCCCATCTTGGATCAAGCTCTTCAATTTCGTTAGGAGAAGGAACGCGTTCTTCATTCTGATCTGAATTCCATCTCACTGTATCCATTGCAATCAATAAGGGAATATCAATTTTAACGATATCTGCGCCCATTATAATCGTTTTAGGGACATGTTCGGCCGCTGCGATACCTCCTGAAGCCACAAGTGTAACCCGGTCCCGCAGTCCTTCCTCAACAAGCAGCAAATGAGATTTGTGAAGAGCCTCCAATAAGGAGAGGCCGCTTTTTCCGGCAGCATGGATATCGGCTGACAGATGCACGGTTTCCGCACCGTTTTGTGCGAGTTCGAGAATTGCTCTCTCTACATTTTTTGAAACAGGGACATTGATGACTGTGAGCACATTAGGATTGATGCCTTTCACTTGCGAGATACCCTCTATAGGATCTCCATCAGGATCAAACTCGATGATGGTGGCCCAATCAAGAATGTTTCTGAACAGTTCTATGTCTTTGGGTTGTAATCGGATGAGAAGATGACTGGAATAATCTTTCAATTCATCAGAGACATCGTTTACACGCAGTGTCAAGTAAGTGCTGAGTTTACTAGCTGCGATTGCGAGGGATGATAAAGCTGTTTTTCCAGGGAAAAAAGGCATCATTCCAAAAATCACAGGCAGTGGTATTTCCCGGTTTATTGGGATATGAGATTTGAGATTTCCGTCTCTATCGAACACCATGCCACACAAATCACTCACCATCCGTCCCATGGTGACCGAAGTTGAAATGTGTTCCCGTCCATGGATTCCGTCCCGTGTGGGGCGCACTATTTCAGACATATCTGTCCAAATATTGTCGTAATATTCTCCTCCAAAATGTCCAGGGTACCCTGCTCCACTTACCGGGATTTTTCCCTGTTCTGCCTGCTCAAGTATAGAACGGATTCGCTCGGGCGTATAGGTTTTATCTCCTAAATCGAGATACTTCTTATTGGTTTGCATGCTGAGGGCGTCTCTTGGGCAGCGCATGATGCAGGCAAAACAATTCCTGCAGCAGTTTTCTTTGGGATCCGTCAGGATTCTAGAGTCCGATTCAGACCTTGAGTGGCAATCATAAATGCAGGCCTCGATGCATATACCGCAGTTTATGCAGCGGTCACTGCGAAGAACTTGGTAGGGGACTTCAATAGGATGTCGTGAAAGAGTGGGCCTGGGTTTAAGCTTTAGAGTCCTGATCATCTTGGATTTTCTTTTGTCAAATTTTCAACGACTGGAACTCTGGAAACAGGATCTCCTGGTTTCCATTCTGGAACAGCCAGTCCAAAAACATCGGAAATGATATCTCTTCGGTTGTCCAGCTCTTCGATAAATTTCGACACGATTTCGTTCGGAGTTCCAAATCGCCCTTCAATCCAATTCTCTAAAACAAGGTAGCATTCACGAAGCGGCAACCGCGTCTGGCAGACTTCCTCGCACAGTCCGCAGTGTAAACATTGAAATGGCGTGTGGGCCTCTCTTTGATTGAATTCCAGACCGTTTATCATAGCATCAGCCAAGCGCAGTTTTGTTCTTCCTGTAACCAATTCGTTTTGCGTGATAAAATAGGCCGGGCAGACTGATACACAGGAACCGCAGGAGGTGCAGCGTAAAAAGCACTGATTTAAAAGGATTTTACCTTGATGTTCTTCTTTGTCGGGGACGATCCATTGTTTCAACTGTTTGGGCCGAATGAG
>CAZLLG010000103.1:0-11292 GCA_964560275.1 uncultured Eubacteriales bacterium | reverse complement strand
TTTCTTCTTGTTTATTTTTAATGTTTATTTATTTTGTGATTTTTGGATTTACTGCTTGCAATCCGGGTGGAGGAGGCCGTGATTCCCTTACACCAATCGATCCTCAGCAGGTTCAGGATCAGGACCTCATGACCTGGGAAAATTATCATCCGATCCCTGGCCACAATTGGGCAGATCCTTCTCTAAAACCTGAGCGACGATTTCGACTCGCAGTGCTGGCCATCGATTTTCCGGACCAACCTTTTGTGATCACCCTTCCCAAAGGATCTGATCCCTTTGGAAATCCGCAGATCGATCCCATTGAAAGAGAGGACGTATCCCAATTCTATGCCGACTTCTTCATGACACCCAGTGATGTCAATCACGGACAGACTATAAACGGCTACTGGATGGAACAGTCGCGAGGGAAATTCGGTATCACCGAAGTGGACGTTTTTGGCCCTTACCGCATGCCCAAACCCATTTGGGCGTACGGCCTTAATGAATATGGACAGAATGACCAAACTCCCGACGGCAGCAAGGCCAGCAGCCGCATGGAGCGGGATTGTGATCCCATTTGGATAAACGACGTAGGAGAGGATATTCGGAAAAACTATGATGCCATTCTTCGCATGTATGCAAGTTATGATGAGACGGGAGTTTGGCAGGAATTTGGCGAGATGAAGTTCAATTCTCCTGAGGATATCCCGCCGGAGTGGGGCAATCCCAATCCGGATATGCCCCGCTGGATCACAACCCGGTATGTCGAATGGACAAGCTGGTTGGCCGGTTCTCAGCAGTGGGGACTCTCATCCATGCGTCAAGGAGAAAATTCCGGTACCATCACACACGAACTCGGGCATCATGCATTTCGTCTTCCAGACCTCAATAACAATCCCTATGTCACGCCATACCGAAGAGTTGCCGCTGGCCCATGGGATATGATGGACCGGGGGTGTTTTAACGGACCGGGAGGGCCTCATAGGCGCTGGGTGGTTCCGCCAACACAAGGTGCTGCAATGCCGGCAGGACTGATGGTGCGCAATCGCCTGGAGAACGGCTTTATTGACGAATCTCAACTCTTAACTCTGAGTCGGGACGGCCTGGCCCAATCCGGATTGGCCGTCGCTCGAGTCACGGCACGTGCGGTGGATCCTCTGCCGGACACCTTTGCCGGTATTATAATCAGGCTCGATGGCGAGGAGCCCTATGACCGAACACCGGAGGAAAATCCGGCGATAAATCCACTTTCTCCTGGAATTCCGAACTACAATTTCTACACGCTGGAAGTGGTTCAGCGCATTGGTTATGATTCCTTCACTCCTGATAACGGTGTGCTTATTGCCAAGAATAAAGATCGACTGCGGGGCAGAAACGGCGGGCCCAATGCCTTTAACAGCTACATCTGGGTCATCGATGCCCATCCTGAGGATATCAATATGGTGGACTACGTTAAGCCCAATGGAGAAGAGGTCAAACGTACAATAGCCGACTACCGACAGCTTAACGATGCTCTTTTTCACGCTGGACTCAACTCGGGCAGTGAGTTTGAGTGGGTAGATATGCCAAACCGTCTGCATTTCTATGTGATCGACAATCAAAACGATAAGGATGGAATACTCTCTTACACATTGGCTGTTCGGTCTTTGGATGGCTCAGGAAGTCAAATAAGAGATGTTTCACTTGATGCCCCGGCTGAACAAAAGATCAAACGGCCTAACACCTCTCTTTCATTTTCACTGAATAATATTGGCACTTTTAGAGCATCGGAATCAAACGTGCATCCGGATGACGTCAGCGCTTATCTTAGTTTTGACGTGTATCGTCTGACCGTTTCTGTGAAGGGAGAGGGATGGACGGCCCAATTGCTCAACGGTCTTGCAGCCCTAGAATTTGGAGGATCACAACAGGGGGTGGTCTATGTGTCTCATGAGGACGGAGCTGATCCTGAGGCGACAGTAATTCTTCATGCAACATCCGAGAGTGATCCGTCCAATTCCGCAGCAGCGGCTGTTAAGGTCTATAGATAAGGAGAATATAATGAAAGCAAAAATTATTTTTCTTTCTTTGGTTTTTATATTTAACCTTAACCTTCTTGCAGAGGGGCAGAATCCTGAAGTAAAAGCTTTTGAGGACATTATCCTTCAAGCACGGCCCCTGCCTTTAAGTAAAGTTCGATTGTTGGGGGGTCCACTCAAGCAAGCCCAAGATGTGACAGAAGAATATCTGCTTGCATTAGAACCGGATCGAATGCTGGCCGGATATCGGATCCGTGCAGGGTTGGAACCAAAGGCCGAAGGCTACGGAGGCTGGGATGCCGTGGACAGCCGACAGTTGACAGGCCATATTGCCGGGCATTACCTTACGGCAATTTCCTTGATGTATGCCGTAACTGGAAATGAGCTGTTTAAGAATCGAGCGGATTATATTGTCAATGAATTCAAGGAAGTTCAGGATAAGCGAGGTGACGGCTATCTTGGAGCCATAGTGAATAGGGACGGAATTGATGCACATGAACTTTTTGAACGTTTATCAGAGGGAGTCATCAAATCCGCAGGCTTCGATCTCAACGGTTTATGGTCACCATGGTATACTCTGCACAAAACATACGGAGGCCTACGGGACGCATTTCGTTATATGGGCAACACACTGGCATTAGAGATTGAAATCAAGTTTGCGGAATGGGCGGAACGCATTCTCGCCCCTCTTGATGCAGGGCAGATACAGCGCATGCTGAATACCGAGTTTGGAGGCATGAACGAGATTATGGTCGATCTCTACGCCGATACAGGAGATAAACGCTGGCTGGATCTTTCCTATAAGTTTGAACACCGCTCCTTTATTGAGCCACTCAAACGCCACCAGGACATCCTTGTCGGCAAACACGGCAACACGCAGGTGCCCAAGCTTATCGGTTCCGCCGATCGTTATGCCTATACGGGCAGCGCTGGAGATTTTCTGGCGGCAAGTTTTTTCTGGGACCAGGTAGTCCAGCACCACAGTTATGCGACCGGAGGTCACGGTCATGACGAATACTTTGGTGAACCCGGTAAGTTGAGTGAGCGTGTGGACGGGCGGACTGCCGAAACATGCAATGTCTACAATATGCTCAAACTAACCCGCCGGCTTTTTGCGATTCGCCCTGATGCTCATTATGCAGATTTTTATGAGAGAGCTCTTTTTAACCATATTTTGGGCTCTATTGATCCTGAGGACGGACGAACATGCTACATGGTGCCGGTTGGCAGAGGTGTCCAGCACGAATATCAGGCGATGTTTCGCAGTTTTACATGTTGTGTGGGATCGGGCATGGAGAGTCATGCTCTGCACGGAGATGGGATTTATTATGAATCGGATAACAAACTCTGGGTGAATCTGTATGCGCCATCCACAGTAGAGTGGACTTCAGCAGGAGTCAACCTAGAGGTGAATACGGATTTCCCGGAAGGGGAATCCGTGATTATCACAGTCACACTTCAATCTCCAAAAGAATTAATTCTGGCTCTGCGCCGCCCTTACTGGGTTGGTGATGGATTTATTGTTTTGGTTAACGGGGAGGCCGTACCTGAAGACATCATCGATCCCTATCGTGATGTTCCAGAATCGGGTCGTCCTGTTGCCGGTCGTGTTGGAGTGGATAGCCGGGGAGCCTATGTTGAGCTGAAAAGGACCTGGAAAACTGGTGATAAAGTCGAGGTTACACTTCCAAAAACTCTTCGAGTAGAGCCCACACCGGACAATCCTGAGGTTGCCGCTCTCATGTGGGGCCCTCTAGTTTTAGCCGCGGATTTGGGGCCTGAACGCGCAAGAGGACGCGGGAGTGATGCGAGCCAAAAGCCGCTGGCTATTCCTGTTTTTGTAGCAGCCGAGAAGCCTGTCAATGAATGGGTGCAGCCCGTTGCGGATAAAAAACCGGGTTATTTTCACATTTCTGAAGTTGGCAGGGACAATTTAGGAGCCGATATAAAAATGGAGGCCAATTTGATGCCGTTCTTCCGTTTGCACCGTCGAGCCTATGCTGTCTACTTCGATATCTTCTCCGAGTCCGGGTGGAAAGAGAAAAAAGCCGAATATGTAGCTGAGCAAGAAAGGCAGCTAGCTCTTGAAAGAGCCACTGTTGCCTATGCTCAGCCAGGAGAGATGCAGCCTGAACGGGATTTTAACTATTTAGGTTCTGAAAACACACGTCTCACACAGGTTAAAGGTCGTCCCGGACGCAGGGGCGGAAACTGGTTTTCTTTTGATTTGCCTGTTGAATCTGAATCTCCTATGTCCCTGGTTGTAACCTACTACAGCGGTGAACGGAGCGTTAAAACGTCATTCGATATCCTTGTGGACGGTCGACATATCAGTCATCAAGAAGTGGCCAGAAGTTATCCTCAACGCTTCTTTGATGTTGAGTATCCCATCGAGACAAGTTTTATCAAGGACAAGGAGAAAGTCACCATTCGGTTTGAAGCTTCGGAGGGGAGTTCTGTCTCAGCTGTATTCGGTATTCGTATGATCCGTAAGGACAAAGATCAGTGAGAGGTCAAGGTTCAAGAAGGAATACTTCGATAGACAAATTCTTTAAATAGGACTATACTCTGTCGCTTGAAAAGAGGTGAATATTGTATTTAAATGTTGAATTAATGTAGAACTTTATGTCTAAAGATCTGATTCTCGGAATAACTATAATTTTTTGTTCACTGGCTTTTATACTTTTTATTGTTTTATGGGGCCGGAGGACCATCGAGAGAATTAGAGATAAAAGACAGCAATCTGCCCGAGAAATTATGCAGGATATTGATGGACGAAAATAAAACCCGGATATCCGCTGAACTTTCCCGCGAACTCAATCTTTTCCATCTCACAATGATGGGTTTGGGGATGATGATCGGTGCCGGAGTATTTATTGGCATCGGGAACGCCATGGCTGTGGCTGGGCCTGGAGGCGTTCTCCTGACTTTTTCCCTGAATGGAATGATTGCAATCCTCACAGCCCTGTCTTACGCAGAACTCAGCTCGGCCATCCCAAGAGCCGGTGGTGCGTACAATTTTGCCCGGCTTGCCTTTGGCCGGGCAACGAGTTTCACCGGAGGGTGGATGGAGTGGTTTGCATCCAGTGTAGCAGGCAGCCTTTATGCCGTAACTTTTGCCATCTATACGGTAAGGTATTTTGAAGGATTGGATCTCATCAATTGGATTCCGTTTTCGACCAGGATTACCGAAAAAATCGTAGCCTTCCTTGTGGCCCTATTTTTTCTTTATATCAACTATAGAGGAGCCTCTGAAACAGGAAGAATTGGGGCGATATTTACATTGGGCCAAACGCTTTTCTTGATATTTATCGGTGTAGCGGGTTTGTTTGTTGTTATAAAAGATCCTACTCGTCTTCAAAATCTTTCTCCATTCCTTCCACTAGGCTGGTCAAAAATCCTGATCACGATGGGTTTTACATATGTGGCTTTCGAAGGCTATGAAGTGATAGCCCAAGCCGGTGATGAAGCCATTGATCCAAAACGAAATCTTCCCAAAGCCATGCTTTATTCAGTAGGCCTCGTCACATTTACTTATGTGTTTGTCGGTCTCGCTTCGATTGTTGCGGTTAAAGCAGGTTCATCGGGTGTAGAAGGAGCTGTTTGGGAGTGGATCGCGTCTTTTAAAGAGAGAGGATTCGGAGAGGCCGTTTCACAACTTCTTCCTTTCGGGAATTTTCTTTTAACACTTGCCGTTATATTCGCTTCAATCTCTGCTCTCAATGCCACTATTTTTTCGGCGACACGTGCTTCGTACGCGCTCGGGCGAGACCGAATGCTGCCAAAATTTTTTGCCAGCATTTCCCGGAAGCGCAGCACTCCATGGGTGGCCGTAATGTTAACCGGAGTCCTAGTTATCATTGTGGCTGTTCTTCTTCCGACTATGGATGTTGCTTCCAGTGCGAGCATCATGTTTCTTTTCCTCTTTTTTCTCGTCAATCTGAGTGTGATTAAAATACGACTCAATATGGGAGATGAACTGTCTTACGGTTTTCTCATGCCTTTGTTTCCCTGGCTGCCTATTGCTGCTATCATCTGTCAAGCAGTCCTGGCTGTGTGGCTAGTCCATATGAGTCCTTTGGCATGGATTATTGCTCCTGCGTGGATTATCGCTGGAATTGCCATCTACTATTTTTACTCGAGAACACACACGGTGACTACGGATGATGAAATTCAAATATTGGAAGAAGAACAAATCGCACCTGAAAGAGAGCAGTACAGTATCACTCTTGGTGTGGCCAATCCGTCAAATGCTATCGAGATGACCAGAACCACGTACTTCATCAGTGAAGCAAAAAATGCAAAAGTCAGACTCCTTCATATGGTTCCTGTTCCGGAGCAGACACCTCTAAGCGATGCGGAAAAATTCATGACGGAGGGTAAGGAGGGGATTGTTGAGGCCATGCTCTGCCTAATTCTCAGATTCCCTATTACAACCACGATCCGCTACTGCCGGAATATTGCCAGAGGAATTTTAGGCGCAGTGAGAGAAAATAAGACAGATCTGCTGATTATGGGATGGCATGGAAAACCCAGGGGACATCTCTTCAGATTGGGCAGCACAATCGATTTTATCTTGGAAAGAGCTTCCTGCAATGTTGCGATCCTCAAAGGACTGGGCAATCAAGAATTTAAGCGTATCCTCGTACCCACAAGAGGAGGCCCGAATAGTACGTTTGCATTAGAAATTGCAGGGATTCTAGCTGAAAAAGACGACGCGGATATTGTTTCTTTTGTTGTTAGAGACAAAAAGAGCAAGGTGGATACGGATAAACTGTCAGAGACGATCACTGAAAATCCTCATGTCAATTCCGACCGTGTTAAAATAAAGTACGTGAAAGCCAACAATCCTGCTGATGCCATACTTGAAGAAAGCAAAGATTACGATCTGATCGTCATGGGATTCACTAGAGATCCTCTTATCCGAAACATTACAAAGGATACTCTATGCCACTCCGTTGCACATAATTGTACAAAGCCCATGATTATTGTTAAGGCTTCAGGAGGTATTGCCTCCTGGATTAAGCGCTGGCTCTAACCTTACACGTCAATTGTTTCATTCAAATTCTGCGACCAGGGGGGCGTGATCGGAAGGTGTGGGTTTGCGTCGTTTTCTTGGCCAGAGGTCGACCTCGATATCTTTCAGCCTCTTTTTTAATGGTTCCGTGTGCAGGATATAATCGATACGCAGACCGAGGTCCCTCCAGATTGCACCACCAATATAATCCCACCAGGTGAATTGAATTTTTTCCGGATAGAGATACCTGAAGGCATCGATCAGGTTCCAAACCAGAAGTTTTTTGAAAGCGGCTCTTTCTTCAGGTAAGACACCGATAGTCCCTGCCGTTTCGTCTCGAGAATAGACATCGATATCCTCATGGGCGACATTAAAGTCCCCAAGGATAACGAGAGGATCTTCAGAAGAATATCGAGTTTTGAGATAATCGACCAAATATTTATACCACTCCTGTTTATAATAGAATTTGTCTTCCCCTTGTAAACCTCCACGTGGTGCATAGATGTTGATAATATGTATTCCCTGGATTTTTGCAGAAATAATCCTTTTCTGTTCATCCATTTTATTTATACCGAATCCTTTACTGACATTGTCAGGATTTATTTTTGTACAGATGGCAACCCCATTATAGGCTTTTTGGCCGTAAACCAGGCAATGGTAGCCGAGTCTTTTGAAGTCTTCTTGGGGGAAACCCTCATCGACTGTTTTTAACTCCTGGAAGCAGAGGATATCGATATCGTTATTCCTGTGATCCAGCCATTCCAGGATAAGATCCTTTCTGGCTCTGATAGAATTGACGTTGAAACTGCAGATTTTCATGGTGTCCTCCTTATGAAGACTCCATTATTCTATCAAACTGATTTACACGAAGTGAATAAGAAATAGAGATTCTTGACTCCAAATAATCTGTGATATATAAGGAGGATATGAAAAAAACACTACTTTTTTTACTCATTTTTATTCTTTCGCTAACCTTATCTGCACAGCTCGATCCTATAAAGGAAAAGGACATTGACCAGCTATTCATAGACTGGAACGTACCCTCTCATCCTGGTGGATCGGTAGGGATCGTCCACAATGGCCGACTTGTCTTTTCAAAAGCCTATGGACTGGCCAGTCTTGAGTATTTGGTGCCAAATAGTATAGGGACAAGGTTCAACATTGCGTCAGTATCAAAACAATTTACGGCTATGGGAATAGTCAGACTCCATCTTCAAGGCAAGCTGACTGTCGACGACGATGTAAGAAAACACATTCCTGAACTCCCAAGTTTCAGAGAGACCGTCACGATACGACACATGCTTCATCACACGAGTGGAATGCGCAGCCTCCACTCCATGCTATCACTAGCGGGATGGCGTGGAGACGATACCAGGACAAATGAGGACCTCTTAAGATTCATGATCGATCAAAGAGATTTGAATTTTGTGCCGGGTGATGAATATATGTATTGCAATACCGGATATATTTTGATGGCGATCTTGATAGAAAGGATCAGTGGAGAAAAGTTTAGTGTGTGGATGAAAAAAAATATATTTGAACCATTGGGACTTCATGACACCTATGTTGAAGACAGATATGATAGAGTGGTTCCCAATAACGCCACTTCATATGCCGGCACCAGAGAAAGAGGATTTGTACGTGAAGTTGAATACTGGGGATATACGGGATCGGGAAATATTCATTCTACAACACTCGACCTGCTCAAGTGGTACAGGAATTACTATCTTCCTCAAGAAGATTGGAAAGACGCCTTTTCTATGATGCTCACGGTTGACGATTTTAATAACGGGCAATCCAATAATTATGCCTTTGGTGTTGTGATCGACACCTACAAAGAGGAAAAAAGGATATCCCATGGTGGATCGATTGGTGGTTTTAGATCCTTTGCCTGCACCTACCCAGACAGAAAACTTGAAATTGTCGTCCTCACTAACTTTTCGTCGTCTTCATCAGGAGGGAAGGTGAATGCGATGACCGATATTATACTCGATAAACCTGCTCAAAAAGTCACAAGATTCGAGATGAAAGCCGTTCAAGTCAATCCTTCGGTATTCGATAAATATGACGGCACATACACGGTTAACGAAGACCCAGACAGGCTCATCGCTTTTTTTATAGAAAAAGAGACTTTTTTTTGTCAGTTTACAGGCCAGGGGAGGGTGAGATTATCAGCCGCCAATTTGACCACATTTTTCAATAACAGCCAGCAGATTAAAATCGTCTTCGACGATACGGATAAAAAAACATATAAAATGAACCAGAGGGGGCGTGAGTATACTGGATTAAAATCAATCAAATACGTCCCAACAAAAAAAGACCTCGCTGAAATTGCAGGACAATACTGGTCTCCTGAATTGCACACCCAATACACGTTCAGCGTAAAAGAAGATAAACTTGTTGGCTTTCATACACGGCATGGGGAATTTAAGCTCGAGAACCTCAGGAAAGATGAATATCTGTGCCGTACATCGTTTATAAGAAAAATTGTTGTCGCCAGAGATGATCGGGGCAAAATATTTGGCCTTTATGTGACAAATTCAAGAGTCAGAAATCTTCTTTTAAATAAACGGGATTAGCCTGGGGGGTGAGGGCCCTCAGCAGTATGGGGGTGAGGGCAGAACCAAAAAGATCACCTGTTTATTCATCCGCTAGGGGTATGGACTGCACCGACTTATAACAGAATAATTGTCTTCTAGGGATACATCTCTATATGAGAGATCCATATGAGGAGACGTGCAATTTGAACATTGGGAAAATGATACAGAACCAGAACAAATCTCAGGAAGGATTTTCTCTGATCGAAGTCTTGATCGCTATTTTTATCCTGGGAATTGTATCTATCACTCTTATCAGCGTGTTTATTTACGGATTTAATGTGGTCTATAGAACACGGCAGGTCACTCTGGCCACTCAAATTGCTCAAGAAGAAGTGGAGCTGATCCGGAACCTGAATTATGACGATATCCTGCTGTTGGGATCTACATTCAGCCATGACAGCCTGTCAGAGTTTGTCAGTGGAGCTGGAGCGCTGTCCATTGAAGATGGACCGGGCGATGATATCAAAAAGTTGACTGTTTCTGTAACATGGGATTATCAGGGAACAAACATGAGAAAGGATGTAGTGACCTATATCACCAGAGAAGGAGTGAATAAAAAGTGATTAATAAATTCACTCCCAAAATACTCTCAAAAGGGCCTGCAAAAAAGAGAAAACACATATTGGGTCTCTCTCTGATTGAGGTCTTGATCGGGATGGTACTCATGTCCATTGCAGTTCTGGCTCTCCTTTCCCTTTACAATTCCGGTCAAAAATATTTTTCAAATCAGGATGCACGGGCAGATATCCTCAATGACAGCCGGATAACGATGACTCTGCTCAGCCGGGACATCAAGGAAGCCGTTCAAGTCGTGCCCGGTCCAGTTGATGTGAGTGGAACATACTATTCCACCTCAGCAAACTGTATCGTCCTTAAAATCCCATCCGTGGATGCCTATGGACTGATCATCGATATCGAAAACCATTTTGACTATCTTGTTTACCAAGTGAATCCAAATAACTCCAGGGAACTGCAGAGGATTGTCGATGGTAAAGACGGCGTGTCTTCCAGGCTGGATGGAAACAAGCCGTTGACCGGCAATATGGATTCCATTGTGCTGTCTTTCCTTGATACCGACGGTGGTACGGTATCCAACTATGCTGATTCGGCCATTATCGATATTGCTTTAACGATACTCAAGAAGGGAATTCAGAGGACATACCAGGAAACGATGAAAACGCGGACCAAACTCAGGAACAAAGAGGTGACATAGGTATTCAATATCGATTTGTGAATTCCTCTTGGACTGATAACGGAATAAAAAAGATGAAAATAAGACATACAAAAAAAGAGGAGAGAGGCGCTGTTCTGGTCGTTTCCCTCCTTGTCACAGTCGCTCTGCTCATCGTGATTGCGCCCTTTCTCTTTAAGCTCTCGGGAGAATACCGGAATACAGACAGAACTTTTAAATCCTTGGCAGCTCTCAATCTGGCTGAAGCCGGCATAGATAGGGCTATCTGGGAGCTTAATCACGGTGACATATCGAGTTGGACAGGAGACAGCGACCTGCGGACAATGACGATTTCTTCTTTCCAGGCTGCCGGCGGGACATCGGTTGGAGACATCGAGATAAGTGTCACAGATCCCGAAGGGAGCAATCCTGTCATCGAGGCCGAGGGTAGAGTTCCGCTGAGCGACTCCGTGACAGTAGACAAGTCAATAAGAGTGGTTTTGGAGA
>CAZLLG010000102.1:0-11301 GCA_964560275.1 uncultured Eubacteriales bacterium | reverse complement strand
AGAATCTGCTCTGTCCTCTTTGGTTCGAGAGAATCGAACGCGCCTGACTGGATGAGAGGAAAAAGTTCTGCTTTTGTCAGAGACACCCGGATCAGAAAATCCTCGACGGAAAGATAGAGGCCGACGTCTCTCTCCATGATAATTTTTTTAGCCGTTTTGACCGCCAAGCCCTTGATCAGCAGCAGCCCCACCCGAATACATGTCCCTTCCACATCGAACTGGTAATTGCTCCTATTGACATCCGGCCCCATAACCCTCACGCCTCTCCTTTTGGCCTCTTCGATGTATTCGGCCAATCCATAGTACCCACCTCCGGCATTGAGGACCGCTGTCAAGTACACCAAGGGGTGATGAGCCTTCAGGTAGACTGCCTTGTAGGCCATGTGGGCATAAGACGCACTGTGAGCCTTGTTGAAAGAATAAGAAGAAAACTCTTCCATGACCTTCCACAGTTTTTTAACAGCACCCGATGCGTACCCCCGTTCTCCGGCCTCTGTAAAAAATCGCTCTTTGAGGGGAGAGCAGACCTCCTTTTTTTTGAGGCTTCGGCGAAGAATATCTCCTTTATCGGGAGGAAAACCTGCCACACGCTCGGCGATCTGCATCACCTGCTCTTCATAGAGAAGGAGTCCTCCGGTTTCAGGAAGAATTTTTGTCAGGAAGGGATCACGAAGAACAGGACGCCCCTCACGGCTTCTCAAAAGAGCTTCCTTCATTCCGCTTTGGGTCGGGCCGGGCCGGATCAATGCCAAAGCTTGGGTAAGCTCGCTGACGTTGTCCGGTTTCATCCGACGAAGCAGATTCATCATGGCCGGGCTTTCAACTTGGAAACATCCGATGGTCTGGGCGGTTTTAAGCAGACTGTAGGCTTTTTTGTCCTGAGGGGGGATATTCTTAATCTTCAGGATTTTTGTGGTCTCGGAGATGGCGGCAAGTCCTCTTATAGAAAGAAGGTCAAGCTTGATAAGCTTTAAGTCCTCAACGGCATCCCTGTCGAAATGGGACATCACATACCCTTTTGCCGATTCTTCCAACGGGAGGTACCGGGTCACAGGCGCAGGAGTGAGAATCACGCCGCCCACATGGAGAGAGGTTTCTCCAAAGACCGAAGTCAGGTCACCGGCCGCCTTCCATATGGGCATACAGCCTGGGGAAGGCTTGTCTTTTTTTAAAAAGTCAGGTTCGGCAAAGGCCGGAATCTTTTTGCTCATAGACCGCGACTCTTCCGGGGGAAGGCCGAAGGCGCGGGCGGTTTCATAGAGAGCGGACCGGGCCCGGTAATTTTTTAAACTGCAGACAAAGGCGGCACCCGTCTGTCCCTGCCCATATTTTTTGAGAACATAGGAGAGAACCTCGTCCCTTCTTCTGGAATCAAAATCCAGATCGAAATCCGGAGGATCATCACGGCCCTTGTTCAGAAACCTTGCAAAATAGAGATCGAATGTCGTGGGATTGATGTGGGAAATGCCGAGAAGAAAAGTCAAGAAAGATGAAGCCCCAGAGCCTTTGAGATTGCTGAGGATACCTTTCTTCTGTGCAAACCGGATCACATCGTGGACAACTAAAAAATAGGGCGCAAAGCCCGACTCCTCGACAACCTTCAGCTCTTTTCCGGCACGCTGCCTCTCCTTCCAGCTTAAGTTTTTTTGGCTTCTCAGCTTCTCCAAAACCACTTCTCTTAACGTCGTGGAGAACAGGTTTTCGGGAAGAGAGGGCACGATGTCGGCAAAAGAAAACTCGCATTTTTCCGCCACTTCAAAGGTCCTGTGGAAAACACCCTTTGCTTCTGTTCCGAATTTCTTAAGAGCTGCGACCTCCTGATCCGGCCCGAAACATTTCACCATCCGCTTCCATCTGGTCCATTCAGGGGGGAAAGGAATTTTCTTCGTGATGGAATGGAGAAGAACAAGCCGCTCCGGATTTTTTGTAAATTTCAAGGGATTGGCCCAAACAACCGGCCGTCCAAATTCCTGAGCCCAGCTTTTGGCTTTTTTCAGGTTGAACATATCCCCCCCAAGATAAAAATCTTCCGAAACAAGATTAGCCAGCTTTTCGGGAGGTTCTTCATCCTTGGCCTGAGGAATAAAAACTACAACCAGCCCCTCTGTCCCTGTAATGTCTTTGCGGTTAAAGGTCTCCATCAGATTCCAGTAGCCCTTTCTGTTTTTGACAAGAAATAAAAATTTGTGTCCTTGGATTTCCATCTCACAGCCAAAGAGAGGGGCAGCATTGGTCTTGGAGGCCAATCTCTTCCAGCGGTTCCAGCCGTAGAAATTCCCAACATCTGTCAGAGCTAAAGAAGACAACCGTTTCTGATGGCCCCAGGCAACAAGCTCCTGCAGTGTCGCCCCACCCTTCCCTTTGCTGTAAACAGAATGAACACGCAGAGGAATGTACATTTACTTGGTCAGGGACGCTGTCTTTAAGACAAAACCTCTTTGCTTTTCAAAACTATAAAGCTTCTCCAGCATCCCCTCTCTGACCGTGAGCAGCGAGCCAAAACCGTATTTCTCCCTCACCTGGTCCACGGCCGAACCCAACCTCTCCCGGCGCTCCGAGTAGGGCTCAAAAAGAGAGAGGGGGCGGGTGCGGACAAGATCGGAAGCCTTGACACCCACAAGACGAAGAGACAACCGCGATCCGGAATAGAGCTGGAGGAAAAGCTCCTGGGCAATCTTAAATATCTCTCCCATGTCCTGGCGGGGCATGATCAAGAGTCTCCGCCGGACTTCGGTTCTAAAGTCCGAATACCTGACTTTGACTTCGATAATATGAGCAAAAAGCCGCCCCTTCCGGAGGGGAAGAGCCAGTCTGTCGCAGAGATAGGCCATGTGGGCCAGAAGGAGACGGCGGTCCCAGAGGTCTTCCAGAAATGTCGTCTCCCGGGATATCGATTTAGGGATGGACGCCATGCTCACCGGACGGCTGTCGATTCCTCTTGACTGGAGAAAGAGCTCCTCACCGTTGAGGCCAAAAAGAGACCGCAGCGTGGTGCGCGGAAGTCCCCATAAATCGCCGATCTTATGGATGTTGAGCATTCTGAGGACAACCTGGGTTTTGGGACCTATTCCGGGAAGAGTTTCGATGCCCAAATCTTTCAAAAACTCTTCTTCCCGGCCTGGCCGGATATCGACCAAACCGCCCGGCTTGGCCTTATTTGTCGCCAGCTTCGCCAGAAGCTTGTTGGGCCCGACGCCCACCGAAACACGGATACCCATCTGTTCCTCGACTTTGTTTTTGATCTCCTGGATGGTGCGGGGCAAAGACGAATATAGAGTGCGGCAGCGGGTTAAATCCAGATAGGCCTCATCCAGGGAGGCTTCCTCCACGTCCGGAGTGTATTGGGCAAGCACCGTGAACATTTTTTTTGAAAACGCACTGTAGACCTGGTAATTTCCTCGAACAAAAACTCCCTGCGGACAGAGCTTATACGCTTTGGCCAGAGGCATTCCCGAATGGACCCCGTACTTTCTCGCCTCATAGTTTGCGGTAGACGCCACACCCCGCTCATGAGGAAGGCCGCCGACGATGACCGGTTTTCCCTTGAGAGAAGGATTGAGGAGCTCCTCAACAGCGGCAAAAAAAGCATCGATATCGATATGAACAATACATCTCCTTTTTTTTTCCATTTTCTCGTCCTTTTACGATGGATTACCGGTCTCTTTGAAGGCAGACCTCCACACAGTTAAAGTGGGAGGGCTTGATAAATCAAACGCGACACGGGCGCGACAAAGTCATCGATCCCGGCAATTTATTCGTTTCTTTCCCGTCTTGTTAAACGCTCAGTACTTCCTCAAAACCCCGATCACTCGCCCAAGAACCTTCAATTCCTCGACTTCGATCTCCTCAAATTCCGGGTTTTCAGGAACGAGAAAGGCTTTCCCCTTCTCCAGTCTCAATCTTTTCAACGTGACAGACCCGTCATTTAGAAGGGCCACGACCATTTCGCCGGAATTGGTCGTGCTGGTCCTTTCCAGAAGCACCCGGTCTCCGTCATCGATGTAGGCATCCACCATACTTTTTCCCTCAACCTGTATGCAGAAGATGTTGCCTCTTTTGCGGCCGACCATCCACGCAGGCACATCAAGGCCCTCGCCCGAAATCTCAAACGTCTCCCGGGGATGACCGGCAGGAACAAGTCCCACTAGAGGCACTGTGACCTGCGCCTCCGCAGAGGTGGATACACCGGTCAGGCTCACCCCTCCTTTTTCTCTCTTCAAGTAGCCCTTCTTTTCCAGGCTCACGATGTGCTTGAAAACGGCCGAAGGATTGGTCATGTCCAGCAGTTTCCCCAGATGGCGGACGGTGGGAGAATAGCCGTAGGCCAGGAAAAAATTTTCTATCGCTTCCAAAACCTTTTTTTGTTTTTCAGTCAATTCCTTATTGAGCTTGTTCACCATTTTGTTCACCTTATATTAAAAATAAACCGCTTCTCCCCCTTTGTCAAGTAAAAATTTTAATTTTTAGAGTTTCCAGCCACCGGCAACAACCACATTCGTGCCTGTGATGTATCCGGCTTTCCGTGAAACCAAAAACTGGACGGCACAGGAGACATCCTTGAATGTCCCCAGCCTTCCGGCAGGTATGTTTGTATTCGCGGGAAGAATCCCGTCTTCCATGAGTCCGGGAGAAACCATATTGACCGTAATTCCCGAAGAGGCTTCAGATACGGCCACAGACCGCGTCAGAATCAGAAGGCCGGTTTTGGCCGCAGCATAAGGAGTGATCGTCTGAAAAGAGGTCAACTGCTCCACACGGCTGTACCCAAAATTGACGATCCTCCCCCATTTTCGATCGCGCATATTCGGGAGAGCCTCCTGGATACAAAAAAGCGCACTGAGAAGATTGGAGCGGAACACGGCCTCCCATTCTTCAGCCGTCACCTCTTGCCATGGCTTGACGAGAATCGGCCCAAAATTGTTGACCAGGATATCAATGCGGCCAAACTCTTTTATCACATTTTGAACAAGAGATCTGGCTTCATGTTCCTTGGTCAGATCCGCCTGAAAAACAGCCCCCTGCCCCCCTCTTATCCTGATAGTTTCGACCACACTTTCGGCCTCTTGTCTTCGGCTGTGATAGTGGACCGCTACAGCATTTGTTTTTCCCCCAAGTTTTATGGCAATATCTCTGCCAATACCGCGGCTGCTCCCTGTAACCAGTGCGACCGTATCCTTCATTTTATTAGATTATAATTGACATCTTTTTTCAGTCAAGATATAAATAATCATTCATGATATATCCTCAGAAATAATCCATAAATGGAGGTCAAACAATGACGAAAGAAATGAAAAAAATCATGGTGACGGGATCGGTCGGTCAAATTGGATCAGAACTGACCATGCAGCTGCGGAATAAATATGGCAGCGATAACGTGATCGCCACAGGTCACAGGACGCAGCCTAAGCCCGAATTGAGAGATTCCGGCCCCTTCGAATTTATCAATGTCGCAAAAAAAGAAACTATCGAAGAGGTCGTCAAAAAATATGACATCGATACGGTCTACCATATGTCCGCCATCCTATCAGCAGTCGGAGAAAAAAATCCCCACCTGTGCTGGGACGTCAACATGAACGGCACTAAAAATTTGATGGATCTCGCCATTGAACACGAAATGGTTCGGATTTTTATTCCCAGTTCCATAGCTGCGTTTGGACCGGAAACACCCATCGACAATACCCCGCAGGAAACAGTGCTCAAACCCAGGACAATGTACGGCGTCACAAAGGTCGCCGGAGAACTGCTGTGTGACTACTATGTAAGGCACTTTGGGCTCGACGTTCGCGGATGCCGGTATCCTGGAATCATCAGCAACGAGACGCTTCCTGGCGGAGGTACAACGGATTATGCTGTCGCTATCTATTACGAAGCCGTCAAAAACAAACGGTACACCTGTTTTGTCCGGGAGGATACACGTCTTCCTATGATGTACATGCCTGACTGCCTCAAGGCCACCTTCGATTTGATGGAAGCTGATTTTGACAAACTCAAACACTATTCAGATTTTAATGTCACGGCCATGAGTTTTTCAGCAGGTGAACTGGCCGATTCCATCAAGAAGCATATCCCTGAGTTCGAGTGCACGTTTGAACCCGATTTCAGACAGGAGATTGCCGATTCATGGCCCAATTCCATCGACGATACAGCCGCCCGTGAAGAATGGGGATGGAAACCAGACTATGAATTAGAAGCCATGACAAAAGACATGCTCGATACTCTGTCCCAACGTCATGCAGAAGGCAATCTCGGCATTTAAAAAGAGGACAAACTTCTTTTTTGCTTAACGCCTTCAGTTGAGGCAGATGGACGTCGTGTCTCTGTCACTACTCGCATTCTTAATGCGGTAGGGGCAGAACACGTTAGGGTTCCGTCTGCCTCTAAGAGAGAGTGACAAAAAAGAAGTTTGTCCTCTTTTTTCTAAAATATATAGACCTCATCTTCCATTTTTGGTATAGTCTATAGACTCTAAAAAGGAGGTATTAAATGTACGGTAAAATTAAAGAAGATCTAACAAAAGAAATTCAATCCATACGCGACGCAGGCCTTTACAAACAGGAAAGAGTCATCATGACTCCGCAGGGAGCCGAGATCGAAGTCAAAGGTGGAAAAGAGGTTCTCAATTTCTGTGCCAATAACTACTTGGGACTCTCAAGCCATCCTAAAGTCATCGAAGCCGCCCACAAAACTCTTGATAGGTGGGGATTCGGCATGAGTTCGGTCCGTTTCATCTGTGGAACACAGGATATTCATAAGATCCTTGAAGATAAAATAACAAAATTCCTGAAGACAGAAGACACGATCCTTTTTGTAGCTTGTTTCGATGCCAACGGCGGTGTATTCGAGCCGCTCATTGGCGCTGAAGACGCAATCATAACCGATGCCCTCAATCATGCATCCATTATCGACGGTATCCGTCTTTGCAAGGCGCAGCGGCACATTTATAAACACGAAGATATGGAAGATCTGGAGGAAAAATTGAAGGCCACTCAAGATCTCCGCTACCGGCTGATCGCCACTGACGGCGCCTTCTCCATGAACGGACATATCGCCAAATTGGATGAGATCGTAGCTTTGGCTGAAAAATACGACGCCATGATTATGGTAGACGACGCCCATTCGACAGGATTCATCGGAGAAAAGGGAAGAGGGACTGCAGAATATAGAGGTGTTGAGGGAAAGATCGACATCATTACCGGAACTCTTGGAAAAGCCCTCGGCGGAGCATCCGGTGGATTTATTTCAGGTCGGAAAGAAATCATCGAACTCTACAGACAGAGAGCCAGGCCCTACCTTTTTAGTAACACCGTGGCCCCTGCTGTTGTCGGCGCATCCATTGCTGTGTTCGACCTACTCACAGAAACAACCGATTTGAGAGACAAGTTGGAGAGAAACACAAAATATTTCAGAGAAAAAATGACTGAAGCCGGATTCGACATCACTCCTGGAGATCATCCCATTGTTCCCATCATGCTCGGAAAATTCGAAAATGACGCCAAACTCTCTCAGGATATGGCCAGAGACCTTCTTGACGAAGGCATCTATGTGATTGGATTTTACTTCCCCGTAGTTCCCAGAGGAGAGTCAAGAATTCGCGTTCAGCTCTCGGCCGGACATGAAATGTTTCATCTCGATAAAGCCATCGAAGCCTTCACAAAAATTGGAAAAAAATACAACGTCATTTCCTAGTGAGGTTTTGTAGAAGAAAACTTTCTCCGAATTTTTTCAGTGAGCAAAAAGCCCGTCCTCAAAGGCGGGCTTTTTTTATTCAGACTTTTCAAGCTTTTCCATGGTGATCCCGGTATATCCATAAAATATGGAAATAATGGGATTAGCCAGATTGAGGAATGCATAGGGAAGGTAGACAAGAGGATTGACTCCCAATGTGGCCCACATAAATGCCCCACAGCTGTTCCATGGAATCAGAGGAGAGGAGAGTGTGCCGGAATCCTCCAGGGCACGCGAAAGGTTTTTTGGATGTAGTCCACGCTCTTCATAGGCATGTTTGTACATCCGGCCCGGAATCACGATGGCCATGTATTGGTCCGAGGCGATGATATTCATCCCGATACAACTAAATATTGTTGTGGCCACTAAGGAACCGGTTGTCCGGACCCTCTTTAATAGGGCAGCAGCCAAAACCTTCAGCATTCCGGTTTTCTCCATGATCCCTCCGAAACAGAGAGCACAGATAATCAGCGCCACGGTGTCCATCATATAATCCAATCCTCCTCGAGTCAGCAGATCGTCCACCATGGCCACTCCTGTATCGGACACATAGCCCGACTTGGCGGCTAGAATCACATCTGCAAGAGACCTTGATTGAGTGAGCATTCCAAAGACACATCCAATGACAGTTCCCCCAAGCAAAGCCGGTAGAGGAGGGATTTTTTTTATAACCATAAAAATGACTAAAAGCGGGGGGAGAAGAAGGATGGGATGGATAAGAAAGTTGGATTTTAAAGTCGTCAATATGATTTGAATATTTTGGGAATCAATCGAGCCACCTGCAAATTTAGCCCCCAGCACACCATAGAGGATAATCGAAAGAATATAGCCAGGAAGAGTGGTATAGACCATATGTCTGATATGTGAGAATAAATCCGTGCCGGCCACAGCAGGAGCAAGATTGGTGGTGTCTGACATGGGTGACATTTTATCGCCAAAATAGGCCCCGGATACGATAGCCCCAGCAACCATCCCTATGGGGATACCCAAGCTTTGACCGACTCCAATGAGGGCCACCCCAACAGTGCCAGCCGTAGACCAGGATGATCCCGTACCTAGAGATACAATTGAACAGATGATGAGTGTGGCCACGAGAAAAATGCCGGGAGAAAGAACTTTTAACCCATAAAATATCATCGAGGGAACGATTCCGCCCTGGATCCAGGTGCCGATCATTGTTCCAACCACCATGAGAATCAGAATGGCCCCCATGGCCAAGGTGATGCCGTGCACCATCCCATCTTGAATTTCTTTCCACGGATGTTTATGAATAACGGCAACCGCAGCGGCCACTGCTGCGGCAAGAACAATTGGAATATGAGGAGATTGCTTAAAAACTCCAATGGTGATGGACAGGGCCACAATAAGAAAAAGGACAGGGATTATGGCAATTCCGAGTTTGATCTGTTTTTTTTTCTCTGCCACGTCGCTGCCTTGTTAAAGACAGAAATTCTATCCAATCACCTGTAAAAATGCAAGAAGCAATTGAGGCAGGAAAATAAGTGCGGAAAATGGCCTTTAATTAATAAATTTTCCCTAGAGTAATACCGTGGTAATATTTTTTCAAGATTTCTTCATAGTCTGCGCCTGCTTGAGCCATGCCATAAGCTCCAACCTGACAGAGACCAACCCCATGTCCCCAACCTTTCCCATTAAACTCAAAATGGATTATGTTTCCCGATTCATCATAATCCCGGTCTATAACAAACAGAGTCTCTTTTAGACCCAAAACTCTTCGGACCCGCAGTCCTTCCACAACAGCTTGAGCATCTGTTCCTGAAATGAGCAGCTCCACAACTCTATTCGAGACACTTCTTTTCTGAGGAAAGACATCGATCAGTTCGCCAATGGGATAGTACTGGTTGATCCTTTTTTCCAGATCAATTTTTGACTTCCGCTCCTGCCAAGAACGGTGAGGAGAACTGCGATCCAGGATGTTTGTCTGGGGAAGATCAATAATTTCTATATAGCTGGCCAAGCCGTCTTTCTGGATCCACTTGATTCTTTCCCCGCCGATCAGGTAAACTTCCGAAGCAAAATGATAATCCCCATGGCTGTTGATAAGAATGTAAGTTTCCGGTGAGATGACAAACTGCTCTTCCCCTTTCTCGATATCTATAAAAACACTGTCCTTTTCCATTCTTTTAAATTGGCCTTCCTCAACTGGAGTCTCATGGTTTAAGACAGCCTTGTTTAGATAAACAATTAGCTCGCCTCTAGAGATGTATCGTTCTGGATCCTGCAAATTATCTATTGGAGGAAAAATATCTGTCTGAATAAGGTAGGCCACATTATCACCATTGTTGCCATCCCCTCCATTATTACTCTTTAAGACAAAATCTTTCTCACTTGGAAATATTAAATTATCGACTCTTTCCTGCCAACCAAAGGAGTCAACCATCAATCCTGCAAGTCGTTGAAGATCGAGCTCCATCCCCCCCTCAGCAGAAGTTGGATTGTTTTTTCCAAATATTTGTGCCGCATTTCCAATCCAGTTTTTAGCTTCTTCAAAAGACGCCTCAATATTATAGAAAACAGGATCTGTTTCCAGGGGAATTATCCCAAGGCTATTGAGGAAAGCAATTTGGGGACTGATGCTTTTTCCGTCGATGTAGACAGGCAGAATACTCTGTTCACTCACAAGGGAATATCCTTTTTGTTTCTCGTAAACACACTCTACACTTCGCAGATAAGGTAGAGCTGGACCATTAAAGATGTTCTCTACATCTTCCGTCATTCCGCCGCATGTGCTTGTATAGAGAGCATCGATAAGGTTACCCTTGTACAAAGCGACTTGACCGCGAGTTAAATCCACTGCCAGGCTGCTAAGGGGATGCTCAGCATTCATGCCCTTATAAAATTGAGAATTGGGCGTGTCATCGAGATCAAAACCCAAAGCCTCATTCAAACCAAGCTTTTTAAAGGCATATGTGCGTGCAGCAATGGATTGGGCTTTTTGTGCTTCCAGTTCCCTAAATTGGTAGGGCGACAGCTCACTGGGTACAACACCCTTCAAATAGTCATCAAGGTTTAAAACGTTGATAAGGACCACGCCTTTCCTGGTCGACTGAAGAATAAAAATTCCCCGGTAGTCTCTTCCCTTAAACGAAAGAAAACTGCGTGCATGACTGGGAATAAAATAAAGAAGCGTGTCATTCCTCAAACTTTTAAGATCGTCATTGACTAGAATCCACAAAGGTTTGGATTCTTCATCAGTGATGTTTTCGCGAAGTATCCATGTGTCTTCGATGCCCAAACTATTAAGCTTCTTAATATAATTCAAGGCATCCTGTCGCGTTCTAAAATCTCCAACCAGAACCTGGAAAGTATCCGCAGCTCCCTCTTCAGTGCTTCGAGCCACTGAAACTTTGCTGTCAATTTTGGTCTTTAAGTCCTGAGCGATAATCTCAGCATCTTCTTTCTTTTCAGATTGGGCGATTTGAATGAGGAACTTTTCATTCAGTTTCTCTTTATTTCCCTTGATCCAAACTTCATCCACATTGTCTGCAATGAGCTTGTAACTTTCTTTGGCTTCATAGACCTTGACACCGGATGAAGATGAAATTCTAATGTCAC
>CAZLLG010000101.1:0-11320 GCA_964560275.1 uncultured Eubacteriales bacterium | reverse complement strand
CTCCGGCGCCGCCGGCAACCATGCCACCGCTGCCAGCATCGGCACCGCCACTGCCGCCACTGTCCGAGCCGCCACTGTCCGAGCCGCCGCTGTCCGAACCAGCGTTGCCGCCCGAGCCCGAGCTGGTCGAAGAATCCGAGCACCCCAGCGCGGCGACGAGCGCGAGACTCGTTCCCAATATTTTTTATAAAGCAGCATTTTTTCTGTTTTATGTTTTACAGAGGCCTATAACTCGAATTCCTCAAACTCAGCATTTTCAAATCTGTCTTTGCATTTTCCCAGTTCCTTATTGACGGCATCCCATATTTTATTGAGTTGTTCATCATTCCATTTATACATCCGCTTGTTAGCGCATTGTGATAACTTCCTTAGACTTTCGAAGACAAGTTGAACGCGCTTTTCGGCAATGCGTTTAAAGCGCTGTTCTTTAGTTTCGCCTTTCATGTTCCCTCCTTTAAATTATATCATTATTATTAATATAATGGATTTATATTCAATGTCAATATTTTTATTTTATTGACTCTCAAATAGTCTTAAATTGAGGGAATCTATTATTCTTTGACCTAACTTTTTTTCGTATGATATATTCATTTGTAGATACCGCTGGAGGTCAATCAAAAATGAATGACAATGAAAAAGGCCTGTATTCTCGAGAGTTAATGGAGGAAATTAGGAGCCGGTTTATATACGTCGACAGGGACCCGTATTCAGGAAATCGGATTTTCTTTGAGGCGGCTTCAGGCTCACTGAGACCAAAATCAGTCATCGAAACGATGGAAAAAGAGACACGCCTGCCTGACCAACAAGGAAGAGCAAATCCCGGATCCAATCACTCTGTTGAGGTTACGTCAAAAGGGATTGAAGACCTAATGCTCTTTTTCGGGGCAAAATCCGGCCAGACAATTCCAGGATGGAGCAGTAGTCACGTTATTTATCGCATCACAAACGCAGTTCTCTCCACTATCCCCGGAAAAAACGTAGTGACGACTGGCCTGGACCACGCTTCTGTCCGAAGTGCAATAACTCAGTTTTCTGAAAAGTATGAGAAGGAGGAACGAATTGCCGAACCCAATCAAGAAACAGGCACAGTCTCTCTGGATACAATTTTAGAAAAAATTGATCAGGACACCTGTTTTCTTGTTGTCATCCATACCTCTAATGTGACCGGTGAAATATTTGACGTCAAAACAATTGTCAAAGAGGCAAGAAAGATAAAGCCAAATTTGTATATCATGATTGATGGGGTACAGTATTCGCCTTCTGATTTAATCGACGTTGAAGAGATTGGAGCAGACGCCTATGTCATAGCTCCCTACAAAAATTATGGCGTAAAGGGATGTGGATATGCTCACGTTTCCGACAGGTTGGCAAAACTTCCACATTGGAAATATGTTTTTAAGCCGGAAACAAGTTGGGACATCGGAGGAGTAGAACATCAATCTTATGCGGCCTGGTCAGCTGTTGTTGACTATCTGTGCTGGCTCGGCGGCCATTTTACGGATTCCACAGATCGACGCGATCTTATCGTGGCTGCCATGCAGAGCATAAAGGCACATTCGACAGGCCTGCTATCCACACTTATTTATGGGACGGATACAATTAAAGGCTTCCAGGAAATGAAGCATGTCACCGTCTATGGGATGGGGGAAGATCTCTCAAGTCGTGTGTGTCTTGTTGGATTTAACCTGGAGGGAACTGAATCCACCCATGGATGCAAATTGTACAGAGACCAACAGCTTAGGCTCCATGCGCCAGGACAAGATCCGTTTTTTGCGGCCATGCTGAAACAGCTCGGCATACAAAGCTTTATCAGATTATCTGCATGTCACTATAATTCACCCGAAGAGATAGAGCTATTTCTCAAAGCCACCGCAAGCTTTGCCTAACTGAATTCCCGAATGATTTAGAACTTTCCAAGTAATATACAGTTGCAGAAATAATTAATTTCACTATAATATCTATATGAAGACTCAAGTATGAAAAGGAGCATCATGAAAAAATCACTTATAACCGTTTTTATTATTGTGGCCGCAACCTTTCTGGTTGCCCATGCCCTGGAAGATCAAATGCCAGGCCCCAATGCCCAGGAATTTTGGACCTACATCACCAAAACTTCCCCCTATACAGAATGGAAGTCCTGGGATGATTTTTCCGGTATTCAATCCAGCCAATCTCCACACGGCGCTTTCGTCAAAGTTTTTGTGAACGACATTCTTTTTGAAACAAACAACACTCCAGTTCCCTACGGATCCATCCTGGTTAAAGAAGGCTATAACAAAGACAAAAAATTGACGGCTCTCACTATCATGTACAAGGTCAAAGACTATAACTCTACGGCCGGAGACTGGTACTGGGCCCGCTTCAGCACAGAAGGCAAGGGCGGACCAGAAGGGAAAGTGGATATGTGCATCGGCTGCCACAAACCCAAAGCCAACAACGACTACATTTTTGTCCACCAGATCAAATAGCAAAAACACACACTTCAGACCGGATCGAAAAACTTTCTTCATATGGAAGATTTTCTGACATTCGCAGTCTAAACCTATGAGACTGGAAACGAAGTGAACAGAACACTTTCCAAGGAGCATACATGAAAAAATTCCGAAAAAAATCTTATCCTTTTCTTTTAATATTTGCTTTGCTTGTTGTATCCATCTCCCTCATCAGCCATACAACAAAGGCACAAACTGAGGAACTCGATGCTAGAGTCAAAAAGTTTCTTGACAATCACTACTGGGGCAGAGGCAATATGAACGTGCCAACCGTAGATGGTCAGACCTTACATGACATCATTGTCAAAAATGGGTATACAAGGGCCCTTGAAATCGGAACATCGACCGGCCATTCCGGAACCTGGATCGCATGGGCATTAAGCAAGACGGGAGGCAAATTAATCACCATCGACATCGATGAGCGGCGGTACAATGAAGCTCTTGAAAACTTCGAGGAAGCTGGTCTTTCTGAATTTATCGATGCAAGGCTCGGAGACGCTCACGAGATTGTCCCCGCTCTTGAAGGCCCCTTTGATTTTGTCTTCAGCGATGCAGATAAGTACTGGTATAAAAACTATCTGATTGCTGTTCTCCCCAAACTGGAGGTCGGGGGCTGCTACACCACACACAACGTCTCCATGAGGAGATATGGACGAGGTGGAGGCAGCGGTGATTACATGGATTACTTGCTGAGTTTGCCCAACTTGGAAACGACTGTTGACAATCGAGGGGGAGGTCTCTCTATCAGTTATAAAAAATCAAAATAAGTGGTTTAAATATCCTGCTTGAATTCTCGAACATAATCGGCTTCTGCCGCTATATATCCAAAAGATGCCCAACCCTTGCTTTTAAGAATTCTTTCGTAAATATCCTGAGCCCTTGCTTTGTCTCCATTGTAAAAATAATTATTAGCCACTCCATATTCGACAGCCGCGTTTGCAGATTCGGACGAATCCTTTTCAAAAATATCTTCCTCGGACAGTTCACCCTTGTAATACAAGCAAAGCTTTTGATAGGCCATATTTTCAATAATATTCATGTCTTCGTGAATCGGTTCGAGAGCCTGAATGGCCTCCTCTTCGCGTCCCAAAAGACGGAGTATCATATAGAGCCAGTGGATCGTTGACACCAGGTTGTCATCGTTTTGAGACACTTCGATGCGTTTCCTGTAGACTCTGAGTGCATTATCTAAATCATGTTTCAAATAATAGGCTAGCCCAAGATGGTACCATATATTGGTATGCAAGGAACTGATCGGTATATTTTGCTCATTAGGTCGACCATCGGGTTCGATCTGGTCTTTAGTGTCGGCGATTAAACTTACGGCCTTTTCGAAGTCTTGAATCGCTCGATCGAATTCACGTATGGAGATATAGCGATGTCCTCGATGTCGGTAGATTCGCGCATCTTCAGGGAATTTTCGGATACCTTCGGAATAGATCCTGATGGACTCGCGAAAGTCGCCCTTATACGCAGTCCAACGTCCAAACCAAATCAACTTGTCGGCATCGTTTGGTTGAGCTTCGTATTCTGCCTTAGCCACGTTATATTTTTCCAAAGTGCTTTCGCCTGGCACAGACGAAAAAAGAGGCTCGTCAAATAGAGAAAGTGCCTGTGCCCCTTCGGGAACAGGACTAAGAATATTTGAATCTCTATCACCAGCCAATTCTTCAGTCTGCTGGGTTTTATCTCCGCATGCCACACAAGCAAAGACCACTGCAAAAAATAAAATCCATAATTTATTCATCAAAACCTCCCTAAGATTATTTTTCCTCGTCTGTATAATTGGAAAAATTCATGTGAACAATTCTGTACAAATCTCCCTGTTGAAGATAGACAATGGTGACCGGCCCGCGCTGTTTGGTTCCGTCGGATCGTTGAAAATACCATATTCCAGTTACAACAGCACTAGAATCAAATTCTACTGAAAACAGGTTCTCTACCCACAGCTTATTTGGCTGTTCTTTTCCCCCGGGCACAAATCCAAATCCTTTGTGGTGATCCCGAACCTTTGTTATGCCGATAATGGCTCCTTCTTTCTCGGAAGAAAAGTAAGTCAGTCGGTCATCTTGAAGAAAAAGCTCATCGACCTGATCCAAATCATATGTATTCCAGATTTCTACCCATTTACCAACCCATTTTTCGGCGTTAAACAAAGGAGTTTGTTTGTTAAATGAAACCGCATTACCACTTTGAATCACAACAAAACTAATAATACCTATAACCATTAAGACTTTAAAAATATTCATCCCGAACCTCCACTGATTTGACAATCCAAACAAATCCAGTTAAGTAATAGTTGATGATATATTATAAAAATGGATAAATAAAATGAAAAAAATTCTGATTGGTGGAGCAGGAGGTTTTATTGGGGGACACCTGACTTCAGATCTTTTGAAAAAAGGACATACGATCAGAGCCGTTGATATAAAGCCCATTGCGGAATGGTATCAATCTTTTCCAGAGGCAGAAAATCTTGTTTTAGATTTGAGGGAAAAGCAGAACTGCTATGACTCCACGGAGGGTTGTGACGAAGTGTATAATCTAGCCGCCGATATGGGAGGGATGGGATTTATCGAAACGAACAAGGCCCTCTGCATGATCAGTGTCTTGATCAACACGCACCTCCTTATGGCAGCCAGAGACTCGGACGTCAATCGTTATTTTTATTCCTCTTCCGCTTGTGTTTACAATGCTGAAAGGCAGATGGATACAGACAATCCCGGACTAAAAGAATCCGATGCCTACCCTGCTATGGCAGAGGACGGGTATGGCTGGGAAAAACTGTTCAGCGAAAGGATGTGCCGTCATTTTCATGAAGATTTCGGGATCACGACACGTATGCCCCGGTTTCACAATGTCTACGGTCCTCACGGCACTTATGACGGCGGCAGGGAAAAGGCTCCAGCTGCCATAAGCCGAAAAGTGATCCAAGCCCAATTGGACGGAACAAACGAAATTTTCATTTGGGGGGATGGCAAACAAACCCGAAGCTTTATGTACATCGATGACTGCATCGAGGGAATAAATAAAATCATGTACAGCGATATCGATGAACCGATCAATCTCGGTAGCAGTGAGATGGTCAGCATCAACAAACTCGTCGATATCGTCGAAGAAATTGCCGGGATTAAACTGGAAAGAAAATACCAACTGGACGCCCCCAAAGGTGTCCGCGGTAGAAACAGCGATAACACCTTGATCCAAAGCTATCTCAACTGGGAACCATCCATTCCTTTGCTTGAGGGGATGAAAAAGACCTATGAATGGATCAAAGGGGAGATGACAAAATAGAAGAAAGATTCCCTTTTCGGATTACTCTGGCTGGGGGATGGATCGATCAACCTTGGGTGTCCGAAGTCAAATCGGGATCCATGGTTGTCGCTTCCATCATGCCCACAGTGAGTTTCCGAACCCGCTCGGGAATGGCTACAAGCTCCAGAAAGATCGCTGTCGAGCTTTGGGGAGACAAACTCCCTGAAGGAGATCCAGAAAGAATGGCCCAACTCTTATTTGGAGCCGAAAATCCGCCGGGAACCCCATATGTTTCAGGGTCTCAGGACCATCTCGGACTCCTGCTCCCAGGGATAAACAAGCTTTTTTACAACGGCAGCTATTGGCCTGAAAATATCGAATCGACACGGGATAAAAAAATCTGTGATTGGTTAGGAGATGTTTTATTTCTGGTCCCACTGGAACCCAGGCCTTTAGGTTATAATCCTCTGAAAGAAAAGAACCTTGAATACACATGGATCGAGAAGTTGGGCAATTCCGGAAAACTTTGTTACTCGGCCATTCTGAATAAAGATATTGAGGGATTAGGTAAATCACTCAACCAAAGTCTAGAATCTTGGGAAAAAATACTTCCTAAAACTATTTTAAATTCAACCCTAGATGAAATACACAAATATTCTTCATATCCCGGTGCAACCTTCTCCGGATCCGGCGGTGGATATATTATCGTAGTTTCTGAAACCAGGATCGAAGGGGCGGAAAGAATAAAAATTCGTTATTGAAGTATAATCATGTTAGATAATCAAAATACGAAGAAAACAGAACAAAACTCTATCAAAAATTGCTCTATAGCTTAGCTAATTCCTCTCATCAATTATCTTCAAATATTTATAGATCGGATACACGATACTGTGTTTTTCGACACCCAGATTTTTGAAGTAATCGTTTAAGAGATTCCAGCCGACAAATCCATCTCCAATTTGTGGTTCGAGGCAGTAAAAAGCCATGTTGGCCAGAGGTTGAGCCATATCGATTTGGAAAGTACCTGCAGGGAATTCCTTACGCTGTGACTTAAAGAAACCACCTTCCAGCTTGGTCATGTCATAACCACCTTTTCTAATAGGCACAAGCTTGTCGATGATAAACTCTTCGCCACTGACGGTTATTGGCCTATCCAGGACATTGACTTTGATATTGTGAGTTCTGAGTTTTTCCACGATAAATCCCATGTCGGAAGGTATCAAATACCCTCGAGGAACCACCGCTTCCTTTGTTCCTACAGGTTTAGTCACCAGCTCCACATCATGGATCAGTTCAGGCGGTTCGTTTTTAATCTGTCGCTGACGAACGCTTGTGCCAGGGATTATTTCAGTAGGGATAGTCTGATAAGCATAAATATCAAATTTCCCGTAGGATTCATAAACACCTTCGACAAAGTTTTTCAACTGCCCTTTTTCGGCTTCGGTTTTGATTTTGTTAACCACCTCTTCATCGGCCTGCCTGCAGACCTGCTGCATCTCCTCGCCATGCTGGTAGCTGTATTCCAGAAGTTCCCTCATATAGACATACTGACTGTAAATTTTCTTTTCAAAAGACTCATACCCCGGAGTCTCCACTAAAATCGACATGCGGTTTCGCAGCCCATAACCACTGACCATAAATTTGCCTTCTGTAGACCAAATGGCATTATCGTGTGTGAATTCCGTAGGCGGCCATTCGCGGTTCAAACCGGCATGAAAATGAATCTCGATGCCGCCGTTTTCGCGGGCCATGTCCCGCACGGCAGGGAATATTTTTTCGGTGACATAGCCGCGCGGCCCGGGATGAGCCGTTGTCACATTGGACGCAGCTTGCACAATGGCATAGCCATGCCTAGCTCCCCCCATGCGGTGTGTATCGTGAATTATAATGGGATCCCACCTATTAAAAAGATTTTGGTAAGCACCCCGCATATTGGTGGTTTCCAGCTTGATAGCGTCACGATTGATATCATATCCCTGGGCATTTCGCCGCGTACCCGATAGCTTGGGTAAACCATCGCTGACACTTAATGTTTCTCCTCCATCAAGATTAAAATTTGGACAACTTAAAATAATCAAATTGTCCAGCCAGTATTTTTTCTCGCCAAACAGAATATCCCGCATCAACATCAACATGGCTTCCTTACCCTCACATTCACTCGGATGAATACCTCCCTGCAGATAAACAACCGTCTTTCCGGAGCGCTGAGCCTCTCGTGGCGACGTAATCCTAGGATTGGCCATCACGATAACCGGACAGCTCCTCCCCCGGTCGCTGACAAACATATTAAACACATGGACATTTTCACTCTTCCATTTGAGATGGGCAAAAAACTCTAATATATCTTGATTGGTGGCTGTCCGGGCAAACGCGGTTTTTTCCGCCGGTGTTTTAAGGTTTTCCTCCCAGTTGCCGTTCCACCCTGCCGGCACCTCACTGCCCCAGTAAATTTTCTTTTCTTGAGCTTCGACCAGGGTAGCCAGCAAAAGACACACAACAATCACCATAAAACTAGAAAATGATTTTCTCACTTTAATCTCCTTAAATTTCAAACGGAAGTCCTTCTTTTGATAAAAGGAATCCTTCGATAAAAATAGCGAATCTATTATTCCTGAATTCACATCAAAAAAGCAATAAACATTGGTGCTGAAAGGAGAAATTGACCATATATTTAAAACTGTGATATCTTCGTTTCAGACTTTCGTAACTAAAGAAAAAGGGCATGAAACAAAACGACATGGAGCGGATATATCAGAAGAAACTGACCCGCTATGTCACGGCTATGCGTAATGAAAAACCGGACATGGTGCCTATCCGGCCGTTTGTCGCCGAGTTCGTCGCTAAATATGCTGGTTATACATGTCAAGAAGTCACTCACGATTTCAATATGGCCTTTGATGCGACCCGGCAGTGCGCCAGAGATTTTGACTGGGACGCCACAGTCGCCAATATGATTTACGTTTGGACCGGCCTGACAGAAGCCATGGGCCTTAAATATTACGGTGTTCCAGGTATTCAGATCCCAGCCAATACGGGATTCCAGTACATCGAGCCTCCAGAAGAAAAGGCCTGGATGAAGGCAGACGAATACGATGAATTGATCGAAAATCCGACAGCCTTTCTCTACAATGTTTGGCTGCCTAGAGTTTCAGCCGACGTCTGCAGCCCAAATGAGGCATCCTCCTACCGCAGCAATCTTTCCATCGTGAAAGGGGCCATGGCCATGATGTCGTACTTCAACGCCTTCGGACCTCAAATCGAGAAGCTCAAAAAAGAGTCAGGCACAGTCTCGGCGATTTCAGGTATTTTAAAGGCGCCCTTCGATATCCTAGCCGATAAACTCCGTGGTTATATTGGACTGACCATGGATATGTTCGAGAGGCCTGACAAAGTTCTTGCCGCCTGCGAAGCTTTGATCCCCCACCTATATGATGTGGCCCTCAGCACAGCAGATCCGGACAAAAATGTCCCCGTCGGATTTTGGATGCACCGCGGATGTGTGCCCTTTGTAAACAAGAAACAGTTTGACTCCCACTCCTGGCCAACGCTTAAACCAATTATAGAAGAACTTTGGGCCAATGGACACCAAACCCTATTCTATGCTGAGGGGAACTGGAACGCCCATCTGGAAAGTTTTCTAGAACTTCCTGAGCGAAGCATCATCTACCACGTCGACAGAGACGATATTTTTGATGTCCACCGGAAGATCGGCCATAAATTTTGCCTCAGTGGAGGTATTCCTAATTTTCTGCTGAGCTTCGGGAAGCCCGATGATGTCCGTAAACAGTGTAAAAAAGTCATTCAAGGTGTTGCGCAGGAAGGGGGATACATCATGGACTCCAGCGCTATCATGCAAAATGACACCAGCATCGAAAATTTAAAAGTTTTAACCGAATCCACCAGGGAATATGGTGTTTACTCAACCGGTTTTTCAAAGGCTTCCATCGAAGACCTGAAAAAAAAGTTTTGCTTCAAGGAACCCAGAGAGGAAGGATACGGCATAAGCGGCCGTCCAGAGCCAAAGATTAGGCCCAAAGTATGTATACCCTGGGAAGAAAAGAGAGAGGAGTTGCCCATCATTAAAGGAGACGAGGAGATTCTTACGCGAATCTGGGAAGATGTAGATTCCATGGGACACATGTACATCTGGCAGTGCCTCTTGTCATTTTAGAAAAGGAGAAAGCCAATGAAAAGACGTAACTTTTTAAAAACAGGAGCAGTTACGGCGACAGGACTTCTGGCGGGGATCCACTGCAGAAAAAGCGGAAAAGAATTCTCAGGGCTGCAGGGCAAGCGCCCCAACATCATTCTTGTTATAACAGATGACCAGGGTTACGGGGATCTGGCTTGTCATGGAAATCCCATTTTGAAAACACCTCACTTAGATGCCCTACATGCGCGGAGCATGCGGTTCACAAAATTTCAGGTCAGCCCAACCTGTGCACCAACCCGTTCATCCCTGTTGACTGGAAGGCATGAATTTAAAAATGGGGTCACCCACACCATAAATGAAAGAGAACGCTTGGCCTTGAGCTCCGTGACACTTGCTGATACGTTAAAAAAGGCGAATTATACGACCGGAATATTTGGGAAGTGGCACTTGGGGGATGAGGACAATTATCAACCCGAAAAACGCGGCTTTGACGAAGTTTTTATTCACGGAGCAGGAGGAATCGGCCAGAATTATCCGGGCACATCGTGTGCGGATGCTCCACCCAACCGAGAGAACAGATATTTCGATCCGGTCATCAAACACAACGGGACATTTGTGAAAACCAGCGGCTTTTGCACCGATGTCTTTTTTCAACAGGCGCTTGGTTGGATCAACACAAAGCGTCAAGAAAATGATCCCTTTTTTGCCTATATCACAACCAATGCCCCACATGGTCCTTATATTGCCCCCGAAAAATACAAGAATCGTCTCCTCGATTTAGATCTCGAGGAAAGATTGGCCGGTTTCTATGGCATGATCGAAAATATCGATGACAACATGGGCATTCTGATGAAGAAACTGGAAGAATGGAAATTGGAAGACAACACTCTTCTTATCTTTATGACAGATAACGGATCTGCAGCAGGGCATCAAATCTATAACGCTGGCATGAAAGGAAACAAGGGCACACCCCAAGAAGGGGGCACCCGTGTACCTGCTTTTTTCAGATGGAAAGAGGCTCTCCCCGAGGGAGTGGATGTCAACCGATTAACGGTCCATATCGATATTTTCCCGACATTGGCCGCGTTGGCGGGAGCTGGCCTTCCCGATACCGGACAGGTCGAAGGCCGCAACCTACTACCTCTGCTACAGAATCCCAAAGCCGATTGGTCCGACCGTTTTCTCTTCACTCACCGGGGACGTTGGAAAAGGGGATCAAATATCCAAGAGGCAAAATTCATGCAGTGTGCGGTCAGGAGTGAACGGTTCCGCTTGGTCAACAACACCGAACTTTACGACATGGACAACGATCCTGGACAGACGACAAATGTTATCGAAAAATTTCCCGAGATCGCTCAGAAAATGCGTGATGCTTATGACAGGTGGTGGGATGAGACAACACCTCTTTTGGTCAACGAAG
>CAZLLG010000100.1:0-11320 GCA_964560275.1 uncultured Eubacteriales bacterium | reverse complement strand
GTACAGAATAAGGCTCCCAAAAGGAAAAGGCCAAGAAAATGTCTTGCCGATAATTTTCCCATGTTATTGTTCTCTCATTGTGATAAAAAATAAACATTTTATCAACTTCTCCTAAGGTTTTTAGTTTATTGACAAAGCGGAAAATTCTTTATATTGTGGGAGGACTCAAAAGTGAAATCCTATCAGGCCAATAAGCGTTTTTCCGGTTGGACATATCATCTCATGTAAGAGGAGAGAGCATAATGGGCGTAAAAATTCGTTTGGGTGTCATGATGTTCCTTCAGTATGCCATCTGGGGGGCATGGGCACCGGTCTTGTCCGAATACCTTATTAATGATTTGGGATTTTCCGGGTTTCAAAGCGGCATGATCTACAGCCTCTTGCCGCTTGCGACAATCATTGCCCCTTTTATCGGAGGGCAGATTGCTGACCGGTATTTTTCAAGCGAGAAATTTATAGCTCTTTTGCAGCTGTCGGGGGGAGCTTTGCTTATTGGCGTGTCCTTTGTCACGAATTATTCGACGATGATATGGTTGATGTTCATTTACTGTATCCTCTATGCGCCCACTCTGGCCTTGACCAATTCGGTCGCTTTTATCAATTTGAAAAAATCCGACAAGGAATTCGGGGTTATTCGTGTGTGGGGAACACTTGGTTGGATTGCGGCGGGTCTGCTGCTGGCCGGGTGGCGAAACCTGTCCGGGTCCAATGAAGGATTGGCAATGCAGGGAGATACCCTTCTTCTTGCCGGGGCCTTTTCCATTATTATGGGTTTTTTCTCCTTTGGTCTTCCGCGTACGCCCCCGCAAAAAGAGGGCACAAAACCATGGGCATTTTTGGAAGCGCTTAAGATGATGAAGAACAAGAACTTCTTGATCTTTATCATCATTTGTTTTGTTGTGGCTACAGAGCTGATGTTTTACTATATCCTGACTGCCCCGTTCTTGACTTCAGACAAAATCGGAGTTCCTGGAGCCAGCGTGTCGGGAGTAATGGTCATTGCCCAGGTAGCAGAAATATTTGTCATGATTTTACTTTTGCCCATCTTAATCTCTAAAATAGGAATCCGCAAAATCCTTGTTTTGGGCGTTTTAGCCTGGCCGGTGCGCTATATCATCTTTGCTGTAGGAACCCCCAGCTGGCTGGTGATTGCTTCTCTGGCCCTGCATGGATTCTGTTTTGTTTTCTTTTTTGTGGCGGCTTTTATTTACACGGACATGGTAGCGCCAAGGGATATCCGACACTCGGCCCAGAGCCTGATCACCCTTGTCACTTATGGACTTGGGAATTATGTAGGAAGTTTGTTTGCAGGATGGGCCAGAGATTGGTTTACAAATGATGCCGGTACGAACTGGACGGGCGTTTTTCTTATTCCATGTGCACTGACCATCCTGTGCGCCGTGGCCTTTCTCCTCTTTTTTAAGGAGGACGCCACACTAAAACCTTCGGAATAGAAAGAGGAAAAAAAATGAAAAAACGATTGGGAGTTGGATTTATTGGTGGAGGCTTTATTACAGGTTTTCATATTCGTTCTTGGCAAGCGGTGCGTAATGCCGACGTCTTGGGTGTTTTTTCCCTGAGCGATAAAGACACCGCTAACTCAGTCTCCTTAGCCCGGGATCTGAATGTGGGAGAAGCCAAGCCTTTCAATTCGATAACTGAGATGGTGGCCGATCCGGCCATCGATGCCCTCTGGATCTGTGCGCCAAATTATTCTCGAATCGAAAACATGGAGGAAATCGTCCATGCATTGGAAACTGGAAAGGGAGAGCTGATTGGCGTGGCCTGTGAAAAACCCCTTGGCCGCAATGTCAAGGAGGCGCGCAGGATGCTCGAATTGACACAAAAGGCCAACCTGCTGGATGGCTATCTGGAGGACCAGATCTTCCAACCGGGAGTCCAAAGGGGAAAGGACATCATTTGGACACGAGGGGCGGCCCTGACAGGGCGGCCCTATCTTGCCCGCGCGGCCGAGGAGCACAGCGGTCCACACATGCCATGGTTTTGGGAAGGAGAGCTACAGGGGGGCGGCGTGCTCAACGATATGATGTGTCACTCCGTTGAGGAAGCGAGATTTATGCTGACCCCTCCTGGGAAAACACGAGATGTTCTGACTCCTGTTAAAGTCACGGCTCACATGGATTGTCTGAAATGGCAGAATCCGGAATATGCACGTATCCTTGCTGAAAACAGCAATGGAAAACTCGATTACGTCAACCGCCCAGCAGAAGATTTTGCACGGTCCCTAATTGAATACAAAGATGAGAATGGACAGACGCTTATTGTCGAAACGACGACCTCCTGGTGTTATGTGGGCGCAGGCTTGAGATTAACCCTGGAGCTGCTCGGGCCGGAATATTCCCTCGCCATCAACACATTAGATTCCGGCGTGAACATCTTTTTCAGCCGGAATGTTAGTGGAGAAACAGGCGAAGATCTCGTAGAAAAACAAAATGCCGAAATGGGGCTTATGCCGATTGTCTCAAATGAGGCAGCTGATTATGGGTATGAGGGAGAAAACCGCCATATGGTGCAGTCCTTCCTGGCCGGCAAGCGGCCCATGGAAAATTTCAGCGATGGGCTCAACGTCACCGAACTCTTGATGGCCGCTTACAAAAGTGCAGAAGAGGAAAAAACAATTCCCTTTAAGCCAGAAGAACTGGAGTCCTTTATTCCAGCCGTAGCCAAAGGGGCGTGGAATCCAAAGAAAAGATAGAAGGCGGCGACAAAGGAGGAACAATGAAAAAAGGGCAGGTCCTAATCCTTGTTGGATTTTTATTTTTTATGGGGCTTTTTTGTGCGAACCATTTACCAGCTGTTGTCACAGGGGGATTCTTTCCTGAAGGAGAAAGAGCACAAGAAATAGATTCTTTGGACATTCGGATCAAAGAATTTCCGTTTGCCGTTCAGTGCTACAGTTTCAGACGGTTTACATTTCTAGAAACCCTTCAGAAGGTCAAAGATTTAGGCCTGAGGTATCTCCAGCCCTATCCGGGGCAAAAATTTAGCGCAGAGTTGCCAGGAGTGCCGTTTGATCACAACCTCAGTCCAGAACACATCAAGCTGGCAAGAGCGAGGCTCAGAGAATTGGGCCTGTCTCTTGTCGGATACGGAGTGGTAAATTTTAAGAACGAAGAAGCGGAGATGAGGAGAGTTTTTGATTTTGCCCGCATGATGAGGATTCCTACCCTTGTTACTGAACCGCAATATGACGACTATTCACTTCTGGAAAAGATGGTCAAAGAGTACCGCATCAACATTGCTATCCACAACCATCCTGCCCCCAGTAAGTATGCTCGTCCGGAAACGGTTTTAGCCAATGTGGAGGGGCTGGACGAACGCATCGGAGACTGTGCAGACACAGGGCACTGGATGCGAACCGGCGTTGATCCTCTTGAAGCATTGAGATTGCTAGAAGGCCGCATTATCGATGTCCATCTCAAGGACCTGGACCTGTTCGGAGAGAGGCGGGCAAACGACGTACCTTACGGAGACGGCAAGGCCAATATCCGGGATATTATGGCAGAGCTGACACGGCAGAATTATGCTGGGTATATCACGATCGAATATGAAAGCGATCCCGACGATCCCTCCAGCTCCATTCAAAAGGGGCTCGAATATATAGACAGCATCACCTACTACAAAGGGTACAAAGAAATCCTGTCTAGGAGCCGCGGGCGTTATTCCAAGCAGGGCTGGAACCACTATGGCCCAGGCTTTTTTGAACTTGATACAAAAACTGGTATCCTCAAAGGGAACGGTGGCATGGGGCTCTTCTGGTACAGCGTCAAAAAGTATAAAAACTTTATTCTGGAGCTGGACTTTAAATGTGCAATGGACATTACAAACTCCGGCGTGTTTATCAGGGTTCCAGACATGCCGTCAAGCAACGACTACATCTATCATTCGTTTGAAATCCAAATAGACGATGCCAGCAAAGGGATCCATACAACAGGCTCAGCTTATGATGCAGAAGCCCCGACACAAAAAGCCTCCAAACCCACCGGAGAGTGGAACCACTTCAAAATTACCTTTACGGGCAGTCGGATCTCGGTCGAATTGAATAATGTACAGGTGTTGGATTGGGAAGCTGAGCCAAGAGGAAAGGTCAGAGATTTTGCATCTGAAGGGTATATCGGCCTTCAGAACCATGACAGTCGTGCCCCCGCATACTTCCGAAACATCTTCATAAAAGAATTAAAGTAAAGCCCACGAATGGATTGAATTCATACTCAGAGGTACGGGAAATAACGCTTTTCGGTACTACCCGACAATTGTGTCAACTGAGGAGGGGCCGTCGACGCTCAGCATAAATTGACTTGGAGCACAGATTATCCGTTCTCCAGCGTAGGCTGCAGGTGGACAATGAACACAAATTTTATGGCGGCAGGGCGAATCTTCCACCCATGCTTTCCCGCCCTTTACTTTGACCGTGATGTGTCCGCCCTTAGTCCGGAATGAGTGGGATGAATTTTGTTTGAGCGAGACGGACTTGACTCTTTTCCCGCCCTTATACAGAGCCGCTGTGTTCCCTAAGATAAGGGCGGCTGGACGGGCATGGAAGGAGATAATGGTTAGCCTGTTTGACTGTGACTGGTGATTCATTTCTGTCCAGAGTGTGCGGAGCATCCGAGTGCGAAGATCCCAGATTTTCCCCTCTTTAGAAAGAGTAAAAGAAGGCCGCACGGGAGTGTGGAGACGGCTGGATGTCAAGGCCAAGTGTGAACGGCCTCCATCTGAGATGGGATTCCAACCGGAGTTAGCAAGGGCAGTTGTGAGCGGATCCTGTTCCAGCGCAGGGCCGTGTAGAGAATAGGAATTTCCAAAAAAAAGACCGAGGGTTTTGAGCTCCTGCAGGAGTGGAGGCAGGCAGGTGTGAGGTGAATCGGAAATCAGATATAGCTCGGCATCGCTGCTGGATCTCTTTGATGCCAGAAGAAGTGGAGTAAGGAGTGGTGTTAAAAAGATTGATTTAAAAAAGTCACGTCTATCCATGGTGTCCTCCCTTATTGATAATTGCGGTAATGACGGGAAAAAGCCGGGCATTATTTTTTTTTCGAAAAAAGTGGAAAAGCCAGAACCCTGCGGCAAAGAGCCCGAGAAAAAGCCCCAAAATTCCTGAAGTTGGAGGGGAAAGAGAGATAATCGGGGAAAAGAAATGTCCTGCGGCCAAGAGTGGCCAAAAGTAAAGTGCCAAAAATCAAACTCAAAGACTTATTGTACATCGTTTCAGGAATGTCGAGGAAGACCGTGTCACCGGGCATAGCCTCGAGTGGATTTTTAGCAGAGACGCGGCCTTTTGATTGGCTTTGTCCTAAACACAGGCTTTGGGCTGAACAGTTCAAACAGGCAGCGAAACACTGGACTTCGACTTCGGCCAGCTTATTTTGAGAAGAGACAACCAAGCCTTTATCCTTCATTTTGAGTGGCCTCTTCTTCGTGTTCTGGTTTATTCATATCTATTTCTTCTATTTTAAAACGTCCGATCGCATGAGTCGGACACTTTTCGATGGCCGGAATTTTTTCTGGATCGATTTTCTTGTAGTCCCGGATGATCGCCAGATTGTTCTCCATAAAAATTTGTTCTGGACATGCTCGGGCGCAAATTCCGCAGGCGATACAGGCGTTTTTACAGAGCTTTCTCGAGGCCTTTGGACCGTCGAGAGATTTGCAATAAACCCAAATGTTCTGATCAACAGGGTGAAGTTCATACAGGCTTCGGGGGCATGCATCCACACATTTTCCACAGGCTGTGCAATTCTCTTCAAAAACAACGGGGAGGCCGTCGTCTCCCATTTCCATTGCATTGAATTGGCAAGATAACACACAATCTCCGTAACCCATACATCCGAATGAACACTGCTTGTTCCCTCCAATGATATGAGAGGCGGCGCATGTTTGAACTCCCAGATAGAGACCGCGGGAGACGGCCGCCTCTTTTGTCCCACGGCAGTGTAGTCGAGCGACGCGCTCGAGTACAGTCCCTGCGGATATGCCAAGAATATCAGCGACTTCGGAAGCGACATCATTTCCCCCAACAGGGCAACCGTTGGATTCGGCCGTACCCTTGATTACAGCTTCGGCGAAGGCCCTGCATCCCGAAAAACCGCAGGCGCCGCAGTTAGCCTGAGGAAGGGCCTCGTTAACGGCTTCAATTTTTGGATCCTCTTCGACTTTGAGCTTTTTGTAGGCTACGACAAGACCGGTGGAAAAAAGGAGGCCTAGGACAGCCATGGTGAGAACTGGTATAAGAAAGCTCATAGTTTAATCATCCCTGAAAAACCAGTAAAGGCCAACGCCATAATTCCTGCCACAATAAGGGCGATCCCGGCGCCCTTCAGAGGTTCGGGAACATCCGCAAGATCCAGCTGCTCCCGGATTCCCGCCATAAGAATGATGGCTAATGTAAATCCGATTCCTGATCCAATACCGAAGATGACGGCTTCGAAGAAACCGTAGCTTTTCCTGGCTGCGAGAAGAGCAAGCCCCATAATGGCACAGTTGGTGGTGATAAGTGGAAGATAGATTCCAAGGGCTTGATAGAGAGGCGGGCTCATCTTTCGGATAAACATTTCCACCAGCTGTACGAGGGAGGCGATAACAAGGATGAAAGCAACAGTCTGGAGATAGCCGATGTTATAGGGGATCAAAATCCAATTGTTGATCATCCATGAGATCACAGCTGTAATTGTCATGACAAATGTCACTGCTAGTCCCATAGAAAGGGCAGAATCCAGCTTCTTGCTCACGCCAAGGAAAGGACAGATACCGAGAAAGTAGTAGAGGACAAAGTTGTTGATCAAGACAGCCGAAACAAAAAGCGCCAACAGTTCCATCAACTTCTCCTCTCTTGTGTTTTGCGTTCAATAAGAAGTGCTAAGCCGAGAAGGATGCCAAGAGCAATAAATGCTCCCGCTGGCAGCAGCATTATAATCCAAGGCTTAAACCAGGAGCCGAGAACTTGGATGCCAAGAAAAGTCCCCGCTCCAAGGATTTCACGCACAGAGCTGAGAAGCAGCAGGGCCAGGACAAATCCGGTGCTCATCCCTAGGGCATCGATCATTGAACGACCGACAGAGTTTTTTGCGGAAAATGCTTCCTGCCGGCCCAGGATCACACAGTTGACCACGATCAATGGGACATAGGGACCGAGGGCCTTGGATATCGGATAGAAAAAGGCCTGTAGAAAGAGGTCCGCCACGGTTACAAAACTGGCTATGATGACGATATAACTTGCGATCCTGACTTGATTGGGGATAAATTTCTTTATCGACGAGACAACAAGAGAGCTGAGGAGGAGGACAAATGTAGTGGCTAGGCCCATCGCGATCCCATTGATAACAGCATTGGTGACTGCCAGGGTTGGGCACAGTCCTAAAAGCTGGCGAAAAACCGGATTTTCATCCCAAAGGCCTTTGATGTATTCGGCAGCGAGCGTTTTAGTTGCCATCTTTTTCAATGCTCCCTAATTGGCCTTTGTGTTCGATTCTATCCTTGAGTTTTTTGAGTGAAAGATTGACGATGTTGAGTACCGACTCCGAAGAAATTGTGGCCCCTGTGATAGTATTGATTTCGGTTGCTGTCAGCTCATTGGGAGAACTGGCCGCAGGTTTATGCAGAGTGAGTGCCGCCTGTATGTCTCGGTCCTCCCAGAATTTGAGAAAAAGATCTTCTCTTTCTATGTTTGCACCCAAACCAGGAGTTTCTGTCTGCTTAAGAATTGTCAGCCGAGTTAATTTTTTGAGTTCAGTATCCGTTCCAAACATCAATGTGATGGTATCCTGAAATCCGGCTCCAGAAGCATAAACGGCATAGCCGGCTAAGGCTCCATCTTCTGCCTTTCCTGCGTACACAGTGAAAGCCCGCTCTTCATGGAGTTTTTCACTGATGGCCGTTCCAGGGACTACTATTTTTATGGCCTGTTCAATCTCCTGAAGGACGTTGAAGGCAATTTTATCCTTGGTCCAGAGGCCAACTCCTGCGAGAAATCCACCTGAAATAAGTCCAACACATGTGAGGACGAGGATCATCCTTGAAGACAGACTCATTTTTTCTTTCTTTCTCCCAGGATTCGGGGCCTTGTAAATCGATTAAGGAGAGGCACGAACATATTCATAAAAAGGATCGAAAACATAACCCCTTCGGGAAGGCCCCCAAAGAGACGGATCAATCCGACGAGCAGCCCAATGCCAATTGCAAAAATCCAGGTTCCTCTTGGAGTAATCGGAGACGTAACCATATCTGTGGCCATAAAAAAAGCGCCGATAATCAAACCTCCTGCCAACAGATGGAACAAAGGGGAGGCATATGTCTCGGGACTAACCAACCAGAAAATGCCGGTAAAGACCGTTAAGGAAAGAATGATTCCGGCAGGGACCCTCCAGTCTATGGCCTTTTTATAAAAGAGAAAGGCCGCGCCGATTAAAAGGGCGATGGCCGAAGTCTCTCCCAAACTTCCTCCGACATTCCCCCAGAACAGATCTTTAACCGGAGAGAGGGTTCCTTCGGCGAGGGCGGCTTCAAACTTAAGATTGCCCAGAGGTGTTGCGAAGGTGACCGTATCAACGAAGAGCGTTGCCGGGGGAGTCCAAGTGGTCATGGCAACGGGAAAGGCGGTTTGAAGGAAGGCGCGTCCCACTAAAGCAGGATTAAAAATGTTGTGTCCTAAGCCTCCAAAGACGTGTTTCCCGAGTCCTACGGCCACAACTGCTCCAATGATGGCCGAGTCTAAAGATAGAGATGGAGGGAGCGTCATGGCCAGAAGAAGCCCGGTGATAACAGCCGATCCATCCCATAAGGAATTCATGGGTTTTTTCCTTATCCATAGAAAAAGGGCTTCAGTGGCTAGCCCGGCGAAAATGCAGCAGCCGTAGAGTAAAAGGGCACGCCACCTGAAAAAGAAGACGGATGCCAGGACTGCAGGGAGAAGACTGAGAATAACAGCATACATGATTTTTGGGACGGAATCGTGGTCTTTGAAGTGCGGGGAGGATTCAAGCAAAAGAGCTTTATCGATCATCATGCACTCTTTTTTCTTTTTTCAATCATCACGTTGTTTTTTCCCAGCCGGATCCAGTGGACTAGAGGGATACTGGCAGGACATGTGTACTGACAGCAGCCGCATTCCACACAATCCAGAATTCCCCAATCTTCGGCTTCTCTATTATGGTCATTTTTCGCATATTTCATTAGCAAAGTGGGAACCAAATTCATCGGGCAATGTTCAATGCAGCGGGCACACTGGATGCAGTTGTGGATAAAAGAAGGAGGAATAGCCTGCCAAGAGAGGATTCCGGAGGTTCCTTTTATGACAGGAACATCCGAAGTCCACTGGGAAAGCCCCATCATGGGGCCGCCCATAACAAGAATATTCGCCTCGTCTTGGTGTCCACCGCAGAACTCCAGGATATCTTTGAAGGGAGTGCCGATCCTGACCATCAAATTTTTTGGATTTTTTATCCCTGATCCGGATACAGTCAGTGCGCGTTCATAGAGGGGCCGCCCAAATTTAACGGCATCCCAGATAGCCTTTACAGTTCCGACGTTTTGGACCACAACTCCCACATCGAAGGGAAGCCCACCCTTAGGAACCTCCCGGGCGAGAAGGGCATAAATCAGGTTTTTTTCAGCGCCTTGTGGATATTTTGTTTTAAGAAGCACAACCTCAATTTTGGAACCCTGAGCTTTGTCTTTAAGGAGGGAATAAGCATCCTTCTTATTATCTTCAATTCCAATCATAATCCTGCTGGCATTGGTGGCGATACGAACTAACTGAGCCCCCTGGAGAACATGATCTGAAAACTCCATTAAAAGTCTGTAATCGGCGTTGAGCAGGGGTTCACATTCACAGGCGTTAATGATGACGGTCTCGATCGGCTTATCTTGAGGTGGAGAGAGCTTGACAGCGGTGGGAAATCCCGCGCCCCCTAATCCCACAATCCCGGCCTCTTTAACTTTTGTTCTGATCTGTTCCGGCCTCAGAGAAAGTGGATTTTTGTGTGCAGAAATTCCAGGATTTGGGTTGTCTTTGCCATCATTGGCAATAGAGATTGTTTGAACCGGTTTTCCAAGAGGATGATTGTAGCCTTCAACAGATAATACTTTTCCTGAAACACTGGCATGCACTTCCGCGGAAAAGAGAGCAGTGGCCTCCCCGATTTTTTGCCCAAGAAAGACTTCCTCCCCTTTTTGCACAACGGCTTTTGCAGGACTGCCAAAATGCTGGTGGAGAGGGATGAAAACTTTCTCAGGAGGGGGCATGGATTCAAGAGGAGAATTGGCGGTGAGTGCCTTCTGCTCCGGAGGATGGATACCATGTGGAAATGTTTTTGTTTTCATGAGATTGACGGAGACTCTTTTTGTGATTCTCAAGTTTATTCATTCTGCTTCTGACTGTCAACCCCGGTGTTTTGAATTGATTTTTAGAGTGGGATTGGGATAAATTAGGCATAGATTGTTTCAGCAAGAAGGAAAAAAATGGATATCACCGTAAGAGAAGTCAAAACCAGAAAGGACTTAAAAACATTTATTTATCTTCCGGAAAAAATTCATGCCGGCCATAAAAACTGGGTGCACCCCATCTACATGGATGAATGGAAATATTTTGATGCAAAAAAGAATAAATCCTTTAGTTACTGTAAAACAGTTTTGCTCATGGCCTTTAAAAACGGGGAGGCCGTGGGTCGGATCATGGGGATTATAAACGACCGCTACAACGCCTATAAAAATGAAAAAACGGTCCGGTTTGGTTACCTGGAGACCTGGGAAGACGAATCCACTGTCCAGGCCCTCCTCCAGGAGATCGAAACCTGGGGCCGAAAAAAGGGGATGACGAGAATAGTCGGGCCCTACGGTTTTACTGATCAGGATCCGGAAGGCTTTCTTGTCGAGGGCTTTGAACACCGCGCCACAATCGCCACTTATTACAATTACGAGTGGATGCCCCAGCTGGTTGAGAAACAAGGGTATTCGAAAGACATCGATTATTTTGTTTACCAGATTAAAGTGCCTAAGGAAATGCCCGAGTTTTACCAGAAAATTTCAGAACGGGCCATGAAAAAAGGCAACTACAGCGTCATCGAATTCAAAAAGAAAAAAGAGTTTAAGCCGTGGATTAAGCCTATCCTCCATCTTATGAACGAAACATATACGGCCAGTGACATCTATGGTTACACTCCTCTGGATGAAAAAGAGATGGAGGCTTTGGCCAAACGTTATATGCCGGTTCTTGATCCCCGGTTTGTCAAGGCCGTGACCGTGGATGAGGAAGTTGTCTCGTTTGTCATTGCCATGCCGGATATGACCGGAGAAAAGCTGGCAA
>CAZLLG010000099.1:0-11368 GCA_964560275.1 uncultured Eubacteriales bacterium | reverse complement strand
AGCGGAGATTGCGAACACGGCCGCCAGTGACTAAAAATCCATTGACGTGGTTGTTATCATCTCGCGTGAAATGGACTGTCCTGAAGAACCATTCTGTCCCGGAATAATAATCCGGAGTGATTTTTGTTAGGGCAATATCGTCATGTTTACGGTGTGTAACGACCAGACGGTCTTCATTCAAAACAATCCTGTAAAATGTGTCAAGTTCGCTGCTGTAATACTCTCCGGTGTATTCGGCTATCTGGTCAGGATTGAGATGGGTTGGGATAAATTTTGTCCCCTCGAACTCTTTTCCATTGTCTAGAACTGTGATTTTTGTAATAGTTCCGACATTGTCGATGTTAAAAGATATTTCGAAATTGGCATTAGGCCTGAAAAACAGCCTTTCTGATTCTGCATTGAGAACGTATTTGCGTCCTCCGGTTCCTTGGGCAAACAGTTGTCCGTTTTGTATTTTTATAGTGAGGATATAATCCGGCCGGATCTTATACAGGCCTTCATAAGCCGCGAGAATTTTTGGGTCGAGTTCGACGCTGGCCCTTTCGGCCTTTTTGTTCGGTGTTTTTTTCTCTTTAATTTTTTTTGCCAGATATAAGTCGGCCACTTGCCTGGCCAAACTGCTTGTGTTGATTGAGGAAAGGTTGGAGAGCACGATGACAGCAAAATCTTCTTCAGGAAAACGCACAACATGGCTTCTAAATCCAGCATCCGAACCGCCGTGGCCGACAGTTTTGAGTCCCTTATAATCTCCTATCGACAGCCCCCATGCGTAATCAATAGTTTTACCGCTGTTTAATATCCCTTGTTCGTGCATCTGCGTTATAATTGTTTCATTGGCTATGGTTTGGCTGTCGAAGTTTTGCACCCATTTAGCCATATCCTCGGCTGTCGTAAAGAGGCTTGTCGCTCCCACATTAGCAAAGCTCAACACCCTTTTTCTGAATCCTTCCCCCTGTGGGGAATAGGAATAGGATCTGTTTTTTACAATTCTTTCATGATCGTCAAAAAAATGTGTGCTGGTCATGTCGAGGGGATCAAAAATGTTTTCCAATGTCCAATCACGGAAGTTTTTTTTTGTGATCCTCTCGACAATTTCGGCAAGAAGCGTAAAACCGGTGTTGCAGTAAAGGTATTCCTCGCCAGGATCGAAATTGAGATCCTTCTGTCGCCTGACCATTTTGAGTATATGATTTTTTGTGATCACATCATCCAGCCTCCATCCGGCCATAGCCAGAAGTTCCCACTGATCCCGAAGACCCGAGATGTGATGGACAAGGTGGCGGATCGTGATGGATTTTCCGAAATCGGGAATGTCGGGAAGATGAAGGCGGATATCGTCATCCAGAGACAAAACTCCCATATCGGCCAGTTTGGTGATGGCAAAAGCCGTAAACTGTTTAGAAACAGAGGCCACATGAAAAACGGTTTTTGGCGTAATCGGAATACCGTATTCAAGGTTTGCAGAACCGTATCCCTGTGCATAAACGACCTTCTTCCCTTTGACAACCGCTAGAGCTGCACCTGGTGAATATGATTTATCCCAGTTTTCAAAGATTTTGTCGACTCTGGTTTGGATTTTATTTTTTCCGGTTGGAGAGATTTTATTTTTCAGATAGAAGGAAAGAAAAACTACGGAGATGATGAGCATCAAAGTGAAAAGAGAACGGCGTTTCATTTTAATAGGTGATCCAGTTGATTGTTTTGAGGAAATCGAGATATTTGAGTAGTGCGTTAAAATCCATATCTTGACCTGATTCGGCAACTGCACAACTGCGGATTTTTGTCACTGATCGGCGGCCGTTGATGTAGTTAAGAACGGATCTCTGCTGTCTGCGGTTCACCTTGAGTTCTTTGTTGAAATCGGGATTATCTTTCATGAATTCACGGTACTTTTCGGTCTGGTTGGGGTTGAATTTTTGGCCCTTTATATTTGGGAGAAGGGCGGGAACAACTTTAAGATATGATTTTTCTAATTTGGTGATTTCCGGTTCTGCAGGGGGTTTGACGCCCAGTTCTTGAGCTTGGTAACGGCTGTAGTCTATCAGTTGATTTCTCAATGCTGTTTCGTATTGTGTCCACTGCTGGACATGGCTGCTGACCAGAAGCTTGGATTTTTCGGATCCTGTGAAGATGTCCTCTGTTGTTTTGACGGCTTCTAATTCACGGTTGCATGCGAAGCTGATGAGATTAAGAGCTTTGAGAGTTGAATCCTGAAGGGAATTGGTATCTGCGTGATTGATAAGTTTCATGGATTGGGAAAGTTCAAGTCTGGCAACCCGTTCGTACCCAAAATCCGAAACTTCATCGAGAAGCTCTGCTAAGACTTCATCAGTGCAGTTGGCAGTCACCCATGCCATGGCAGCCCCGATAAAGGCCATTCTTTTCAGTTGAGTGGGATCGGATTTATCAGGAGTGTCAGTATCGGCATGATACCACTGGTCAGGCCAGGCACAGAAACCGAGTCCCGGCACGGCAACGGAGGGATTGTTGAAGCAGATATGATCGCTTCCACCCGAGGGAGGCTGGATATCATACCGGAAGGCGTCTCGTGACCCGTTTTTCTCCCAAATGGGAAGCGGAAAAATTTGTCCATATCGGCTTCGCGGAGAGTTTGGGAGGTACACGATATCGTTCATGCGCCAGACATAATTGCACATGGATTCGCTCAATCCGTCTAAGTAGCTGGGAAGATGGTTTGGGCATTCACTCACTGTGAAAATGCCGTTATTTTTTCTCAAACCTTCGCCGACCATATCCATATTGATATTCGTGCTGATGTTATTCGTAAAGCCGGGATGCTGGACCAAATGCTCGTAAGTGCCAGATATCTCATTGGGCCAGAGAAAATAAATTGTTCTACGTGGCTTTGGGAGAGTGTTGTTTTCGATGAGTTTTGTTAAGGCTCTTAAAATTTCCATTTGCACCACAACACCACTCATATTGTCATTGGCCCCTCGTTTGGTGTATCCCTCATAGAGATGTCCTGAAAATATGATCCCTTTTTTATCCGGTTCAGTTCCGGGAATCCAGGCGAAGACATTCTCGATTTTGTCAGGAAATTTTTCGATCCGCGTTTTTCCCCTAACGGTGGTTTTTCTTCCCTTCTCTACGTCTTCAAGAAGCTGTGTCCACTGCCGCCAAGAGATCGTAAACCCGAATTTCAAATTATTCATTCCTGTATAGGATCCCCCTGAATAAACGACCTGATCGGGATCAAGATAGCGATCCTGGGCTCGAAAAGAAATGACGCCTTTGACTCCGGCCGCATCCAGAGCTTTGGCAAGACCTCCTCTTGCATGAGACCACATCAATGCGATCTTGCCATCGTATTGTTCCTGGATACCGGCTTTCTCGAGGGCCTTAATCTCACTTCCTTTGAGAGGCGGAATATAGATCAGGTCTCCGGTGATATCTACAGACGATGATCCGCTGGCCACAAGGGCGGCATCTGCCTCCAAGCGGGCGACAAGTTTTTTCTCGGGTTTGACAATCCAAAATTCTCCTTCGAATGCATAGCTGAATTCCCTATCACGCTTGAATTGGTCGACGCGGATGGTTTCGATCCCATAACTTTTAACAATATCCATAATCTTTTCAGACTCATACAGAGTGTTTGTAAACTCGGCCGCATTTCTGATCCATGGCGCACCGGCAAGAATCACTTCATTATTGAAGATGATCTGCCCGGAGATCTCGTTGACCAGAATGTTGAGAGTCTCCTGAGACAAAGGAGTTTTAAAGGGATTTCTAGATTGGCAAAGTCCGAATGGAGGAGCTAAAAACAGAAACAGAGCTAAAAATAAGGAGAGAATGATTTTAGTCTTCATGCACAATTTCCTTTTTGTCGATTAGATATTTTTTTTCAATTCAATTTAAAATCGTCTGATTTTGGTCCGTTGAGATTATGTTTTTTTCATATTTGTCTGGATCAACTGTTTCAGCATCCCTTCGTCCATCGGCAGGTCTTTGTGAGCCTCTTTTACATGTTTGACACCTTCATCAAGGATGAGTTTTAGGGCTTCGGCCTCTGTTTCGACGTCAACGGACATTTCTTGACCACACAATGGGCATTTCATTTCATAAGCCATAGGATTGGCCTCCTTTCAGGATTTTGAGACTTTAATCATACTATTATTTTAATAATTCCTTCAAGGGGATGTAATCTTTTCCGGCCAATTTTCGTATAATAGGGTGAGGAGATGAGCAAAACATGAAAATCTTATTATGGTTTATTCTGTTGGTACTCTGTTGGCCTCTTGCGCTGTTGGCCCTTATTCTCTATCCCATCGTCTGGATTCTCTTAATTCCGTTTCGGTTGATAGGGATCACGGTCACGGCCGTCTTGGACCTCTTTAAAGCCGTTATCTTCCTGCCTGCAAGAGCGCTTAAAGGTTTTAAATAATTTATTCTTTTCCAAATTCTCTTAATTTTTGACTTTCCTTTGACATCCATTTTTTTCCTGTGATATAAGCTCTAGCATATAGAGATTTTAATCACTTACGGAGAGGAGGGATCCTATGAGAAAATTCTTTGTATTATTTTTGGGAATTCTGCTTGTCCTGCCCCTACTACAAGGAGCGGGAAATGAAAAAATAAAGCAGGTCAAAGCACTGGGTCAATATGATTTTTTTCATTATTATGAATACGCTGAACTCACAAATTTCTTAAAAGACATCCATGCCGCTTTTCCTCAGCTGACAGAGCTTCAATCGCTGTGTTCCTCTCAGATGGGTCGGGATGTTTGGATGTTGGTCATCAACAATCCCGAGACAGGCCAACCCGAAGATAAACCGGGTTATTTTCTCAACCAGATTCATTCCAGTGAAGTCATTGCGTCCATGTCGTGTGCCTATACCATCTGGTATTTACTTGAAAATTATGGGAAAGACGAGAAAGTCACCAACATGGTCGACAATCTTGTCTGGTACATTGTTCCCCGTTTGGATGTGGATGGGGCCGAGGCCTATCTGACCGGAAAACCGGCCGGTGAAGATCCCAACCCTGCTGACAATGACGGGGATGGGTTGTTTGACGAAGATCCTCCTGAAGATGTGGACGGAGATGGGTTTATTGTCCAGATGAGGCAGAAGGATCCCGAAGGAACCATGAAAATATCGGACAAGGATGCAAGAGTGTTGGTCAGGAAAGCCCCAGATGAGATCGGCGGGACATATTATAAGACCTACAGCGAGGGTTTCGATAATGATGGAGATGGTAAAATTAATGAAGATAGTTTCCGGACGAGGTTTTTGTCCAACCGGAATTACCCTGGCAACTGGAGACCTCAGACCGTTCAAAGCGGCGGCGGCAATTATCCTCTGGAGGAAACCATCACCAGGGCAGAAGTGGATTTTGTGGCCAAACATCCCAACATTTTCCTCTATCTGCAGCATCACTGCTGTGGACGCGTTATACTTCGTCCTCCAACGACAATGGCGGATAAAGATTTTCCAAACCAAAGAGATTTGAGACTGTTTCAGGTCATCGGTGCCCGAAGCCTCGAATATTCCGGCTGGGATCTGGCCACCTCTGTGTTTCACTGGAATTATCCTCCTGGGACTGGAAACAGAAAAGCCTCACAGATCTACCGGGATAAAGATGGAAATATCAAAAACGCTCCTCAAGGGATGTATCCAGAAGTGACGAGGACAGAGTCGAATTCTGATTTCTGCGGCTGCGAGGATGACGAGTCATTTGACCGCGGGTACTTTGCCTGGGGGAGCTCGCTGGAGACCACGTACAATCTTTTCGGGATTTTTTCAATGGCCGATGAACACTGGGCCGCCCCGGATTATGACAAGGATGGACGTGTGACCGATGAAGAGCGTTTCAGGTGGAATGAGGAAGAAATGGATGGACAGGCATTTATCGACTGGCATCCCTTCGATCACCCGACACTCGGTGAGGTGGAAATCGGTGGATGGCGAAGAAACAAAATGAGTCCCCCTGAAGGAGAGCTGATCCAAAAGGAATGTGAGATGGGAAACAACTTCACAATCTATCTGGCTACTTTGGCCCCAAAAGTCCAAATTGGAGAGGCGGAAATCACGAATAAAGAGGGAGGAATCTTCCAGCTGGACCTTACAGTGGACAATCTTGGATTTCTCCCCACGGCCACAGAACAGGCGTTGGCTCTGCGAATCGCTGAGCCTGTTCGTCTTTTGGTAGAGCCCAGTGAGAATGTGGAGATTATCTACGGCGAAAACAAAGTCGATCTTGGCCAGATCCAGGGTTATTCATCGAGTGCAAAAACCACATATATTTTGCGCGTGAAAAAAGGACAGATTGAGCCTTTGTTAAAAGTGTCTGTGACATCTCAAAAAGCGGGAAATGATACAAAGCAGATTATTATCAAATAGTGATACCCTGGTTTTATGAGAGGGACAGGACATAATCTGAAATCAATCGGATCATCTTGTCGAAATCTTTGCGTTGAGAATAGATATGGTCCGCTCCCTGTAATATTTCCAGGCGGCAGTTTTTAAAGAGCCGGGAGGCTTTTATACTCTGCTCGACTGGAACGGTTTCATCCTGAGCTCCGTGGACGATTAAAGTGGGAACACAAAATTTTTTTCGCGGCGCAGTAGCCATCGGCTTTTTGGGCATCTTCCACAAAGGCATATTTTAGCTTCAAATCCGAATTATCGGCTCCCTTTAAAGATATGATTCCTTTTTTTCTCCATTCTTTAATAATTTCCCCTCCGTGATTCCGGTGGGTCAGGAGCTCCATGTAGTCCGATACAGGGGATTTGAGTGCGAGCAAAAAAAGGTCGTCTGTTCGGGATGCGGCAAGGATACTGGCTAAACCTCCAAAGCTGGACCCGATGAGCCCGATCCTCTTATATCCGGATGTCTTGACGAAGTTTAGGGCTTGAAGCACATCGTCGACGGCTTCGGAGATTGTGATATCTTCAAAGTGCCCACCGCTCTCTCCATGTCCAAAAAAATCAAAGCGAAAAGTGGCCAGCCCTCCTTCATTGAGAGTCTTTTCCAATTGAGTGCTGGTTCGGCCATCCTTGCTCGTTGAAAAGCCGTGGCAGAGAATAAAAATCGACTCCGGTTTATCATCAGAAGGAGTGGAATGAATGCCGCATAACCGAATCCCGGATGAGTTTTCGAATATTGTTTTGTAAATCAATCAAATGATCTTATTATTTATTTTTTTCGAACAGATCGAATGACTGAATTACCACTACCTCTAGTAAAAGTCAAGGCGAACCAACAGACATGTCTTTATTTATGTTGCTGAATTCTTTAAAATGAAATCATCTGAAACAGTGCAGACTTAAAGTGAAAAAATGAATATTCATGCTTTGATCGATCACATTTCTATCAGGAGCACTGAAGTTCTTGTGATCAATAATAAAATCTTTTCCAAGAGCATAGAGAGTTCCTCATATGCTGAGCATCTCAAAACTATCGAACTTAAAATTCCCAGGATATTAGGCGAGGGAAAATATGAAGTTGAGGCTGAAACAGACGCCGGAGTTATGAATCCGGCATTTTTAATTCACCAATGGAAAGGAGCGAACTATCCCACTATAATCTATCATCATGGAAACCTTGAACGTCCTTTTAATTTTCGTTGGTATATGAAAAATACTTTTCGTGATATTTTTGTGTCCCCGCGGGAACCTATGGAGACAAACCTTATCGCTCTTCGTGCACCTTTTCACAGGGGCTCTATCTTAAAATATGCCAAACGTATGGGACACTTGACGAGTTTTATCGCCCTGCTCTCTGTTTCTGCGAAATTGATCGATTCTCTTGTCGAATACATGAAATCGGAAGGCCAAGGTCAGGTGATCGTCTCCGGAGTCAGCCTGGGCGGTTTGGCGGCTAATCTCCACAGGACCTATTTCAACACTGCGGATATCTATATCCCTCTCTGTGCAGGGGCATCTCTGAGCGATGTCTTTATGACATCCGCTTACAATCGAGTGGCCAAAATTGTGCATGAAAATAGGGAAATCGTCAATGATAAGTTGGATTTTGAGAAGGATTTCAAAAAAGTCAACAGCGACAATGTCTTTCCCCTACTGGCCAAGCACGACCAGCTGTTCCGATATGAAAAGCAGAGGGAAAGTTATGGCGAACATCCTGTCACTGTACTTGACCGAGGGCACTGGACTGGCGCTCTTTCGAGTAAACAGCTCCGCCAGCATATTTTTGCTTACATCAATTCACACAAGACATAGGAGACTGTACTCATGTGGTTTCAAAGAATGGAATTAGAGGACTGGTTTGATACTTATCAATTTGAGATCGAATACGATATCGGAGAGAGTGCTGTAAAAACTCTCGGAGTGCGGCACCTCGATATCGATCTGAACGACATTTTGCTAAGGTATGGATACCACAAGGGGCGGCCCGATTTACGAGAGATCATCGCTTCCTCCTATCCCGAATTGTCGTCGGACCATATCATCGTTACGACAGGAGCGAGTGAGGCCAATTTTGTGGTTGTTGCATCTCTTGTCAAACCGGGCGACCATGTTATAGTCGAACACCCAAACTATCCCTCAAACTATGAAGTGCCCCGGTCGTTTGGATGTGATGTTGACCTCTATACTCTAAAGTTTGACAACGAATTCAGGCCAATCGCCGAAGACCTCAAAGCGAAAATCACACCCCAAACAAAACTGATCAGCCTTACCCATCCCAACAATCCCACAGGTTCGAAAATTTCAATAGAGGAACTCCAAAAAATAATCGATATGGCCGAATCCAGAGATATTTATATTCTTTTTGACGAAACCTACAGGGATATGGATTTTAAGGATCCACTTCCTCCTGCGGCGACTTTAAGTCCAAAAGTGATCAGCATCTCGAGTCTTTCTAAATCCTACGGGCTTCCTGGATTACGAACGGGATGGCTGGCCACATTGGATCAATATGTTCTCAAAACGGCTCTGGCTGTCCGAGAGCAGGTCAGCATTGCGAATAATGCTCTAAGTGAAGAGATTGCCTCCCGAGTGCTTAGAGAAAAAAACCGATATGTGGATAAAGCCAAACAGCGTATTGAAAATAATCTGGGCATCGCTGCCGACTGGATCAATCAACAAGAATACTTCGAGTGGATTTATCCAGAGGCAGGAGTTGTGGGTTTCCCTCGAATGAAGAGTCAAATGGCCGTTGATCCGGAAAAACTTTACCGTCTCCTGGCAGAGAAATATAAAACGTTTGTCGTTCCTGGGAGATGTTTCGAGATGGATCCAACACATTTTAGGTTGGGATTTGGTGGTGAACCCGAGAAAATTAAAATCGGTCTGAACAACTTAAATAAAGCATTGGCGGAAGTGGTTTCTTCCTGAGGAGTTAGGATGGAGAAGTCCACAAAAAAATGGTTCATTGGCTGCGGTATTGGCTGCGGAGCCATTCTGGTTATTCTGCTTGTTGTGTTGATTCTAGGATTTTTCTTCGTAAAGGACATGGTTTATAAATTCGAAGAAACAGGAGAATTGACGGAATCTCTAAAGAATCTCTATGGTGAAATTGAAGATTATAGTCCTCCTTCGGATGGGCGTATCCTCTTCGAGCGCATGGAAGCCTTTCTCTATGTCAGAGAGAGCACGGCTCCTGTCCGTGAAAGGCTGGATCGCTCCATTTCCATTCTCGACGAAATCCGGAATCAGGGAACACAAAGAAGAGAAAACAGGAGACCGGGTCAGGTTTTTCGTGCATTAAAGGCGGCGTTTGGCCTGATCCCCGGGATTGGTGACTTTTATACTCAGCGCAGCCAGGCTCTCCTTGAGGTGGAGATGGGTTTGGGGGAGTATATGTACATTTATATTCTATCCTATTATTCCATGCTCGGGAAATCACCTGGAGATGGTCCGGGTTTTCAGCTCGTCCAGGGTGATAGAGAGTGGAAATTTGATGAGTGGGACAGAGATGAAAACTTCGAGGAACGCGGCACAAATATGACCGAAAGGATAAACCGGTTGATACTGTCTATGCTCAATAACCAGGTTCCTCAATTGGATTCACCTACCACCAAACCCGGGGAAGATGAGTGGAGAGGGGCCTTCCTGGCTGAGATTCAAGCCCTGGAAGACGATTTCCTTCGAATCCCTTGGCAGGATGGTCTTCCGTATGTGCTCGAAGCCTCTTTTCGCCCGTTTCTTAACAGGCTTGAAAATACGTACAGCCCGCTGACCAACATTCTCGAGCTGGCCCAGGACTGATAAAAAAAAATTACCAAGATTTGATACACAGCCTTTAGTCGAGTCGGATGGACGTCGTATGTCTGTCACCATGCACATTCGTATGTGATGGGGGCAGAATACCCGTGAGGGTCACGGGTCCGACTCAAATATGGAGATGTTTTCTCAATTTTGACATCCTTTTTTTCCTGTGATAGAAGCTAACTAAAGTGTAAGGATGTATTTTGAATGGGGAGGCGTTTGTGACCAAATCTAAAAAAGAATTGAGTCGACGTAAGTTTTTGTCCACTTCGGTGGGAGCAGCTTTAGGTGTGACCGGATATTCCCTGGCGAACAAAGGGAATCTTTTATTTGCCCAGCCAGTCAAAAAGAAAAAAATCGCCCTGGTTGGAACAGGAATCAGAGGGTCTTCTCTATGGGGAAAAACACTTTTGCGGGACTACAGCGATGTGCTGGACATGGTCGGGCTCTGTGATATCAATCCGCTCCGGTTGGAATACTCAAAACGTTATATGGGCGCAACATGTCCAACGTACACAGATTTTCGAAAAATGGTCAAAGAGACACAACCCGAAACAGTGATTGTGACCACCATGGACTGCTTTCATGCCAAGTATATTTGCCTGGCGATGGAAATGGGGTGTGATGTGATCACCGAGAAACCCCTTGCAACCGATGAGACCATGGCGCAAAAGATTTTCGATACGGAAAAAAAGACCGGAAAGAACCTCCTTGTGACGTTTAATTACAGGTACAATCCGGATGCCGTCAAAATCAAGGAGATTCTTTTGTCCCGGGAGATTGGCGAAGTCACATCTGTGGATTTTAACTACTTTCTGGATGTCTATCATGGAGCCTCCTATTTTCGGCGCTGGCATGGATTCAAACAGTTTTCGGGTTCTCTTCTTGTGCATAAGGCTACCCATCACTATGACCTCATGAACTGGTGGTTGGCCGCTGAACCTGTAGAAGTGAATGCATACGGAGAACTGCGCAAGTACGGCTTTAACGGAACAGTTAGAAGCAGCCGCTGTATGACCTGTCCTCACAAGGATTCGTGTGAATTCTTCTGGGATATCACGCGGAATGAACATTTAATGAATCTCTATGTGAAGGCCGAATCAGCCGACGGTTACATCCGTGATGCCTGTGTTTTCCGGAAGAGAATTAACATCTGGGACACGATGAACGTTCAAGTGCAA
>CAZLLG010000098.1:4743-11396 GCA_964560275.1 uncultured Eubacteriales bacterium | reverse complement strand
CCCTCTCACAGAGATTAAAAAATCCTCCATAAGCCCCATCGATGTGGTACCAAAGACTGAATTTTTTGGCAACGTCAGCGAGATCGGATAAGGGATCCACAGCTCCTGTGTTTGTCGTTCCAGCACTGCTGACCAGAAAAAAAGGCCTGAATCCCTTCTTTAGATCTTCTTTTATTGCATCTTCAAAGAGCTCGGGCAAAGCCCTGTACTGTGGATCAACATCCAGGATGCGGATGTTTTTTTCAGGTATTCCAGCCAGCATGGCAGCTTTCATCACGCAGTGATGGGTTTGATTAGAAGCATAAATTGTCCCCTGGACTATATTGTCTCCGAGCAGATGTCTCCTTGCCGTAACCACGGCACTAAAATTGGCCAACGAACCACCGGTTGTTAAAATTCCTTTGGCCTCATTTGGATATCCCATCCATTGGGAAAACCATTCCAGGACATTTGCCTCCAGCCGGGCGGCGGCAGGGGCAGCTTCCCAGATACCGACATAACGATTTGTGGCCGATGCCATAAAATCGGCGACCGCCGAGGGATAAAGCCCCCCGCCAGGAATGTATGCCATATAGGAGGGATGTGGAGCATTGATGGACACCGGAATAACCTTTTTCATTAAAAATTCGAGCAGGACAGAAAATTTCGTCCCCTCTTCAGGTGAGGATTCACGGAGCGCTCGAGAGATGACCTCTCCTTCATCCAGATTAGAGCGGGGTGAATTCGGCAGGTTTTTGATGTGCTCAACGACGGATTTAAGGGCAGCCTCGCCCATCTTCAGCATGGCTTCAGGTGCCAGCTCAAGATTCTTTTCCTTGATATCCATGGCTCTTATTTTGCCAACACTCAGCTGATAAATCAAACAAAATCCATTCTAGAAGGGGCGGTACCGCGCAAGTGCGCTCAGAGTACCTTTCCCTCCGCGAAAACCCGTCTTTCTAGCCACCTCACCACCATCGCCTTCGTACACTTCGGGATAAGATACCACCGTGCCATCCACCCCACTTATTTATAAGATTCAAATTAAATCAAGGCAATGAGGATGAATATTCTTAACATTTTCTTAAAGACCGTTTATGATGCTAAAGAATTCTATGAAAAAAGAAGAAACGTATTTTACTCTATTGGATGGGACACGAGTTGCCTATCGTATTCGAAGAAGTCTTCGGGCCAAAAATATCCGACTCACATATGAAGATGGAGATAGCTTGGTGGTCACACTCCCCGAATACCGTCGACTTCAGGAAGTCGAGCATGCTCTTTTTGAACACAAAAACTGGATCTTACACAAAACAAAAAAAAGTCAGACTCAAGCGAAACTCCCACCTCCATTTAAACTCACGGATGGAGCACAGCTGCCAATCCTCGATAAAACATATCCGCTGGCTCTCTCTGTTCAAAATCAAAAAAATGCCCGCTGGTATTTTCAGCACAATACCTTAAATATCACGGCACCTCAGCTGTCGCCCTCTATCATTTCCAGAGGTGTGGTACACTGGTACAGAACAATGACCCGCCTCTTTCTCGAGGACAGAGTGCCTTTTTGGGCCAAATTAGTGAATGTGTCCCCAAATAACATTCGGGTAAAAAACCAGCGCACTCTCTGGGGTAGCTGCTCAAAAAGAGCCAATCTGAATTTCAACTGGAGAATCCTGCTCCTTTCAAAACAGGCTGCCGACTATCTCATCATCCATGAGCTATCCCATCTAAAGGAATTGAATCATTCCACAAGTTTCTGGTTGCTTGTCCAGAAGTTCTGTCCGGAATACAAAGTCTTTAAGGCTGAATTGAAGCAAAAAAATGCTTGGTTAAAATATCCAGTGATGTGACAAATTTCTTATAAGTCTATTTCTTCCAACACTCTGTCATCTCCCATCTTTTGCTGGCGTTACAGTAGGGCTCTGACAAAATAAAAAGTCATGATCCCAGAGGCGATAAGCTTGAGAAGAATGGCCATCATAATCCCTAAAAAAACACCCCATCCTGCTTTCAGGGCTTCCTGGTTTGGTTTTCCGGAGAGAGTCTCTCCCAACACTGCTCCAAGGAAAGCCCCAATAATCATACCAAACGGAGGGAAAAAAAGAATCCCTAGGATCATGCCAATAACAGCTCCCCATAGACCAAAACGGGAAGATCCGTATTTTTTAGCCCCTAAGGCAGGGAACACGTAGTCTAACCCTGTAACAACAATTGTCACAACAGCCATAGCAATCAAAAATGAAGGACTGAACGGTTCCCATTTTTTTGCAATAGAGAGGAGAATCAGAGCCAGGAAGCTAAATGGAGGCCCCAAAAGACCGGGAATTACGCAGCCCAGAAGTCCGAGGATGACTAAGAAGCATGCCAGGATAATAAGAAGGATCATAATTCTATAACTTTAGATTCAAAATCGCTAGGCTCCTATAGAGGCATCCGCTTTCCGCGATTTCCTTTTTTTTGACCTCAGCCCACCTAAAATTCTGGCCATCTGTCGAGGATCCAGTTTTTTCCGCACTCTGAGCAGCCTGATATTTGTCTCCATGAATGTCTTGGGCACATGAGGCTGCTCTGATTTCCGCTTCCGGACAAGAGTCACGGCCCCGGTTGGACATGTCGACACACACAGGCCACAGCCAATACACCTGTCAAAATCGTGCACTACAGTGTCCTCAGAGATCGCTATGGCGTCCATCTGACAGCGGTCGACACAGACTTGACAGTTCGAACAGGAGTCGGAGTCATACTCCACCGTAAATGCAGAAGAGACGAGTTCGGCAGGTTTGGGATGGCTTTTGACTGTTCTCAGCACAGCACAGCAGCACCCACAGCAGCAGCATATATTGACTATTTTCTGGGAATTCGATGGTTGGAGAACAAGGCCACGCTTATCGGCCTCATGAAGTATTGCGAGAGCCTCGTCTTTCTCTATTTTTCTGCCGAGTCCGTTTTTTAGATAGTATTCGGTGGCTCCCCCCACAACTAAACAGCTTTCCTCAGGTTTTTGACAGCCCTCCCCCACCATAGTCCTTTCCTTCCGACAGATACACGGAGCCACTAGAAATTTATTGTGTGCCCGGATGAGTTCCTCAGCCTTTTCATAGGGCATCACATCCAGTTCCACAGGAATACTCTGGTCAACAGGAATGGTGCGCAGTTGAGGCGCTTTTTTCCAAATATCGACATTGAGAAGGGTAGGGATGTACTCTTCCATATCCTTGATTAAATCAGGATTTAGGTCGTTGACATGGTATTCCCAAATGCCAATGACATATTGAGTGGCCATGTAGAGGGGGGACGTCCCTTTTTCTCAATCCTATAAACTAGGCCCTTCAGAGCCATCTTTTTAAGCAAATCTGCCGTATCCTTCTCATTTTTTTTAGCCCTTTTTGCGACAGTTCCAATGTCTTCGGGAAGAAGACTCAGTTTCATAGCCAGTTCGGCTTCTTCCGGAGTGAAGAGCTTTTTAAGGATACGAATCTCAACTCCCGATTCCGTTGAAGGGAATCCTCCAGGAAGACTGTCTAAGAATTTAGCAAGTTTGTGGTAAATGTCCATTTGTTTAATATTTCCATAATTTTGAGTTTTCTCCAGGTGGAGTATTTTTTGTGATGTGCTCGGCCATTATCCTTTCCAGTTCTCCGGACGATCTTTGAAAGGGAGTCCACCCGTGGGTTTTCCTCGGACGGCCGTACTGAAAGGATCCGGCATAATAGGGATTTTTAGTGCTCTCAAGGAAAGTCTCGAGTTCATAAACCGCCTCATTCAGATAAAAATTATCCATATCACCGCAGTAGACAAACAGTTTCCCCACGAGCTGCGGACCGATTTTTGACCAATTCTTTTCCAGATAATATCGAATATCATATCCTTCCTTCAAATACTCGGCCACTTCAAAATCAATGGTCCCAGTAAGTTTGTTCCACAGAGGTTGAGGATATCCATCTTTCCCCATTGGTCCATAGACGGCATTCCAGGCATCCAACTGCTGTCCGGATCGATTTTTCGACCCCAGAACAGCTTCCAATTGACTGAGCTGCCGGAGAGTGACTATAACCTGACCATGTCCATCTCTCATCATGGGCCGTTCAGGCTTAAGCCAACCGCGTTGGATAAAAAAGGCATTTTTGTCTTCATAGATATTGGTGAGCTGATAGTAGCGAAAATCAACAGGGTCAGGATAGAAGCTCCAAGCTCCTCCAAAAAAATCAGGATTAAAAACCTGAAGAGCTAAGGCTTCCCATCCTCCAGTGGATCCTCCTGAAAGAACTCGTGCGTAGGATTTTCCAATTGCACGAAAATCTTCTTCAATTCGAGGAATAAGTTCCGTCAAAATCGCATCCCCATAGGGACCGCAGTTGACAGAATTGACGGCATAGGAATCATCAAAATAAGGTGTAGGATGCTGGAACGTCACAGCAATCATCCTCGGGAAATCCCCGGCCGTCCAAACTTTGAAAAAAGGGCTGTCCTCGCTGAATCTGTACGGAGGGCGCAGGGAAAAATGGCCCTGGAGATAGTGGACAGGATATTTGACATCCGGATGATTGTCATATCCTTTTGGCAGGAGTACAACAGCCCCAATAGAGATAGGACGTCCCCAAAATTTAGAAAGCAGTGGACTTTCAAACTTGATGTGTTTGACCCACTCTGTATCTTCGGGAATGACCACAGGCGGAATCACTTTGTTCAGGTTCAGTTTTATCGTATTTTCGTGCGAAGGATTGAAACTGATTTTATGCACTTCGCTGCAGAGATTGCCTGGAGACCTGTTGAATTGCTGGCCTTCCCATTGATCCATGTGCGCCCAAATGACATGGCCGTCCGCCCTTTTGAATTCGGTATAGATATTGACCAGGCCCTGCACAAAGTAATCTCCAGCCGGAATCTCCGTCAGGCTTTTTAAAGGATATCCCAGGACAGTCTCGTCGATTATCACGGCTTCACCCGGTTTGAGTTTTTCGATATCCTTCCCAAAAAACGGCACGCTGTTGTTCCATCCTCCTGCTTGAAGACGGGGTTCTCTTTGGTTGTCTCCAGAGATCATAACGAACACCCGGCCTGTGATATGTTCGGGATGGATAGACGCAGGAAAAAAAATTTCAAAACTGATTTTTCCAGTGTCTTGGGATGCACATGAGAAAGCCAGACCGAGAACCAAGCCAAACAGCAAAACCTTAAATATTCTTGAAACATATCTGTGACTTGTCTTCATAATTTTATCCCCGATTTCTTATTTCACGAGGACATCACCAGGCAATCCCATAGTCTTCCCCGTAATTGCTGGACCCACCCCAGAAGCTCTTATGTTTCCAGTCAAAAAATATAGCATTTATGGGGCCAGAGGTGTACTTTCGGGCATCGACATCATAGCCCATGTTCGCAAGCAACTCCCTTATTTTCTGGGGTACGGCCTCGTTTACTCTGAGCCGTCCGGGAACAATCTCATGTTGTCCGAACGAATTTTTCAGTTGATAGGTGACAATATTTGGTGCCTCACAGGCTTCCTGGACATTCATTTTAAATTCAACCATGTTGAGAAAAAACTGAAGCAGGTTTTGATCCTGCGTATCCCCTCCCTGAACGGCAAAGGATAGATAGGGTTTCCCATCTTTAAGGGCCAGACTGGGAGTCAATGTTGCACGGGGTCTTTTTCCCGGCGCAACGACATTAAAGGGATTTTCAGATTCATCCAGAACAAAACTCTGCATGCGTTGGCTCATGCCAATGCCTGTTTTTCCCGCTATACATGCAGGAATCCATCCTCCGCTGGGCGTGATAGACACCACCCATCCTTCTTCATCGGCAGCCTGAACGGAAGTGGTGCCGGAAGTGAAACTCTCTTCATATTCAAGCCATTCCACATGGCTCATTTTTTGGGAATCTTTAATTTCTTTTTTATCCCAATTTTTCAAAAGTTGAAGATAAGGATTAATCTTGTCTTCAAACGGGTATGGATCGCCCGGTTTGACATTGGGATCATTGATATTGTTGTTCAGTGTCTGGAGCCGGGCTTTTGCATAGTCCTTGGATAAAAGACCTCTGATGGGTTCCTCAGGTGGAAAATAGGGATCGCCGTAGTAAAAATCCCTGTCGGCAAAGGCCATATTCATCACCTGGTAAAGTGTGTGGATGTAGTTGACACTGTTGAATCCCATAGATTTGAGGTCGATTTCTTCCAACATGTTCAGCATCTGAAGAAGCACAGGCCCTTGAACCCAACTCGTCAGTTTATAGACCTCGATCCCCTTGTATGTGGTTTTGACAGGTTCTTCAATGTAGACCTTCCAATTGGCCAAGTCGTCCAGAGTGATAAGTCCACCCTGTTCCTGGCAGCCCCGGACAAACTCCTCGGCGATATCTCCTTCGTAGAATCTTTTATATGCAGCATAAATGGCTTCTTTCCGCGTATGCCCTTCTTCGAGTGCCAATTGTTCGGCTTCAACCATTTTTTTCAGTGTATCCAACAGATCCGGTTGGCTGAATATTTCTCCCGGGTGCGGGGCCTCAAACTCTTCCCCTAGATGAGGAAGTAAAATCTCTTTGGAATAGGGCCACTCTTTTATCCTCTCCTTATTCCCTTCAATACTGTTGGAGAGCTGACCCTCCATGGGATAACCTTCTGCCATCTCCATGGCTGGCTCAAGAACCTCCCTGAGGCTTTTGGTTCCAAATTC
>CAZLLG010000098.1:0-4733 GCA_964560275.1 uncultured Eubacteriales bacterium | reverse complement strand
GCATGACCAGCAAGCCCCCGGGAGTTCCGGGAGTCACTGCGGATAGAGGGCCGTATCTGGGTGGATACTTTAAGTCTTTCTCCTTAAAAAATTCCGGAGTGGCACCAGTGGGAGCAGCACCTAAGGCATTGATACCATAGACTTTTTGAGTCTTTGGATTGTATATAAGCGCCTGAGTCTCTCCCCCCCAGCTCAAAACATCATACATCGTGCAGGTGGCCGCCAGCATTGCACATGCGGCATCCACAGCGTTCCCGCCGCGGTCAAATATTTTTGCTCCGGCCGTCGCACCTAAAGGTTTTCCTGTAATCGCCATCCAATGCTTTCCATGAAGGACGGGTTTTTCAGTCCTTCCCGAGCCGGCGCCACTGGAACCCAAAACGAAAATAATCAATAGAATAACAATCTTCCATCCACAAATTTTCTTTATGTTTGATATCATTTTTTTTATTCTCCTTCCATAGCTATCACTATCGGGTTTCTCTGTTCAGTCTATTCGGACAGCATGAATTGTCAAGGACAGCTTCCAGATCCATTCAGCATGGTTAAACAAGCCTATTGCTGAGTTGAAGGAGGAGACGAAGGGATGAACCAGACTCCTCAGCCTCCATTTTATCAATGATGGTCTGCATCTCGGTCCTTTTGTCCAAATTAAAAAAATCCTCAAAATTTCTATAATTTGGGGAATAGCCGAAAAATCTGAACAACGTCCCCAATCGAAAATTTATCTCCTCTTTTTCGGAGAGAGCTAAATACCGTTTTGCAATTGAGATCAGTTTTTCCTTGTCCTCGGGAAATTTCCCCTTGATATCCATAAGAATATTTGTCGCATGGTCGCTGACAAACTGACTGGTCACATCCAGATGTTCGAGCAGAAGCAGCTCTTCTTTTACTAGATCGGCATCGCTGGCTCGCTTAAACTCTCCTTTTTGTTGTTTCTCGAATAAGGGACTGCCTTCACGGATTGTCAGCGTTCTCACACGGATATAATTTGGGTCAACTCGATTGAGCACTGCGGCTGTTTCGATGGCGTGTTCTCTCCAGGTCTCTTTGTTTTCCAATCTCAGCTTCCCTCCAAGACCAAGAATGACATAAAAGCAGAGAGAGATGCCCGATTGTTTGATCCGAAGCCCGGCTTCAACAGCCATATCCGCTGTCATCCCTTTATTCATATAGGCCAGCAGGGCATCATATCCCGTTTCAAGGCCTATATGAAGTCGGGACAGTCCGGCTTTTTTCAGTATTCCCAGTTCATCCACTGTTTTCCGAGCAATTGTCCTGGCGCGCGCATAGCTGGTCACACGTTCAACCGATGGGAATCTCTTCTTCAGATGAAGAATCACCTTTAAAAGTTCTGGTGTTTTTAGCCCTAAACTGTTGGCATCCTGAAGAAATGCAGTGAGGAAGATATCTCCATGTGTATCAAAGGCGACATCGATATCCTCTAGAATAGCTTCGACCGGTCTTTTTTCAAATAGATGTCGTTTGTAGATGGGACAGAATTCACACTTATTCCATGGGCAATTCCGGGACACCCTGATCAATAGGCTGTCGGCTTCTGAGGGAGGCCTGATGGGCCCAATTTCGTAAGCGCTGTTATTTCTTTGATACATTCAGAGAATAGATTTTTTCCTTTTTTGCATATTTTTCCAATGCTTTCAAAATATCTGGATCCCACTTTTGTTCTTTGATTATAGAGCTCAACGCATAGATATCGAGATCACACACATCAGCAAATTTTCCTGAATTTTTCAGATATTCAATAAGTTCTTGCCGTTCTTCTGATTTCTTTGCCGGTAATTTAACGGATTCGCTCGATTTTAAGGTAATTTTATTCTCAGATCCGTGAATCACTTGAATATCTTCTTTCTGGCTTAGAGAAATCAATGCTTCCCTGAGTTTTTCCAATTTCTGTTCCATGGGCTTTTTTTTCGTATCCCATTCTTTTTTGACCTTGACATACTCATCGACAAGCTTCAGCCCAGGATCATCGAGGTACTCATTGACTGGTTTTGCCTCCAGCGATATTTCGTGTTTCCACATGGGACAGATATCTTGAAAAAGACACCATTGGCAGAGATGAGAGACGTATGGAGGAAATTCATGAGCCCTCTCGATATCTTTAATTTTACTCAGAACCTCTGTCTTTAAAACATCGAGCTGTTTGTCGCTCCGATATGAATCCATCTCCTTATCAAAAGCCACATAGTGCCACACAAGCCGGACCGTTTTAAAATCCTTAAAATGATTTTTCACCCACAGCGAGTACATGGCCAGCTGCCTGTCCTCATCCAGAGACTCCTGTGCCGGCAGCATGCTGCTTGTCTTATAATCATGCACTTCATAAAGACCATCTCCCATATCCATGAGCCTGTCGATACGGATGTCGTAAAGATATTTTCCTTCTTCATCTAAGGGAAGCTTGTCCTGTGTCTCAAGGCCAATGACGATCCCCTTTTCAAAGGGAACGTGGCGGCTGTAATAATCCCGAATAAAACGTTCTCCCATCTTCCTGTAATTTTCTGGTGTGTAGTCTGTTTTGACAATCTTAATATTGTCCTTCCAATTCTCGTTCCAATTGGTATTGAAGTAATCGAGCAGTTCTTCTATGGTAAGTCTACGTTCGAACTTGAGATCTCTATAGAGCTTTTCCAGTGTGTCATGCACGCGGGAGCCGAGGAATGTTTCGATTGTGTCTTCTACCTTAACCTTAATCCTGTCGATATACTGGTACTTGAACTTCAGTTTGCATTTTTCAAAAGATTCGATTTTTGAATGACTGAAAGAAGGCATCAGGCGAGTCCGTATTTATGCAGTATTTCTTGAGTGGGCTCTCCGTTCTTGTTCCAGCCACGCAGGGCATAGTACTCATGGACGAGGGATCGAAAAAAATCCTTATTCATCGTCTTTCCTCTCATAAAGCCGGAAAGGGATTCTTCGTTAAAAAAGCGGTTGGGAAGGATGTCGTCAGAGGCCTTCCTGCCGTTGCGGAGATTGTACCTTCGAGCTAAATTCGAGATTCTTGCACCAACGTCCATAAAGGACTCGGGCGACTGCTCGATTCCTGTGGCCGCCGAATAGATAGGGGCCAGTCTATCAAAACCAAAAGGAACAAAATCGCAGACAATCAAACTGTTTCGGGTGTTGATTTCATCGAGGCCATCGGCCACAGATGTGGGGATATCCTTAATCTTAAAATCCGGACCCATTTCAGCCTCAGTCATCCAGAGTCGTGTATGAGAGGCAAAATCGGCCACAGATAAGGCCACGCCCATTGTTAAACACCCCTTTGGATTCACTCCTGACAGTTCCATTCCGAATGTGTTAATGGCAAAGTCTTCGCTCCCCCTTCCAATGTGCTTGGCAGCCTCTCTTGTCCCGTCGGCAAAAATCTCTCCGATGCCCTCACGAAAAGCCATCTTTCTGAGAAAATCCTGCTGTGCTTCCGCATTGCCCCATTCCAGTTTTAATCCGTTTCTATCCTGGATCAACCCTTTCTCGTAGCACTCCATGGCAAAGGAGCAGATCACACCGGCACTTATAGTGTCCATTCCAAGATCATCGCAGATCTCATTCGCAAGAGTGACGTCCTTGATGTTTTTTATCTCGCATCCAGAACCCAAAAAAGCCGTTGTTTCGTATTCCGGCCCTTCGATTTCGTGGCCGTCCCATTTAGCAATTTTTGAACACTGGATCACGCAATTGAAGCAGCCGACATCCTTCCAATTCAATTCTTCTCGAGAGGCTTCAGAACTGATTTTTTCATAGTGCTCGAATTGGACGTTTTTAAAATTTCGAGTAGGAAGAAACTCGAAGTCCTGCGCTTGACGGATCCACTTCATGGTACCTTTCAGTTTCCGGTATTTGACTCCCTCGTGATCCAAAATATCCTGAGTCAGCTGTTTGTTGAGTTGATTAAAAAGCGCTTCGTCGTGATAGCGGATGGATTGGCTTCCGTCCACGACAATGGCCTTCAGGTTTTTCGAGCCCATAACAGCGCCCATCCCTCCTCGTCCAAACTGCCTGTATTTATCCGACCCGATACAGGCAATCTTATTGAGTCTCTCACCAGCCGGCCCTATACAGGCTACCCGTGGATTTTTCCCCGGATGTCTCTTGAGTAGTTGTTCATCAGTGCTGTATATCCCTTGTCCCCATAAATCAGACGCATCTAAAACATCAATTTTCTCGTCTGTCAGGTAAATATAAACCGGTTTTTTCGACCGGCCGGTCACGATCAGATAATCATATCCTGCGGCTTTGAATCGAGGACCAAAAAAACCGCCGCAATGTGAATCATGGATCGAGCCTGTCAAGGGGGATTTTGAAACAAGACTTGTCCGGGCGCTCGTCTGCACCCGTGTCCCTGTGAATGGTCCATTGATAAAGATGAGGGGATTATCGGGCCCGAGAGGTTCGGGTTTGGGCGCCATCTTTTCAAGCAAAGCAAATCCAAGTCCCTTGCCGCCGATATAATCTTCGAGAAGTCCGTGATCGAGATCCCCCGATTCACGGTGACCAGAAGACAGATCTAGATTGAGCCACTTACCCATATACGACATACACCCTCCTAAAATTGGGGCCTGGCTTTAAGAAATGGGGACAGAAAATGGGGACAGTCACCAATTAAATTATTTAATTGGGGACTGTCCCAATTTTCTGTCCCCATTTCTTAAAGCCAGGCGCCATTTCATTTATTTGATGACCTCATAGTGTTTTTCCATAATCAACCG
>CAZLLG010000097.1:0-11429 GCA_964560275.1 uncultured Eubacteriales bacterium | reverse complement strand
ACTTTCTTGACAAGAATATAGCTCATATCATCCTGAGGTTCGGCAAATTTCAAGAGGCTCTCTTTGATCATCTCAAATAAGTCTTTGGAAGGGAGATCTCTGTTTCTGTGGATAGTTTTCTCGAGCTCTCCACCCGATTCCGAATCATAAAAGAGTTTCCCTTTATCGTTCGTATGTTCAGTGACGCCATCGGTGTACAGCAGAAGGATATCTCCTGGTTCAGTGATAGTCATATTGTTGACTTTAAACCTGCTGGAAAATCCACTCCGGTACATGTTCCTTTCCACATCCGGACCACTCGAAGGAAACGCCGCAAGTGGAGGAGAGGGCTCCATTCCGGACACGGTGGCCGGCAGCAATCTCTCTTGTTTACGGGAGTAAAACAAGGGAAAAGGGTGCCCGGCCGAAATAAATTTAAAAGCTCCAGAATCTGAAATTTCGCCGTAGATCATCGTGATGTACTTATCGAAGCTCGAGGAATTATAAAGCCGCGTGTTCAGCTTCCGGAAAAGATTCGGGGTTACGTCCCCACGGCCCTCGATCTCATAGAGAACACCGATCAAAAAAGAATCATGCAGACGCGAGGCAAAGGAAAAATCCGTCAAGAGGTGACCGGAAACATCCGCGATGAGCAAACCCGCTTTTGTCTTCATGGAACGGATATTAGTGATGACCTGGTCCTTGGTCTGTTGAGTAAACCGTTCATCTTGGGAGACTTCCTTAATCTCCTCATCCAGATTGTATCTGTTCCTAAAATCCACAAAAATGATATGGTCGCCGCCTACAGGCCCACCCATCGGGATGGATTCCCCGTAGATATCGAATCCGGAGATTTTAGGAATCTCCCCGGGACGAGGGATCGTTTCGCGTGTCAAAGTTTCAAAATTATCCAATTCTTGTGAATCGTCTATCGGCATATCTCGTTCCTCCAAAAAGCGTATATTAGCACGTCTCCACAGCACAATCTCTATTTATTTGGTAAAACGTTTTTTTTCTATTGCCGTATAATAATATAAACATAGAATCCAATTATGAGGTCAACAATGAGAGGTCTTAGATTGGAGGTGGCTTTTTTCCACATGGAGATTTTTATGAAAAAAAATTTCTTTAAAGGGTTTTTTATAGTCATGACTATGGTCGGAATGTGTGGTCTCGGAATGAGTCAAGAACACAACCATGAACAGAATCAAGAGAGAGATCGCGACAGGTGGATGTGGCAGCAGCCTGAGATGGTGATGGATGTAATTGGAGTTAAGGAAGGGATGGTCATAGCAGATATCGGAGCCGGAGAGGGGTATTTCACATTTCGTCTAGCTCGCAGGATCGGACAGAAGGGGACAGTATATGCTAATGAAATAAATAGAGAATTTATCAGAGCCATAAACGAACGCTGTAAGCAAGAAGGAGTGGAAAATATTACGACGATCCTGGGTGAACCGGAAAATCCCCTATTACCAGAGAAAAAAATAGATATTGTCCTTTTGGTGAATCTAATACACCTTGTGGACAAACCTGTGGACTTTCTGAAAAATATCAAATCTTCCCTTAAAACAAAAGGCACTTTAGTCCTGGTTCAGTGGGACGCAAAAAAAATATTAAGTGAATCCCCAGGAGGGACCTTAGAAGATCTAAAAGAGTTCTTAAAAGAAGATCTTTTAAAAAACATACAAAAAGCCGGGTATGAAGTCATCCGGACCGAGACGTTCCTTGCCATGCAGAATATCTACATCTGCCGTCCATTAAAAGAGAACTAAAATTAATTTATCAATTAGGGGAACTATATACGTATATTTAATTAATGAAAAAAAAGGAGTAAAAGTCATGAAAAAAGTACAAATTATCTTATTTGGACTATTGTTTCTGGTGCTGGTTTCACCATCTTTAATGAATGCAGATGATAAAGCCGAAATTGAACAAGTGATTAAATCGTCCTACTTTAACGGTGCATTCAATGATCTGGATACAGAGAGTATGAGAAAAGGTTTCCATCCAGATTTTGCCATTTTTTCAGCATCGGGAAACAAAATCAGCCGGTACCCCATCGATACTTGGATTAAAAATATTGAAAAGCGGAAGCAGGCCCCCAATTTCGATCCAGAAAGTTCCAAGATGGACTGTAAAATCGCAAATCTCGACATCACCGGTGGCAGCGCTGCAGTAAAGATTGAACTATCCAGAGATGGGAAGATGATCTACACCGACTATCTATCTCTGCTGAAGTTTGAGGACGGTTGGAAAATTGCTGCTAAGGTCTATTATGCTCACCCTAAGAAAGAGTAGACGTTTTTGTTTTCTTGGCTCTTATTTGAAATAAAACCGCAATCGCTGTTATGAGAAGGGATAGAGCGGCCAAAAAGAGAAACGCAGTTTCATAAGTTCCCGTTAAATCCCTGATCAGGCCGGATAGATAGGGGCCAAAAAACATGCCCATCCCCGAAACCATCCCCAGTATACCAAATCCTAATCCCAGATCATAAGGTGGCAGATTTTTTGATAGATAGGAAAAGACGGGTGTAGGAACTAAGGCCACGGCTACAGCCATAACAATCAATGGGGGGAAGAAATTCGTTGTCCTGGAAACAAAAACAAGAGAGACAGTCAACACAAGGCCGCCTGTTCCGATAAAAATTACATTACCATTGAATTTATCGATTAAACGGCCGATGACAGGGCTTAATATCAAAGAACCCCACATGAGCAGACTCGTGAGGAAACCTGCTTGCCCGATAGTTTTTCCTTTGAAAACGAAAAAATCAGGCCCAAATGTTGAAAAAGAAATAACCGCAGCATTAAACAAAAGCCAGCTAAGAGCAGCCATCCAAATTAGACCAGTTATGTGGAAGATATTCGAGAAGATGTTTTTTCCCCTCGGCCAGTTCTGAGCTTCATTTTGAGGCAAATTCGGTGCAGACTTGTAGAGAAAAAGAAACACCGTGAGCCCAAAAAGGCTAATGGCTGCCGTGATGAATACCGCATCCGCCAGCCCACACCTGCCGCCAATTTTCCAAAAGTTGAAAAACAAATAATTGAACCAATGGGCATCGCCGTATTGTAGATTCCCATAGCTGAACCTATCTCCCGGCCCCGGAACCAATGGGAAAGGATTTTTGCGGCCACAATTGTCAGAGTTACGGCACCTGCTCCGGCAATAGTTCTCCCAAGCCCAGCCAGAACCAATGTGCGGCTCAACGCGAAAGTCATCGTCCCCGCGAAAACGAGGAAAAAGGAGATAAGGCTTACTTTATATGTGCCCCACCTATCGGAGAGCAAGCCTGCGAGAATCGCTAAAAAAATAGACGGCAGCGTAAAAAGGCTCATCAGAAGCCCGGCTTGGGCATGGGACAGTTGAAAACTTGCGATTATTGTAGGAAGGATAGGAGGCAAAAACTGCAGTGAAAATGCAAACACCAGCATGCAAATGTAGACGATACACAGGATTACCCAGCGGTAATTGGTTTTTGAACACGTCATTCCGAAGAGATAGGTGTGATGTCCCTCTAATTCTAATACTTATCTTTACTGCACATCTGCAACGACAGAGTTAAAAACTTTTTTAGTGTCTTTGTCCTGAACAAAAAAGACTACGCTTAGGTCTGAGGAATTTATCTCAAAATGTTTTTCCTTAAACTGAAATGAATGTTCCTTCTCGTAATCGGCAAGATGATCTTCGCCAGCCTTCTGCGCTTTTAAAATATTGAACTCAACAGTGCTGCTCGATGAGGCCTTGACATTCAAGAAGTCCCGAACAACCAATTTATGAAAAACGATTCCATTGGATCCCGCATATTTTACTTCCCCTTGGACCAGGGCAACATTAAAGTCTGCATTATCCAAAACTTTGTCAGCTTCGTAAGTGACTTTAACAATGTTTCCGTCTAGGACGGCATTGAGTTTGAGTTGAACTTCAGGTTTGACGTAGAGTCTTGAGTTGATTTCCTCGAAATATTGATTAAATTTGGCTTCACTCCTCGAACGGCCGCCACCGCCACCCAGTTTACTTTCTCCATCAAAAAATGTGGACGGCGTGCTTCTTGCACCATAATAGGCTGCTCTATCCAGAGCAGTAGGATTAGTCATTGGATCCGGCCTGGGAATATGAAGGTGATATTCCAGTATGGAAATGTATTGTGTTGGGTAAGAGTGCATCAGGCCATCGAATCCAAGGTCTGCAGCAACACAAGGAGGGCATTCCGAGCCAGTGAACAATTCGACAAGCACAGCTTTACCAGCCCATCCTGGTTCAGGGCTGAAATGTTCGGGGTGAAAAGGAAGAGCACGCAGCTTAGCTTCGAGTCTGGCCTCAAATCCTTCCAGGCTTCCATTGACTTTTTCATAAAGCTCTCTCGCCTTTTCCTGAGAATCCTTATAATTTTCCGCTGCCGATTCAAAATAATTCGTATACGCTTCTCTCGGATCTCCCAATTTTTCGTGTGTTTGAGCCAAATAATAATAAAAAACCTTATCTTTACTGCCTTCTTTCTCTAGGTAACCTTTTAAAGCTTCTTTGGATTCCTCTGGGTTGTCTTCATTAAGATAAGCTCTTGCCGAAGCCAGATAGAGCATTGGGATATAGCTTTTCAATCGCGGCAATTGTTTTTCCGGGATAGTCTCCAGAAATTCAGAATCTTCAGATAACGATAAACCCTGCTTCATATAATTTGACACGGCCTGAGTCACCTTTTCTTTGTCAAACTGCTCTACCTTTTCGTGGTCAAGAATATCAAGGCTGAATGAATAGTGGGAATAAAACTTGCCCAAACCTTCTGCTTTTTCTAATGAAGGCTTTTGAAGAGCAAGAATAGCATCTACTGAAGTGGAAAGGTCGATTTTTGCCCCTAAGATTGTGCCTTCCATAGTGCTCATATACTGGCTATCCGGGTACTTGACTTTAAGAGCCTCCATTTCCTTGATTCTATCGTTTAAATCTTCAATCCCCATGGCTGCCCTGAGCTCATTATACTCAGGTGGACGTTCCCGTTTTTTTGCGGGAGGTTCCTCTGTTTTTGCAGTGGGTTCCTGTTTGTCTTTGGCACAACCGCTGAGTCCAAACATCACAACGACACAAACAGAAACAGTGAGTATGTTTCTCCAACTAATCTTTTTCATCTTTAATCCTCCAATTCTTTGTTTGTAAACAAGAACTATATATAATTTTGCAGAAAAAAACTAGCGCTAAGATTATTGACTTTATGGAAACCAGAGAATAAGTAGACTTTTATAGATTTAACAGTTATTAGTGTAGTTGGATCCGTTTTTACTCAGATGGTAAAAAAGCACTCTCAGTTTCTGGTGGAATTGAATGTATAAATTTAAAATTTTGGCCTTCATAACAATTATGGTTGTCGGTTTAGTTATCTGTGCTCAAGCCCAGGAATGTGGCCCAGGATGTCCAGTTTGTTCCGGTTCAGGAAGCAGCACTGGTGCGATTTTGCCCCCAGGAACATTAGTTTCAACGGCAATGATTATTCCCGCTGGTGAGGAAGACACGTCAGTTTTAAACCTCCGTGCGGGATTAGCGCCATGGCTCGATTTAGGCCTCGGCTATACCATTAAATCAGAAAAGCTTATTTGGAGTGTCAGGTTTCAGCCAATTGCTGAGGATGAATCATCTTGGAAACCCGGCATCATTTTGGGAACGGGCAGCGTTCGAACCGGAGGAAGTGATCAATCAGTTTTCCTCCAATTGACTAAGGCATTTGATTTCAGCGAAAAAGTATCGGCCCGATTTTCCCTAGGGATTGCCAGCTTGCTTCCTGATTTAGATCAAGAATTTTTATTAGCCAGTTTAACCATGACTGTTGTAGAATGTTGGAGTCCTTTTTTAAGCTATGATGGCCGCAATTTCCACTTTGGTCTATCCTGGATACCTATCGATTGGTTATTCGTTGCAAGCCTTATGGTCGAGGCAAGATACCCTGTTTTTTTAGTAGGTTACCGCTGGAGTTTTTGACAACATTCCAACATCTGAATTCACTTAAGCCAGTAAAGAATTAACTCAAAAATGCTTTAATATATTTTAAATTCAAAAGACGGGACCAGGCTTCATATTTAATTTGCATGTTAACTTCTGACGACAGCTTATCTAAACAGTTCTTAAGCTTTTCAGAATTAGTGAGTATATTTTCCCTTTTTTGTGATTTTTTAATCTAGATAAAATCTTCATGAAATACATTTTTAAGCATTTTTTCTCTGATTTCTGATTTTGCAATTGGTAAGTTGGTTTCCGGTGCAGATAAGAACATCAAAGCCAAACGCATAAAGTCAGTACAGGTTTCGTGTTTTTGAATAGCTTCTCCTTTCCACTCTTTTAGCCCCATTTCACGCACCTCCTGCGCCCAATCCAGAATTTTAGGAACCCAATAGTCAAAAGTTAAGCTGATCTTCTTATAAAGTGATGGCATTTCTTCCGCATATGTAAAAAATCCTTTCTTTTTCGTGGGAACCATAGGTATTTCCTCAAAATCCTGAGGCAGCTCGTCAGGTTCAAAATTGACCTTGTGACTAGCATGAAATATCCTACAAATATCGGCAATTTGCAGGAAGATTTTTTTGGTGTCATTTTGCCTATTTTTGGGCATGGCATTCACTGTTCGCAGAGTGATGTTGGTATACCCCTTATTTTTGTCTCTGGCTTTGTAATATGTTTCCCTTAGCTCCTTTATCATTTCAGAAGACCACAGGAGATCTGACGGATTTTCTATTAAATTAAAAAATTGATCGAACTTCTGTGCTGCATATTTCCAATCCGGGACATTTCCAGCCGTTTCTTTAACTTCTGAAACATTGTCTATAAGCACCTGGATAAACGCAGGATTGATCTTAGCCATCTTTCCTCCTTTTTGTCGGTCCAAGAAAATTATATGTGAAGAAGATAGGGGAATCAATGCAAGAGAAATTCGAACAAAATCCAACCTGTAATAATCTAATGGCTAAAGAATAGGAAAAGAAACCGTTGCTAGTTACCCTTCAATGTGTTAAAGAAAATGTTTATTCACTGAAATCTCTAAATATAGAGGATTGGATTATGAAAAAAAGCCGAATAATATTAATAAGTGTTGGGATTGTTCTCACTGGCTTGATTCTTTGGATTCTATTTTTTTCACAAAAGCCGGATATTAGTGAGCCGTCCGTTATTACCTCGTATGAGGAAGTTGTAGTGCCAGCAGGAAATACCTATGTAAATCCCAAGTTTTTTGAACCACTTGAATTTCTTCCTTTCGAAGATCTACCGATTGCGGTAGCGGAACAGTTTAGGAAAATAGCTCCGGAGTACAAGGATCTTTATATTCAGAAACATGGATCAAAAGAGGATGTTTCGTGGTCAGTGAAAATCAAGATGGAAGCAAATGACCAGCTCACATTTTCTTTCCTTCCTGATGGAAAGATCACTCGAATAAGTTCTTATATCGATGCTGAGACTGAGAATGCGGGGAGAGTATTTAGAGAAGGCAATATTTTTGAAATCATGCCTGATCAGATACCAGAACCTGTTCTAAACAATCTTTCTCTCTTCGGTTTTGAAAAAAGACCTTCAAGGGCATTCTCTGTAAAAGCCCTGGGTGGAAAACGAGTGCTCGTTCAAATCGATGAAGTGGAGAACAAAATGGTGTTGTCCTTTGCGGAAAACGGAGAAATCCGTTCGGCTGGGGGAACACAAGCCATGCTCCGACCATATAGACCTCTAAGAATAGAGGACATTGAGGAGATTAAAGGAAATCTGTCTAAATACGGCAACAAATACCATATCAATACTGTTCTTGAGAAAATCAGAAATGCAAATGTCGACGAACATGAAGGCTTCCGTTTTGTGGTTTTTGGAGATTCCCGGAGCAACCTCAAAGTCTGGAAGACCGTCCTCCAAAGTATCCATAAGTGGAATCCACTCTTTGCTATCAATGTTGGCGACCTGACATATGATGGGTATTCCATGAGAATGGACGGTTACCTCTTCCAAGTATTAGATAAATATGCCCAGTTTCCATTATTGCCCGTCGCTGGAAATCATGATGTCAGAAGCGGAGGATTGCCTTACGAGTATTCTTTTGGCGGGAAAGATGCCAGGGTATTCCACTTTGATGTCAGTAATTGCCGGTTTGTTATTCTGGACAATACTGGAGTTAAAAGTGCCATTCCCTGGGAAGAACAGCTGAAGATGGCTGATGAATGGCTGGAAATAGACATGAAGTACAAATTTGTTTTTTTACACGAACCTCTCTATGAAGTTGAGAAATGGAGATATCATTCTATGGATGAAGAGATGTCCGATCCTTTTGCAAAGCTGATGTCCAAACACAGCGTCGACCATGTATTCTTTGGACACATCCATGCTTACAGTACTGCCACACACGAAGACGTTGAATATACGATCACAGGGGGAGGAGGCGCCAGCCTACATAGACGGTTTGGAGAGAAAGGATCGGTCAATCATTATGTGGTAGTAGACATGCTCCCAGAATCCATAGAGATGAGAGTGGTCCAGTTAATTGCTAAAGAAAAGTAGACTTGTTGAGATGCGATCCCTTAAAAGGAGAAGCCGGGTCTGGAAGTTCCGGCTTCCCCTTTTGGAGGGAAAAAAAGACAGTATCGGGGATGAATGACTAAACTTACTTGATTTTATCTCCCTTTTTTCCAGCTTTTAGGACTTCTGCTTTTTCCTTAATCTGCTCTTGCTTCTTCAGGATTTCGGTCAGTATCTGTTTGCACTTGGCTTTGACATCGGGATCATCTGTATTCTTTATCTGCTTCTTCAGATCCTCTGCTTTTTTCCCAAGCATAACATACTCTTTCTTCAATTCCTGGAGCTTTAGATCGATTCCGTTTCCATTTGATCCGTTCAAATCGGCCAGATAGACTTTGATCTTCTCCTGTTTTTTCAATACTTCGACCAAAGTGGCCTTCAGCTCACTTATTACTTTTGGATCTGTGACCTTGTCCAGTTTCGTCTTGAGAACTTCCTCTTTTTCAGACAGAATCTTGTATTCCTGCTCCAACTTCTTCATTTCCTCTGGTGGAAGTGGAGGAGAAGGTGGTGTGGGAGCCTTTGGAGGGGGAGGAAGCTCGCCGTTTTCCAGGGCTTCAGCGAGTACTTTCTCTTTGGTCAAAACATCCTTCAAATGGGCCTTGAGTTCCGCTCTTTTTTTCGGATCCTCGGTCGCTTCCATTTTCTTTCTAAGGATTATTTCTTCTTCTTTGAGTTTCTCCAGTTCGACCTTGATCTGTTCCATCTTCTTCTTCATCTCTTCTTCTTTACTTTGGTCGCTGTTTGGATCGGCAGAAAGGGCTGTTTTCCCGGTCACTTTAATCCCAAACATGTCCGCACCAGGTGCCTCTGCGACCTGAGTGCCGGCAGGTTTCGGTTCGGCAAAAGCCAGCAGTAGAAGCATTGCCATGGGAACGATCAGTAAAAGTTTCAGCTTGGCAGTGCTTCGAGACTTAATTTTTGACATCATGGTTATTCTCCTTTTGATTTGAGACTGTTTGAAGTTATTCGCAAATTCGAACAACTTCACACCCACATGCTGCTCAAACATGAGCAGTTGATACTTGGCTGTGCTGAAGCCTTGCGCAATGACTCCATAATCAGCCAAAAATTCATGTGTTTCCTGTAAAGACTTTTTGTATGGCCATACAAAAGGATTAAACCACTGCAGAACAGTGATAAGTTCTATAAGCAGGATATCAAACGTGTGATACTGCTTAATATGTATATTTTCATGAGCGATAATGCGCCTCATGTTGTGTTCAGAAGTTTTTCTGTCGTTGATAAAGATGTAATTGAGAAAGGAAAAAGGAGAAAAATCCTTATCAACTGAGACGATTCTTACGCCATTGAGCCTGGTTGTTTTGTACTTTTTGACAACAAAGTAGAGTTTGATCATATGGAAAACAAACCGGGCAAGAAACACACCTGCACCTAAAACATAGAGTAGAAGCAGAGTTTCTCCCAAACCCCAGGTTTTTACTGGCGCTGCAGAAGACGGGAGAAACGACAGTGGAGCGGTCGCACGTGCAAAAAAAATCGGAGATGTGACCCTGAAAGTCGGTAAAATCAAAGAGATAAGAAGGGAGCTGACAAGGTAAACGCGGTTTAGCTTAAAATAGGTTTCTTTCCTCAAAAATAGCCTGAAACCCACATAAAATAGCGCCAGGCAGGCCGCAGACTCCAATAAATACAAAGTAAAACTAGTCATTTTTTTTCCCCTTGTGTTTTTCGATTTCTTCGCTGAGAAGTTCCCTAATCTCTTCCATTTCCCCTAGAGTGATATCTCGATCACTCGCAAAAAATGAGACCATTTCCTGAAAGGAATCCCCAAAATACCTTTTGATAAAAGACTTGAGGAATCTTTTTTTGTAATCGTCCCTGGAGACGATTGGAAAGTACTCATGTGTTTTGCCATAGGCATTGTGTGCTACAAATCCTTTTTTCTCCAGAATGCGGACTATTGTGGACACGGTGTTATAGGCCGGTTTTGGATCGGGAAGGCGGTCGATGACATCTTTGACAAAGCCCTTCTCGAGTCTCCATAGAATCTGCATGATTTGCTCTTCAGCCTTGGTAAGTTCCTTCATGATGTTCATAATATATAACTAACTTTCCAGTTTGTCAACTAAATTCTTAGTTATTCAACTAATTTACTAGTTTTTCTGGTTGCACTCACTAGTACGCCCTGTTAGAAAAGAGTGTTCAGTGCAATAATTATGCCATTAAGACAGCGAAAGTTTTTCAGGGAGGGACAATAATACAAAATGATTTTATCGTTCAAAATCAGACAGGAAGTGTCCGTATATGGACAATTGATGAAAGAGAGGAAATTCTTTAAAGTTTCAAATAGCTCCACTCTTTAGAAATCGGCACACGGCTCATCAGCAACGCACCATTTTTTGTCACTAGCAAATTATCACTGGGATTGATTCCGATACCATTCCTCTCATCATACAACCCGGGTTCGATACTGAAGGTCATATTCTCCCGGATCACAGTGTAGTCCCCCAGCGAAATAAAAGGCGGTTGGTGACCTTCAAAATTCTGACCCGAACCATGCGCCGGGCGGTGATAGATAAAATCCTGCATGCCGTTTTTAACCTGATGTAAATGGATTTTATACGCCACATCCGAGCAGCTTACACCGGGTTTGGTCTCCTCCACTTGAATTTGGACACAGTCGGCAACTATCTGCCACATCTTGTCCTGCTTTGACGAGACCGGTTTAATCTGATAATTGCGGTAGCATTCGCCGCCATATCCCCCAAGTTTGATATCCGTGTTGACATAAAGCGGCTTCCCTCGTTCCACTTTGCTGTAAAAAAACTGATTGGGATGCGGATAGGCCGTTGAGACTCCTGCCCTCACATAATGAGACGTCGATTCCATTCCCTGTAAAAGTCAAGGACTTTTCCCACTTGTTCGGTAAGGACATTTCCCATCGCTT
>CAZLLG010000096.1:9899-11451 GCA_964560275.1 uncultured Eubacteriales bacterium | reverse complement strand
ACTAAACTCTATCTTGAATTTGGAGGGAAACTACTTTGTGATTACCATGCCGCAAGAGTGCTGCGGGGGTACGAGCCCAATGTCAAGATGAGGCTTCTGCAAAAAATGAAGGAGAAAACAGATATTGTACTCTGTATCTATGCAGGAGACATTGAGCGAAAAAAATTGAGGGCTGATTTTGGAATCACCTATGATGTGGATGCCTTAAAACTGATCGATGATCTTAGAGAGTGGGACCTAGATATCGCGTGTGTGGTCATCACACGTTTTGAAGGCCAGCCATCTGCAGTTTTGTTCAAGAATAAATTGGAGAGGCGGGGGGTTAAGGTCTTTACCCACCGTTTTACGAAAGGGTATCCTACCGATATCGATCGCATCGTAAGTCCAGATGGATACGGCGCTAACACCTACCTCGAAACCCAGAAACCTTTAGTTGTTGTTACCGGTCCAGGGCCGGGAAGCGGAAAATTGGCCACATGTCTTTCTCAGCTGTATCATGACCATCATAGAGGGATAAAATCCGGATATTCAAAGTTTGAAACTTTTCCTATCTGGAATATTCCTGTGAAACATCCTATCAATGTGGCCTACGAGGCCGCTACGGCCGATTTGGGAGATTTTAATCTTATCGATCCTTTTCATCTCGAAACCTATAAAGAAACATCCGTCAATTATAACAGGGATGTGGAGGTCTTTCCTGTTCTCAAGAGAATCTTGGAAAGGCTCACCGGTTCAAAATCTTTGTATCAATCGCCCACAGATATGGGTGTCAATAGAGCTGGCTTTGGAATCATCGATGATTCAGTTGTTCAGGAAGCAGCCAGACAGGAAGTTATTCGGAGGTATTTCAGATACCGTTGTGAATATGCGATGGGATTTGCTGAAAAAGACACAGTGCAGCGGGTTGAGCTTTTAATGGAGGAACTGAATGTCAAACAGGAGGACCGTCCTGTTGTCGCTCCGGCTCATCAGGCTGCAGAAGATGCCAAGACTCGCGATAAAGGCAATAGAGGAATATTCTGCGGCGCAGCGATCGAACTTAAAAATGGAACCGTCGTAACAGGAAAAAACTCACCGCTGATGCATGCCGCTTCAAGTCTTGTTCTTAATGCTATAAAGGAAGTGGCGGGAATTTCGCATGATGTCCCCCTTCTTTCGGAAAACATTCTGGAATCTATCACCAATTTAAAAAGAGATATTCTCCAGACAAAATCTCTCAGTCTTGACCTCGAAGAAACTTTGATAAGTCTGGGGATCAGCGCAGCATCAGATCCGACCATTCATAAGGCGTTGTCCAAATTAGTAGAACTCAGAGGGTGCGAAGTCCATCTCACTCATATCCCGACTCTAGGTGATGAGATGGGATTAAAAAGACTAGGGGTCAATCTAACAAGCGAACCGAATTTTTCTACAAAAAATCTATTTATATCCTGAATAATCCATTCAGAAAGTTGACAACACCAACTATATATAGTATTTTATCGCTGTGGCGTCACAAGATATTGTGGATTATAATTGAAGGATTTTCTTTAATGGAGATGAGAAAAAGTAG
>CAZLLG010000096.1:0-9889 GCA_964560275.1 uncultured Eubacteriales bacterium | reverse complement strand
CTCCTATTTCCTTCCCACATTGGAGCAGTAACAGCCTCTCATCACAGGCCCTCTTCTTCTTCTCATTAGTTTGTTCACCGTACTGAGATTTTTTCACGTCTCTCTTTTGTGGTCAATCACCGAAAGGGGGGGAATCCATGATGAATTTTCTTCATCGTAAAGGGTGGTATTTTTGATAAAATACTACCCCCCCCTAATATTGGGAGTTAAGGAAAAATCATATATTTGTGCATTTTAAAACAGAATGTTGTAAGATAAAAAAAATCTTTTTTGGAGAGGGACATGGATGTAAAAAGTTTTGTTGACGAAAAAATAGCTGAAATAAAGGCTGCTGTCGGAGAGGGCAAAGCCATATCTGCACTTTCTGGAGGTGTAGACAGTTCTGCATGCACAGTTCTGGCACATCGGGCCATTGGGGATAATCTAAAAACGATTTTTATCGACGATGGGCTTATGAGAGAAAACGAACCTCAGGATGTTCAAAAGATTTTTGGAGACCTGGGGATCGAAGTAGACATCGTTGATGCAAGGAGTGAGTTCTTCGAAGCTCTTAAAGGGAAAGTTGATCCTGAAGAAAAAAGGAAGGCATTCAGAAATACATTCTATTCTGTCTTTGGGCGTGAGGTGAAGAAGAGTGAAGCCCGGTTTTTAATTCAGGGGACGATCAAGGCAGATATCATTGAAACTCAAGGCGGCATAAAAACGCAGCACAATATCCTGGAACAAATTGGGATCGATCCGGAAGAGGGCTACGGCTTTAAAGTCGTTGAACCTGTCCGGGATCTGTTCAAACCTCAAGTGAGAGAAGTGGCTGCAGAGGTCGGGCTTCCAGAGTCCATCTCCCAAAGAATGCCTTTTCCAGGACCTGGATTAGCCACACGAGTTGTGGGTGAAGTCACGGAAGTTAGAGTCGAGCTTTTGAGAAAAGCGACCGTGATTGTCGAAGATGAGATTGCCGGTCTGAATCCTTTCCAGGCTTTTGCCGTTCTGCTCAGTGATAAAGGAACTGGAATTGTGGAAAAAGAAAGAGAATTCGGAGATATCATCATCGTTCGATCCGTTGAGAGTAAAGATGCGATGACTGCTCAGCCGACTCAAGTGCCCTGGGATATTCTTATGAAGGTGACTGAGAGACTGACGACAGAACTTCCCAATGTTGTCCGTGTGGCCTATGAATTAACTCCAAAGCCTCCTGCAACTATTGAATACGTCTAATGAAGTTCGGAACAATTATAGAAAGATATTTTAAGTTTTCTTTTTAAGGATTTTCCAAAGTCCCAGAGTCATCACAGGAACAATATACACAAAGAGAAAACCCCAGCTCACGGTCCCATACCCCTTTTTAATCAATTCAATTAATCCGAACGTTGAAATTCCCAGAGCGATTAAAAGAAGAACAAGAGATATGACCGGTCTCTGCCACTGCACAAGTTTTTTCCCTCTGGATGACAGCGCCGATTGGACCCGCTCGTTGACTGCATGGATGAATCCTGTCCCTGTTTCGATAAGAGTTCCTAAGAGGACGACTTGAAAAATGATGATCAGTACAGATATCCCGGTCTTTTGGAGAACAAAGATGGCCGGGATCTCCTCAGGGAGAATGGTCGGATAAAAACCGGCCACAGCAATGTAAAAGAGAAGACCCGGCAGAATCCCTGTCAGACCTCCTAAAAGGCCAGCTGTGACGGCTTCCTTCCGTGTTTCGATATGCTTGAGACAAAAGAGGACGGCGGGAATTACTCCCAGGTTGTACAGGGCATATTTAAATCCTCCTAGTACCCATTTTGGCTGCACCACTCCACTTTCAAAGCTCTTCTGAATAGCTGGTCCGAATTTTATAATAGCGACTACAAGGAAAACTCCATAGACAAGATAGAGCAGTATAGACCAACTGGACAAAAAGTTTTCGATAAGGGAGCTGCCCTTGAAGGTCAAAAATCCAACTGCGGCTAACATGATAAGGACTCCGAAGATATAGGGGAGTCCAAAAATGTCTCTGAGAAGAAGGCCGGCTGCAGAACCAATAACCCCCAGAACGATAAACAGAAGGATAAAGTACAGGATTTCGAACACAAACCATAAGGGTCCGAGCAGTTTTTTAAAGAATGTCCTGTAGTCGTAGGCATTAAATTTCCTGGCAAATTCGAAAGTCACGGCCAAACAGATTGACCACATGACTGTTGTGACCAAAAGCATTCCCAGAATCCCACCGACCGGGCCATAGTTGAGAAAGTATTCGATAAGCTCCCGTCCTGTGCCGTAGCCCCCAGCTATGACAACAGATTGAAAGACAAAGCCGGGCAGGAGATATTTTTTAAAAAATGACGACTTGAGAAAATTCATGACAATTTTTGTTCATCTTATCAGAACCTAAGTGAATGTCAAAGATTCGGGAAAATATAGCGCAGTTGTAGCAATTCATCTATAATGTGTTATTAAACGGAACCCAAAAAAATGAGTGCCAGGATTCTTCAAGCTCAGAACGACAGAGAAAAGAAAATAAGGACAATTACATTATGGGGAAGCCTGCTCAATGCCCTGTTGATGGCGCTGAAGATAATATGTGGTCTTCTGATCAGATCTTCGGCCCTTGTTGCCGATGGTTTCCATTCTCTTTCCGACCTGGTCACTGATTTTTTAGTCCTTCTCGGCACGAAACTGTCCAGCAGGCCGGCCGACGAAACTCATCCCTATGGACATAAAAAATTTGAGACGCTTGCGTCCCAACTCATGGCGCTTATCCTTATTGCTATCGGTGTTGGTTTTATTCTGTCTTCCGGGAAGGCTATCCTTCGCCAGGAACTTAATTTTCCCGGTTTTGTTGTCTTGATTGTAGCGGCCGTCTCTGTAATCAGCAAGGAGGTTTTGTTTTATAAAACACGCCAAGTCTCGCGTAAAACGGAAAGCGCGGCTCTTTACGCCAATGCGTGGCATCACAGGTCGGATTCTCTCTCATCGGTGGCGGTTCTCCTCGGGGGAGCGGCTGGTCTGTTTGGATGGGGGCATGGAGATCAGCTGGCTACAATCGTGGTAGGATTTATGATTTCTGGAGTCGGTGCAAAAATATTCTATGAAAGTGTGATTGAGCTGGCAGATACATCTGCTGATAAAGAATCCATTCAGATTATTTCACAAATTCTATCGGAACATATCGACATTGAAACATGGCATGCACTGCGAACACGGAAGTTAGGAGGAGAATTATTCCTCGATGTTCATATATGTGTAGATCCAGGACTTACTATCCAAGAAGGACATGATATTTCGAATAGACTGGAATCTCAGATCAGAGTAAAACTGTCAAATCCTGTTAATATTCTGATCCATATAGAACCACAAAACTACTGATACCGAAGATATTTCTGTCTGACTTTTCTAAAATGTTCGATACCCGGTTCACAGGTCTTCAGTATAGAGATGTAGTCTTTTCCCTCCGATACCATCGCCCTTAGGTTTTCATTTCCCCAGAGTTTGTCCATGTATTTTGTCATCTTGAAACTTTTTGGATAGAGTTTTTGTGCTGTGCATAATGCCGCTACAGCCAGTTTTATCGGATCGAATCTGTCTCGATTTTTGATTTCAAAATGAAGCCCATGACACTCTTCATCCTTGTATTTCGGGTTGGATACTACACCTGATATGGCTTTTGGCTGAAAGTTGACGGGAAAGACCTCAACTCCGATGAGCGCATCTTCTGGAATGGCATCGATCCATTCTTGAGCATTGATGTAAGGTGCACCGATAGTTAAAAAAGGCGATTCTGTTCCACGTCCCTCGGAAAGATTTGTCCCCTCGATTAAACACATCCCCGGATAGATGATGGCTGTCTCCAGTGTTGTCATGTTGGGAGATGTGGCTGTCCAGGGAAAGCCTGTTTCATCGAACCACATGTCTCTTGTATAACCTGACATTTCTAAAACAGTTAAATTGGCATTTATAGAAAATCCTCCATACGTTTCGCCATTAAAGAGATCTGCCAGCTCGCCGACCGTCATCCCGTATCGCATCGGCAGGGGCAAAACACCCACAAAACTGCTGTATGGAGGCAGAGTAATAGCTCCTTCAACTCGTGTGGCCGTGATGGGATTGGGGCGGTCCAAAACAATAACAGGAATATGCTGCTGTTTGGCTGCTGTCATAGCCAGGAAAAGGTTGGAAACAAACGTATAAAATTTTACACCTACATCCTGTATGTCGTATATCAAGACCTCTACATCCTTGAGCATATCCTCCGTGGGCGTGAGATACTCGCCGTATAGGCTGTAGATTTTGATTTTTGTATGAGCTGAATCCTCGATAGCGGCTCCATCTTCGATATTTCCGTAAAAACCGTGTTCAGGTCCAAAGAGAGTCGTGACCTGAGCATGTTCTGAAAGAAGGTTTGCGATATGCTTTCCCTCTGCATCAAGGGATGTCTGATTTGTTATGATTCCTATTCTTTTCCCACGTATCAAATCCAGATGATTCTCAAGCAGATTTTCAAGTCCGACTTTAAATTTATCCGGTGATTTCTGAGGACTACAGAAGCAAAAAACAATCACCGATGCAATTAAAAGCACTTGCAAGGAAAATTTACTTTTTGTCATGTTTAATCTCTTTAGCTTAATCAAGGATTTGGAAATTATTTCATGGCATTAAATGCGTCCATGACTACAAAAAAATCCGAACTTGTGAAGGTGAACTCGCCCTCTCCCGTTCTTTCAGCTCCTGCAAAAAGATCCCTTTCCCGTCTCACTTTAAGGACCATCGAGTATGGTGGGGTTAGTTTGTAAGGGACAAAGCGGCTGAGATCTTTAAGAGCGTTTGTCACTTCCAATCGTATTTTATCGCGAGCGACTTCTGGATGAAGACCGAGTTCTGCCCGTCCCATCCCGATTTTTGTCTCAACAGTAGCGACGTCCCCGAAAAGGTCTTTAGCCTGCTGGCATATCCAATTGTCACCGGCAAGAAATGCAATCGGTACATCAAAGAGACCAGCGATCAATGCGTTGTATCCTGCCTCAGGTAGGGAAACATTATTGATTGAGAGATCGATAACATTTCCACTGGATGTATGAGCGAGAACTCCCTCTTTAGTTCCGGCTTTGGCATGGTATCCGATAAACAGTACAGCATCAAAAGATTCATCAATACCGAGCATCATGTTTTCAGGTTTTGTTGTTACTCCTCGGAGAAGCTTGGCTTTTTTGTGAAGCAGATCCGGAAGGATATTAGTTTTAGATCCATGCCCATCCCGGACTACGATTTCACTTGCGCCGGCGGCTAATGCTCCTTCAATAGCTGCATTTGTCTCGATAGTCATTATTTTCCGGAAATAATCGTAATCTTTACCTGAGGAACTGCAATCACTTCCTTGAATAACTCCAGCGATTCCCTCCATATCAACGGAAATAAAGATTTTTAAATTTTTCTCAGGAGTTTGGACACAAGCTGTCAGTCCAGCGATTAAAGCAATTATGAAAATAATCCTTAAAATTTTCATCGGCATTCTCCTCCTGAAAATAGTGTTTTTGGTGATGTTACAATAATAATTTCGATAAAGACTGTCAAATCGAAAAATCCCGAATTGTAAAGTATTCCCACCAATTTCCAGAAACTTGACTTTATATGGGGAAATCTGGTATTTTTGACCTCAACTCTTAGGTGGCGCTATCGTCTAGGGGACTAGGACGGGTGGTTCTCAGCGATCAAACCGGGGTTCGAATCCCCGTAGCGCTGCCACTCCAAAAAAATCCAGTTCTCTTTTAGAGAGTGTGGGTTCGACTCCCTCCTCCTCAGAGTGTCCAGCAGGAACTTTTAATGGCAGCCGAAGAGAGGGGCCGAGTATTCCTGAGGTTTTTCTTGATTCTTCGTGCTGAATGGAGGGTGAAGTCTATCGTAAACTAAATGCTTTTGACATCTCGGAGGAGTTGATTGGCTTTATGAATCATTGACCTTTCCGTTTTGATATGATAATTCTAATTTCAGCTGTCAGTAGGTAGAAACTGAGGAAATTTGTGAGGAATACGGAGCAAAGCCAAAAAGGAACTTCTTATCTTTAATTGCGATATCACTCCTGACAGGTTTCGCATTTAAAACAATACTAACAAGACAAAACAACCGAACGACAAGAATGGAAAAAGCAAATAAACAGCGTAACGAGGAATTAGTTCTCAAGGTAGAGGCTGCATATGACCACGCTTGGCAGGTGGGAGATGTAGAGGGAATAATCGCTTGTCTCACAAAAGACGCAATCCTGATAAGCCCTCGCGGTGATGTGGCTTGCGGTCACCAAGAAATTCGTAACCTCCTAGGTGAGTTTTTGGGTGGTCCCGCCAAGGGTTCTACACACACGGGTCGCATTATTCGAGTAAATTTCGTGACGGATGATGTTGCAGTTGTCGATGGTGAGGCGTTTATTGAGGGCGTGGAATTTGCTGATTTGTCCAGCTTGACACATCATAGGTTCACCGATGTTCTGGTTCGTATCGGAGATGTCTGGCTTATTAACCAAATCCGTGCATATGCTCATTATTAAGCTTACCCAAGAGAATTTCATGTCGTATCGAATGTATGCGGCAAATTCAAGGTAAGTTAACTGAACGTTCAAACTAATTGACACAAAGACATATTCGATAAGACTATTTCTATAAAATGATTCCTTGAAAAATAGAAGCTGAAAGTATAACAGACTGTTTCGTTTCAGTTAAATTCGGACCACACATGATATTTCTTAAGCGATGGTTTGCGTATAATAAAATCACGCAATGAGATATGCCAAGTATGTGGATTACAGCCTCGTGTGTTCAAAGAAAAAACTAGGGTAAATTTTGCAATTCAGCAGTATATCCATCGTTATTCAATGTATTTAAAAACTCCGAAAAAGTTCTAAGATTGGGTATGTTAGGGCTGCCACTCTTACTTTCCTCTCAATCCAGCCAGCGTTTTCTTCGCATCGTCAACCTCTGTGAAAACAGGATCGGCATCCTTCCAGAGGAAAAGGAATTTTTCGTATTTCTCGATAGCTTTGTCCCTTAATCCCTTCTCCTCGTAGAGTTTAGCCAGCCTGTAGTAATAAATTGGATGAATGAGGCACCTGCTCTCCAAATTTGGATCAAAGGTAACCAGCCGCTCATACTCGGCAATAGCTTTGTCCAGCGCGCCTATACTTTTGTAGGCTCGAGCCAAGACATCCTTTATAAATGGATAATTATAGGGATGCATGAATTGCATTAGTGGAGGTTTCCCTAAAGGCGCTGCATCCTCTAAATGGACAATGGCCTCATCAAGAGAGCCTTCTTTGAGAAACATTTCTCCTTTGAGCATGTTATAAGCAAACTGAATCATGTCATTAAATAAAGGAATGAATTTCGCAAAAAACGATTCAATTTCTGTCAACCTCGACCGAACCGCATCGAGTTTCCCTTCTTTTAATTCCGAAGAACCAAGAAAAAGATTTAAAAATAATTTAAAAAGCACCTCTTGATCCGGATTCTCCTTGGAAGAATATTTATACCAGATCTGAGAATACTTGCGGCCTTGGTCAAAGTCGCTCCGATAGGAGTGAATCATCCTCATAATCAACGAAGCCGAGGCTTTTCCGCCATCGTTTCCTGTGGCTTCTGCTATTTCGGAGAGAATGCGGGCATCATTCAAAGATTGATCCAGGTTTCCCAACAAGGAATTAAAAATCGCTTTCCAGTAATATCCTGTTATCTTGGCTCCAGGAGTCGGAGCTGCAGCGATATCATTTTCGCACCACTCCAGTGCTTGCTGATAATCCTCTTTTAGCGCGAAAATTTATCCTATCCTCCAGTATGTTTGAAAAAAATCAGGCCTAATTTCTAACACCCTTTTGTAAGTCTCTAAAGCCTCATCAAGCCTGCCCATTCGAAAATAGAGCTCGGCCATAGAATCGACAGGATTGGCATCCTTTGGATACATTGTAGTATATTTCTTAAAATATCTTTCGGACTTTTCAAACTCTCCAAGTCCAGAGTACAAGTAGGCAATTGAATTCAAGGCCGAACCGTAAGTCGGATCGAGATCCAATGCTTTCTCATATCCATTAATGGCTTTATCAAACACTCTGTTTAATTCATAGAAATGAGCCAGTTCATAATGGAATTGTTTCTCTTTAGGATATTTCTCAATCGCCTCCTGAAGAATACTTATAACTTTCTCATCGCTGGCATAATAGGATTCAATGTAGAATCTTTCTTTTTCGGAAACCTTGTGTGCAAAAAACCTGGCTTTCTCGCTCGCGGCTTCTTTTTCCTTTTGCATCTCCAGCGACCCGAAAGCCCGGGCAAGGTATAGGTAGGCCACAGCGAATTCTGGATCCAGATCCACTGCTTTCTCAAGGGATTTCCGTGCATCGTCAAAATAAAATTTGTCATAGTCATCTTTGCCTTGGAGGAATAAATTGTAGGCTTCCATAGATGAAGTTGTCATGTCTGCAACGCGCAGTTGGGAAGGTTCAATTTTTCTATCCGATAAACCAACACCTCGAGAAATCTGTTTGCTCAGTTCCCCAATCTGTCTATTCAGAATGCTCCCTTCATCTCCTCTCGAAAGGACAGATTTTAGAAGCTTTTTGGTCTTAACATCATAAACTTTGACATCAGTAGCAAATACTTCTCCAGCTTTTGTATAGAATCCTAAAACGAGGCTGTCCACACCCTCCCTCCGGCAGAGCTCGAAGCCCAACTCACTGTCGATGGTCTCTTCATCTTCTCTGTCTATCTGTTTAAGGAGATCGTACAGCCTTTCCCACGTCAACACGCTGAGGTATTTGGATTGCTCGAGGCTGGTGATCAGAAGATTAGGGATCACCTTCTGCAGGTAATCATAGGAAATTTCTCCTGTTTGATTCTCGAAGCTGATCACGGCTATTGAAGTTTTTTCTATCCCTTTCTGGAAAAACAACTGCCAGATAAAAATGCACACCACTAGAACAGCAACAATAGCTAGAACTGGAACAATGATCTTCTTCATGCTGAAAGTGACCGTTACTTCCTTAGAAGTGATAGTCTTTCTTTTAGGTGTAGCTCTTTCTGTGGTTGGCATCCCTTTCTCTATCGCTTCCAGTGCCGTCTTTACTTCCGCTGCGCTCTGATATCTCTTTTCTTTATCCTTTTCCAAGCATTTTAGAATTAAACGGTTCAGGTCATCGGATATCCGCGGATTCATTTCTATGGGAGGATTAGGAATTTCACTCTTGTGTTTGATTCCGACAGTAAAAGGAGAGTCTCCTTCGAAGGGGACTCTCCCGGTCAGCATTTCGTAGAGAATAATACCGAGAGAATAGATATCCGAACGTTGATCGATGTCCAGAGCCTCAACTTGTTCTGGAGACATGTATTCAGGTGTCCCGATCATAACACCTGCACCAGTGATACCCTTCTCCTTTAAAGATCTGGCAATACCAAAGTCCATAATATGTGCATTGCCTTCCTTATCGATCATGATGTTTGAAGGTTTTAAGTCACGATGAACGATTCCTAGTTTATGTGCTTCCACGAGTCCCTCGCACATTTGCTTGGCAATTGAAATTGAGGTCCCTATGGTTAATTGTCTCGATTGCCTTATCATCCCCTTGAGGTCTTGACCAGAAACATACTCCATTGTGATGAAGTGGTTTCCTTTTTCTTCATTGATGTCGTACATGCGGCCTACATTTTTATGGGAAATCTTGCGGGCCATTTTTAATTCATTGCTGAAGCGTTCGAGCGTCTTTTTATCTGAAGCGATCTCAGCTTTAATGAGTTTTAAAGCGACTTCTTCCTTTATCTTCTTGTCTTCAACCCTGTAGACTTTACCCATCCCGCCTTTTCCGAGTTCCTCGATAATCTCATATCTTCCTGCAAATATACTTCCCCTAGTCAGTTCTTCTGTGGGCGTTTCAAAC
>CAZLLG010000095.1:0-11504 GCA_964560275.1 uncultured Eubacteriales bacterium | reverse complement strand
CTCCAATGTCTCCTAAAACTGCGGCGGCTTTTCTGCGAACTTCGTCGTTTGATTCATTGAGTATAACCTCTATGTGTTTGGCAGAGCGCGGATTTTTCCGAAGTCCGAGTATTTTAAGGACTTCGATTTTTATGTGCCAGGGCGGTTTAGACAACCGCTTATAGAGCAGGCTGAGATCGAGATTTTCCTTTTGAGCCAATTGTGTGACGATATAACGGCGAATCTCCTCATTAGGATCTGCCAGGGCGTCCAATAGAACATCTAAAGTCCATGATGCTTTGAGAACGGCTAAGGATTGGAGAACCTTGAGCCTCTCGTCCTTATCTTTGCTTTCTGTGATTCTTTTTTGCGCTGACTTAGCAAGTTCGAGGTGCTCTTGTTCCTCATTTGGGGAGAATTTTTGGTCAATATCCATGATCCATCCAAGAACTTATTATATATAACAGAATGAGCAAAAGTTCAAATGTTAAGTTTTCTGAAGTTCCATCAAAAATTTGATAATTTATTCTCACACTTTTGATGCGGTTTTGTCATGACACACATTACAACGATATTTCAAGGTTCAGTCTCCTTCGATGATTTGATGAGTGAGAAATATTACTTCTTAATTTGGCCGTTTTTAGGAGGAAAAATCTTATCGCGAGGTTTCGGAACCCTGAAAACTTTATTAAGATCTCCCATTCGAAAAACTCCTCCGCCTTCAGTTGCCGCATAAATGACTTCTCCATTAGAAGAAATCACAAGGGAAGTCACAGCTCTATTTGTAAGACCATCATTCATTGGTGTCCAATGAATGCCCCCATCTTGAGAGACATAAACTCCAGTGGATTGATCGGCTGCATAGATTGTCTGTGTGTCTGCTGGATCGATCTCAATATCCCTTATTATTGTCCACACACCGCCTTGGTACTCTGCCCCAAAAGGCCTGAACTTTGGAGTTTGGAGTGAGATGCCTGGTTTCGTTCGGCCGAATGGCATTAAGTAAGGCGGACATTGGAGATCAATTCCTTCTGTTGCTTCCTGCCACAGTCCTCCGCCGTTTGAACTCTTGTATATTCCTGCTCCCTCCCCTAAGCCCGCATAAACGGTTTGTGTATTTCTTGGATCGATAGCCAACGAACGAACATCACTGGACAATAAACCATTGTTCATAGGAATCCAGTTTTGTCCACCGTTTTGAGTCTTAAACACACCATCTCTCCACGTTCCAATGTAAACAATGTCCTCATTCAGAGGATTCACTGCAAGACAATGGATGTTTAAAAGAGTGGAATCCAATCCTGAGTTTCTTTCATTCCAGGTTTCTCCCCCATCTGTTGATTTAAACATTCCAAAGCTCCGGCCTGCGTAAAAATCGCCCATAATAGTCCGTCTCCCTTTACACATTCCTGCATAAACTATCTTAGGATTTGAAGGTGCATAAGAAATGGCTTTAAATCCATGTCTATGGGCTGGTTCACCATGGGCCAAAGGGTGATCAAACACTTTTTTCCAGTTCATACCTCTATCCAGACTTTTTAATAGGACTCCTTCATGTTCCGTCGATATAATAACCTCTTTGGGAGCTTTAGGATTCATGGCTACTGCATACCATTCGGGAAAATCTGCTGGGCTATGAGCCAATCCGATCCAGCTTGTGCCGCCATCCCGACTCATAAACGGCCCGCTCTTTCCTATAGAGTACACAAGGCCAGGATTTTTGGGATCTATATCAATATCATACATATTAGCGCCCGTGTACCCATTGCTTGAGTTATTCCAGCTCAGACCTCCGTCTTGAGTTACGAAATTTCCTCCGCCGTAATTGTTCACAAACACAATATCGGGATCAAATGGATCCACGACGGCACTTATCGGAAAACCGGCCCTTATTCCCTCAGGGCCCCATATGACATCATCTCCATTCATCCGCTGCCAGCTTTCCCCAAAATCTACACTTCGGAAAAAGGAGTGTTCACCTCCTGCATAAAGGATACTGGGATTCGAAGGACTAATTGTCACAATTGTAAAGACCTCTCCAGCAAGAAGTTTTGTCCATTGATTGCCACCATCTAAAGTCCGGAATATGCCCCCCATTCCTTCGACATTATTCCCCGCTGCTGCAAAGAGAATTCGTGAATCTGAAGGATGCATTTCAAGATAGCCAATAAACCGGTTTCCTGCATCTTCGGGAATTCCACTGTTGATCTGAAACCAAGTTTCTCCTCCATCTGCAGACTTTAAAACTCCAACACCATGGATATTGACTGCCTCTCTATCAAAAATGCCTGTAGATGCATAAAGAGTATCAGGAGATTCTTGATCAAAAAGTATTATTCTTGCAAGATTATCTCCTTCCCAAACCTGTTTCCAGTGTTCTCCGCCGTCAACAGTTTTGAAAATTTGCCCGTGTGTCCTGTCAAATTCAATTCCGGGTATGCCTGTGGATTTTTCTGCAGCTGCAAATACGATTTCGGAATACCAGGGGTGCACGGCAAAACCTCTGAAGGAAATTTCTTTTTCTCCCGGAACACCATTATCCTTTTTGACCCAGGTCTCACCGCAATCTGTGGATTTAAAGATCCCTTTTATTCCTTGTGTGCCCGCCCAAATAATATCCGGATTATTTGGATCAATAGTCAAAGAGAAGATAGGAATTCCGTCAAATGAAGGGCCTGTTCTTACTAAAATTCCCTGGTTCTTTTGATTCCAAGACAATCCGGCGTCATAACTCTTGTTAACGCCGCTTGGATTATCGGTGACAAACATGATGTTCTTGTTTTCTGGATGAATCCGGACATCATATCCCAAGCCACCACTTGGGCCTCCGGTTCTAATCCAGATTCGTTCTGAATCAGGATACAATTCCTGTTTTTGTGGCGACAGCCCAAATTTAATCCTTGGAGTTTCAGGAAAAACAAAACTCTTAAAAACAAGAACACAAATTGGAATCACCCAGAGAATAAGAGTTTTCATATTTATGTGTCGATGATGCGGCATTTTATCCTCCGCCACTATATTTTGAAGAATATAAGCAGAATATGGGGCTACCGGACCTAGAAAAGAACCGTACTAAACTGAAGTTCTGATGGCGCAGGCCAGAAAGTGGATTCATTCGCTCCAATTCTGTATGGTTTTAACCATTCAATTGTGGAATAAGCAGGGAATTCCGTCAATCCTCTCTTGAGATGAATTGACGAGTACTTTTTTTCACCCTATCAGGGCATACTAAGGCTTCTGTTTTTAAAGGAGATATGAGGCTAGACCATGTCGAGGATGTGGCCCATCTTTTCTTTTTTGGTTTTAAGGTAATGGCGGTTGCTATCACATGGGGGGATTTCCAGGGGAATACGGTCCACGATTTCCAGGTTATAACCTGACAGCCCGATAAATTTTCGGGGGTTGTTTGTGATAAGACGGAGTTTTGTGACACCAAGGGTGACGAGTATTTGAGCGCCTATCCCATAATCTCTGTGATCGGATTGAAAACCGAGCTTTTCGTTCGCTTCAACCGTATCGACTCCCTTATCCTGGAGTGCATAGGCTTTTATCTTGTTGATGAGCCCGATTCCTCTTCCCTCTTGATTGACGATATACAGAATGACGCCTTTTCCCTCTTTTTGGATCATCTCCATAGAGAGGTGGAGTTGATCTCCGCAGTCACATCGGATAGAGCCGAAAGTGTCTCCTGTCAAACACTGGGAGTGAGCTCTGACTAGAGTGGGCTCCCCCCTCTTGATGTCTCCTGCAACCAAAGCAAGGTGGTGTTCCTTGTGTATGCTGTCCTTGTAAACAAGAAGTCTAAAATCGCCGAATTTTGTGGGGAGTTTGGTTTCCTCAATCTTAGTGACAAGTGTCTCGTTCTTCATCCTGTATTTGATAAGGTCTGTGACAGTCAATATGGGAATGTCATAGGTTAAGCTGTATTCCATCAATTCCGGCATTCTAGCCATCGTTCCGTCTTCGTTCATGATTTCGCAAATGACTCCTGCTGGGTATAGGCCTGCCAGTCTCGTGATGTCGACCGCTGCTTCGGTCTGACCTGCTCTTTCGAGTACGCCCCCATTCATGGCCTGCAGAGGAAAAATGTGTCCAGGGCGTGCAAGATCCGAAGGTTTTGTTTTGGGATCTATAGCAGACAGGATTGTTTTAGCCCTATCGAAGGACGATATGCCTGTCGTTGTTCCTTCTTTGGCATCGACAGAAACGGTGAATGCCGTTTGAAATGTGGCGGTATTGTCAGACACCATTAGAGGTAGATCCAATTCCTTTAACCGTTCTCCGGGCAGAGGAAGACAGATGAGACCGCGTCCGTGTTTGGCCATAAAATTGATAATATCGGGAGTCACTTTCTCGGCGGCGACCATAAGATCACCTTCATTTTCACGATCTTCATCATCCACAATGATGATTAGTTTTCCAGATTTGACAGCTTGAATGGCTTGGTCAACAGTGGCAACAAAAGATTTCCTCTTCATCAAAATATTCCTTTGTTTCTATCTTTCTTTAACTTGCCAATTATACACGTATTTGCCGATGATGTCACTTTCGATATTGACCGTATCTCCTCTTCTAAGAACTCCCAAATTGGAATTTTCTAGAGTAATAGGGATGATCTCAACATCAAACGATAAAGATGAGATAGTCGCAATGGTGAGACTTATTCCATTGATGCAAACAGATCCTTTTGGAACAAGATATGGTCTGAGTTTTTTAGGGAAGGAGAAGGTGAATCGTTTCCCATTCCCGGAGGAGGCAATCTTGAGAATTTTTCCTGTTGTATCGATGTGTCCCGTAACCAGATGTCCACTCAAAGGAGTTGAAAGAGTTATGGGGAGTTCTAGGTTCAGAATGTCTCTTTTCCGAAGGGAGCCAAGGTTTGTATGGCGGTATGTTTCCTCTGATATGTTAAAATAGAGAACACGTTTGTCTTTTTTTATAAGGCTCAGACAGACTCCATTGATGGCCAGGCTGTCACCTATTTCAAGTTTGGGAGCAACGGTTGAGGCTTCGATGGAGAAAACCTTTTTTCCCAGGCTGTATTCTTTAAAATGGCCTAAATGGTAAATAATTCCTGTAAACATCAGAAATACCCCTCTAAGATGATATCATTCTCAATCTGATAAAAGCGGACCTTGTACAGTTGGAGAGCATCTTTTACGGATTTAACACCCCTTCCCAGAAAAAGAGCCGGAGCGTTTTTGCCTCCGATGAGTTTGGGCGAAAGAGAGATGAAAATTTTATCCGCAAGCCTTTGATCTAAAAAAGACGTGTGCAGCCGCCCTCCCCCCTCAACCAGGATACTAGAGATCTCGTGTTGTCCTAACCAAACGAGAATGCGTTTTAAGCTGATATTTGGACTAGATCCGGGAAGGGAGATCACTTTCACCCCTTTTTTTTTCAGATTCGCTGCCTTTTGAGAATCTGGCGGTTTTTTTGTGAAGACAAAGATGGTTCCTCTGGATGTTGTGCTTAAAATCCGTGAATTCATTGGGATTCTAAGATCAGGATCAAGGATGATTCGCAGTTGCTTTTTCCCTTTCCAATTTGGGTGACGGAGTGTCAACCTCGGATTATCTTTGAGAAGAGTTTGTACGCCGATTAAAATCGCATCATGTTCTCCTCGGAGGAGCTGTGTGTACTCTCTTGTCTGAGAAGATGATATCCATTGTGAGGAGAAACTTTTTGTCGCCATTTTTCCATCCAGGCTTAAAGCTGCTTTAAGTGTGATGAACGGAATCTTTTTAGTGATATACTTGATGTAGGTTTCATTGAGAACGTCATTTTTTTCTTGGAGAAGACCGACAGATACATCAATCCCAGATTCTCTCAAGGCACGGATCCCTTGGAGGTGAACAAGTGGATTTTGATCAGGAGCAGATATGACTACCCGCCGGGGCTTGGATTTCAGCAAAGATTCAATACAGGGTGGAGTTCTTCCCCAGTGAATACAGGGCTCCAGGGTCAAATATATGGTGCTTTTGTACTGGGAAGGTCCAGCCTTTTGTAGAGCAACGATTTCTGCATGGGGTTGGCCCGGGCCTTTGTGGTAGCCAGAACCAACTATGGTTCCATTTTTGACTATCACTGCTCCGACATAGGGATTTGGACTTGTCCAACCTTTGGCTTTCTGGGCGAGGCTGTAGGCCATTTCAAGATAAGATCTATCACGAATGTTATTCATGTGAGAAGTGCGTTGACGTAGTCTTTTGGAGAAAAAGACATCATATCCTTTTCCCCCTCCCCCACGCCTATGAATTTGATGGGTAGTTCGAGCTCATCGATGATGCTTAAGACACTCCCTCCCTTTGCCGTTCCATCCAATTTAGATAAAAATACTCCGGAAATACCTGAAAACTTCAAAAATTCTCTTGCCTGGATTAAAGCATTCTGGCCTATGCTGGCATCCAGGACGAGAAGAACTTCATGGGGGGCACCTTCTAATTCTCTCGATATGATTCTCTTAATCTTCTCAAGTTCGTTCATGAGATTGATGTTTGTGTGAACGCGTCCAGCGGTATCTATGAGGAGCATCTGATAGTCATGAGCTTTGAATGACTGGATGGAGTCGAAGACAACCGATGCTGGATCTGCCATGTATTGTCCCTTAATCACGGGAATGTTCAGTTTTTTTCCCCAAATAGAGAGTTGCTCTTGGGCTGCGGCTCGGAAGGTGTCTCCAGCGACCAAAAGACAGTTTTTCCCTTGACTCTTATAAAAATAGGCCAGTTTAGCCAGAGATGTTGTCTTCCCGCCCCCGTTGATACCCACAAGCATCACGACCGATCGGGATTGGTTAAGATTCATTTCCATTGGGAATTGTGAAAGAGTCTTTTCAATCTCTTTTTTAAGTCTCTCACTGATTGTTAAAAAGGTGTCCGATTTTCTGCTTTTTTCTCTAATGGACGAGATGATTTTATCAGTTGTGCCGACACCAACATCTGCTAAAATGAGGGATTCTTCCAATCCAGAAAGAATGTCCTCACACTCTTTCTGTGATTTTAGCAGATCATCGAATTTAATTTTGAATGTGTTTCTAGTCCGAGTCAGTTTTTCTCTCAGATTGCTCAGCATAGTTCTTTTATTATATTTTTGGGTTCTTTTAAAGTCAATTTCCCCGAATAATTCATGAAAAATGTCGATATTTTCCCTAATATCTTTTTTTTCTTTATATTTCTTTTTTTTTCGGTAAAATAACTGAGAAGCTGTGTTATCATAAGACTTTTTCCATAATCGACATTTTTCCCCAGGGGTGAGTCAATAATACCCCATCTGCTTTGTTGCGACCTATTTGCAGTACATGAGTACAGCTGCATACGTCGATGCCTCGCATCTGGAGTATTCTAAACTCGTGAATTATTCAGGATTCCTGACAAAACAGATTAAGTATGCTAAAGTGTCTCACTTATGAAAGAAGCCATTTGGACATATCCCACAAATAATGAGCTGGCAAAGACACTTTCCGGTGAAATGGAGATCCCCATCGAAATTGCCCTGATTTTAGTCAATAGAAACATCACAACTCGAGACAAAGCCCAATCTTTTTTGTATGGCACCTTAGACAATTTACATGACCCATTTCTCCTGTCTGGGATGAGAGCCGCCGTGGACAGGCTCCGAAATGCGTGTTTGCAGGGAGAAAAAATCGTGATTTTTGGCGATTATGATGTCGATGGTGTCCTCTCTGTCGTAATCTTAACAAGAGCGCTTCTGGCTTTTGGTGGGGATGTAGAATATTTTATCCCCAATCGGCTGTCACAAGGTTACGGAATAAAAGAGAGCTATTTAGATATCGTTCTTGAAAAGAAGGCCCAGGTAGTTGTCAGTGTGGACTGCGGCATCAAGGCCATCGAATTTGTGGAGCGTGCCAAAACCCATGGTGTGGATGTCATCATAACAGATCATCACCTTCCGGGAGCAGCCCTTCCACAAGCTCTTGCTGTCCTCAATCCTGTAATACAAAATGCCAATTACCCAGATAAAAACCTTGCAGGAATCGGTGTTGTTTTTAAGCTCATCCAAGCTCTCTTTGAAGAGGATGGCCGAGCTGAGCTTCTCCCGCACTATTTGAAGCTTGTGTCTATTGGAACTGTGGCCGATGTTGCAGCTCTGCGCGGGGAAAACAGGTTGTTTGTTAAATTTGGGTTAAAGGGTTTAGAGAATGTCTCTAATCCGGGATTGCAGAAGCTCCTGGACATATGTCAGTTGAGCGGCAAAAAAGTTTCTGTAGGGGATGTGGGTTTCAGAATTGGTCCTCGGATAAACGCAGCCGGACGAATGGGAAAAGCTGATTTGGCCGTCCGTCTTTTCTTCTCTGAAGACCTCGAGGAATGCCGTGATCTCGTCAGGAATCTTGATCAGTTGAACTCGAAAAGACGAAATGTCGAGGAAAAAATATTTTCTCAAGCCCTAAAGATGATAAAAAATCGGTCGCTCGATAAAAAATATAAGCTTTTTGTTATGGGTTGCGAGAATTGGCATCGAGGTGTCATCGGTATTGTGGCATCAAAGTTGAAAGAACGGTTTCATCGTCCTGTCCTCCTTTTCGCCATAGACAATGGAAAGGCCCTTGGATCAGGGAGGAGTATCAAAGAATTTTCCCTCATTGATTGTTTGTATGCAAATAAGAGGTTTTGTCTCAACCATGGAGGGCACACCCTTGCCGTTGGATGTGAGCTTTTGGTTGAGAACATGGATGCTTTCCGTTCGGAAGTTACGGCCTATGCAGAGTCTAAAATATCCGATGAAGATCTGATGAGGAAAATAAATATTGATGCCCATATCCAATTCGATCAAATTGATTCCGGATTTCTAGATTACCTATCCCTTCTCTCTCCTTTTGGAGTCGGGAATCCAAAGCCTGTATTTATGACCAAAAAGGCCGAAGTGATTTTGGAACCAAAAAAAATGCAGGGAAAGCATAGTAAATTTTTGCTCAAACATACCGGGAGAGTTTTTGAAGTTCTCGGATGGGGAATGGGAGATCTAGCCGATACAATCTGTAAGGGAGAATCCGTTGATATTGCCTACTCGATCCAGACTTCTGTCTATTTAGGGGAAGAAAGGCTTAATCTGTCTCTTGAAGATATGAAGAAATCCACATAGCCCAAAGCCTCGAATAAGAGTATAATAAAGGGGAATCTCTTTTTTCAAATGAAGAGCCATGGCTAGCACAAAGCTTAATCTTGCACGTCTTCTCAAGTTTTTAATAGCAGGAGTCCTCTTCGTTATTGTTACGGTCATTGCCATCAATTTCATCCAATATTCCAACCGGAGGCCTGAGTTTAAGCGCGTTGAGAATGAAAGTCCTCCCGAAAAAACGGAAAAAATAAAGAGGGGTGAATTTTTTGAGGAAAAAGGAGGAGAAATCCCGCTGGAAGGCCAGTTCAATGAGCAGTTTATCGATGAAGAGGGGCGTCTCCATGCTGTTGGGAACGTTGAGTTTAAATACAAAGGCAAATATGAACTTTATGCTGATGAGATCGTTTATGATCAAGAATGGACGCACTTTTTATTGAAGGGGAAAGCGAAAATTCGATATAAAGAAGCGATCCTGGAAGGTTCTTATTTGGAATATGATAGGAAAGCAGAAGTCTTCAAAACGAATGAAAATGCGGTATTTTCTTCAGACCGGATTACAGGATTTGCGAATGAGTTAATCTATATTATTAAGGAAGAAAGACTTGAGCTTAAAAACCAGGTTTATCTTGAGTTGACGACTCGCTTGGATTCTTTTTCTCCCATGATTGTGAAAGGAGAGAAATTTTTCTATCTGAGAGCGAATCGAAAGGGCCGAATGGAAGGCAGCGTAGAATTTTCTCAGGGGGAAAGCCACGGTTCAGCAGACTCTGTGGAATTTGAATTGTTTCCTGAGGAAGAGCACGTACGGTCCGTACTTCTTAAAGGAAATGTGGTGGGAACGGTTGTCGAAGTTGGGGACGGAAGAATAGAGCGGCACGTTCAGGCCGATGAAGTGAAACTATTGGCCTTTCAAAATTTTTCCAAGATCCGATCCCTTGAAGCTGAAGGAAACTGCCTATTTAGATTCCTTTTTCCTTCTGGGAATTCTCAACAAGGGGAGTCAAATTCTCTAAAGTTCGCATTGAGCCAGGATGGGAGGTTGATAGAGTTTCGTGCTCTTGGGCAGGCCCGTTTAGTCGATATGGATGGGGAGACAGAAGAGGAGAGAATTGTCGAGGGGGAATCCCTTGTCATGGTTGAGGCTAGAGAGGATCTCCAGATCAAAGGAAATGTCGAACATGAAGCGAGTCTTTCTTCAAAGAATTATAAAATTTCAGCGAAGGAAATAATCCTGGATACAGAGAAAAACAACCTTGAAGCTTCTGAAAATGTGAAGGTCATTTTGAATCCCGGAAATGGAAAAAAAACAATGGGTTTCTTTTCACAAGATAAATCTATTTTCATTACTTCAGAAAAGATGAGATATTCAGCCGAAGAGGAGCGTTTTATATTTACAGAAGGAGTCAAGAGCTGGCAGGAGAAAGAGATCTTACACACCGACGAACTGTCTGTCGACCAAGGAACTGGAAAGATAGAATGTATTGGACAAGTGCAATCGATTTTTCCATACGAATCAAAAAAGAGTCAGAATCAAGGAAACGTGGAAATTTCTGCCAATAAAATGGATTATAATCCGGAGGAAAAAGCCATCACTTTCAGTGGTGCATGTTCCCTGAAGGCTAATGAGGTCAAGTTGACGTCCAAGGCCATCAAGATCCAATTTAATGAGGATCAAGGGGAGATGCAAAAATTTTTGGCCACCGGGAATGTTATAATCGTTCAACAGCAGTCCGAAGCCAGAGGAGAAGAGGCCCATTTTGATTTGGAAAATGAAACAATCGTTCTGCTTGGTAATCCGGTTTTGATTGACAAGGATAAGGGGAGAACTGAGGGCGAGAAATTGACTTTTTTCATAGCCGATGATAGAATCGTCGTTGAAAATCAAGGTCAGGAAAGATCATTTTCTGTTATAAAATCGTGAAAAATGAAAGACCATCTAGCGGCTGTAGGATTGGAAAAAAGTTTCCGTAAAAAGAAAGTTGTTGATGATGTGTCTGTTTCCGTCAAAAGGGGTGAAATCGTCGGGCTTCTCGGGCCCAATGGTGCCGGAAAAACGACAACCTTTTCTTTGATTCTTGGTCTTATTGCTCAAGATGCCGGGCAGATATTCCTGGATGATGAAGAGATTACAGGCGTCTCAATGTACAAAAGAGCCAGAAAGGGAGTTTGCCTCCTCCCTCAGGAGCCATCCTCTTTCAGAAGGTTAAGTGTTGCAGACAATCTGCTGGCCGTCAGAGAAATCACTCGAGATATGACTTCTAGAGAGCGCAGCGATTTGACCGATATTCTTGAAGAACTTGGATTAGATGGCCTGACCGACTCAAAGGCCTACACTCTTTCTGGAGGAGAGAGGAGGCGCCTAGAGATCGGCAGGGCGTTGATCATGAATCCGGTCTTCATTCTCTTGGACGAGCCATTTACAGGAATTGATCCTTTGGCTATCC
>CAZLLG010000094.1:0-11647 GCA_964560275.1 uncultured Eubacteriales bacterium | reverse complement strand
GTTTTTAGCTTTGATGCTGAAACACAAAGTTACATTGGCGTTTATTGTCTTCCTCTTCGCTATTTCGACAGATCTCCTGGACGGCATTGCAGCCAGAGTCTGGAAGCAGAAGACAAAACTTGGGACCTTCCTGGATCCCGCTGCTGATAAACTGCTTATGGCTTCCTCGTTTATTTTCCTTTCCCTTCCGTCTATCAGTACACCGAACTCCATCCCCGTTTGGCTGGTGGTTGTCGTAATTTTCAGAGACATTTATATTGTTTCAGGAGCTCTGATTTTTATCAGGCTGACAAAAGCAACCGAGGCAAACCCTTCCATCATAGGGAAGGTATGCACCGTTGTGGAAATGAGCCTTTTGACTCTTGTCCTCCTCTACAATTCACTCGGGAAAACTCCATCATATCTCACAGGAGTCTATTGGCTCACTCTGGTCTTGGCCCTCCTTTCCGCAGCACAATACACATTAATCGGCGTACGTGGATACCGCCAGTTTAAAGGAGTAAAAATAGAGAAAGACGGAAAAGGTTAGGCGCCTCTATCGATAAATCCCGTTCTCAGTGTCTTCCAGAGGATTTTTAAATCCAAAGCAAACGACCAATTCTGAATGTAATAGAAATCATATTCAAGCCTTTTATCGATTGGAGTGTCTTGACGTAATCCATGAACCTGAGCCCATCCTGTGACTCCGGATTTAACCTTATGCCGAAGCATATATTTTGGGATCTTCTCCCTGAATTCCTCAACAAATACAGGTCTCTCCGGGCGTGGTCCAACAAGGCTCATTTCGCCTCTAATCACGTTAAAAAGTTGAGGAAATTCATCAATGCTGACTCTTCTCAGAAACCGGCCGATCTTGGTAATCCTCGGATCATCTGGCGCACACATCACAGGACCGCTCTGTGCCTCGGCATCACACACCATCGTCCTGAATTTGTGCATAACAAATTTATTTCCATCCACTCCCATCCGCTCTTGGTGGTAGAACACCGGTCCTTTTGATGACATTTTTATTAAAATTCCTACTAGGAAAAAAAGAGGTGATAGGAGAATCAAAAGAACAGCCGATGCGCAGATATCCATTCCCCTCTTTAAAAACAGCATCATCCCTCTCAGAGGAGGCTCGTCGATAGAGATGACAGGAAATCCATCCAGATCCTCCAGTTTCGTTTTCAGAGTGAGGAGTTGGAAAAGGTCCGGGACCAGCCGGACATTAACCGCATATTTATTCACCACTTTTAAGGTCTCTAAAATTTGAGAATAGTTATTCAGGTCAAGAGCTACATAAACATCACTGATCTGCTCTCTTTCAAGAATGCGGTCTAAATCTTTTAGAGGACCTAATACTTTTATCCCCCCATCTATATTGACTTCTTTTCCGGCGTCCAGATTATCATCCAAGAATCCCTTCACTTCAAAACCTAAATCTTTTAATTGCAGAAGCTTCTGAGTCACGGCTTTCCCCATCTCCCCAGCTCCAACAATAAGAATATTCTGGAGGTTCATCCCTCTAGCAAAGCGTCTTTTCATGAAGAAGTAGATCTGGAATCTGAGGAAGAGGACAAAAAGGATGATGTATACGGCATAAATAGCAAGAAAAGCATGAGATATCTTAAATGTCATACGAAATAGAGGAGCAAGGCCCTGGCTATAGCTAGAGAGATAGCTCAGCACAGCCTGAACAATCAGGACAGTGATAACGACATTGATGGTGACGAAGAAGAAATCATCGATCTTAATCCTCTTGAGTCGAGTACGATAAGACCCCTGAATAAAAAATATTAAAAGGTGGAGACATAGGAATAAGGGAAAAACAATAATATAAGACTTTATTGCAGGAGTTCCCCTTTCAGGATTAATGGGAATAAAAGTCTTAAATCGAAAAAAGTAAGAACAAAAATAGGCCAGAGAAATTGCGACAAAATCGCTCAGTATGTATAATCCGATAAGACGCGTTCCTTTTTTTCTAATCATCGTTGGCTCTTATAATTTCCCCATTTTTTTTTGCAAGAACGCGTTGATATTTTCTTTAAATTTTTCCCGAGAGAAGTTCAAAGCATGGGCACGGATGGCCTCTTTATTAAATGTGATGGCCTCCAATTTGTCAAGCGCTCCCAAAAGACTGTCCACCCTAAAATCGGGGAAGAATATGCCTGTTTCATTTGAAATAACGGTCTCTAAAGCTCCCCCCCGGGCATAACTGACAACAGGAATTCCGCAGGCCTGCGCCTCCAAGGCGTTGATCCCGAAATCTTCCTCTCCCGGCATAATAAGTGCCTTTGCCCGCTGATAGGCTTTAAGGAGAGTGTCTTCATCAATGGAGCCTAGAAATTGAACGTTAGTCTTAGAGATCCGCTTGAGTCGCTTGTATTCAGGCCCCAAACCCACAATCCTGAGGGCCCTTCCATTTTGATTAAATGCACGAATTGCCAGTTCAATTTTTTTATATGGCACAAGCGCAGAGACTATTAAAAAATAGTCCTCCTGCTGGCCGTTTGGCTGAAAGAAATGAGTGTCCACAGGTGGATGAATCACATCCGATTGACGCCTGTAATATTTTTGCACTCTCTGGGCGGTTGTTCTGGAATTTGCAATAAAGTGGTCCACTCTGTGTGAGGAAGATTCATCCCAAATTCTCAGCTTATGAATTGGAAAAGGGATGAACTTACGCGAAAAAAAACCAAGCTTCCGTGGAGAAAAATAAGAAAAATATTGATTCCAGGCATACCTGACTGGAGAATGGATATAGCAAACATGCAGCGCATCCGGGCGTGGAATGATCCCTTTGGCAACGCAGTGAGAGCTGGAAACGACGAAATCAAAATCCTGTAGATCAAAGAGTTCTACAGCCAGGGGAAATAACGGCAGATAGGACCTATATTTTTTGCGCAGAAACGGCATTCCCTGGAGAAAACTGGTGAAAATTTCTTTTTCTTCAATGGTTTTTATTTGAGATCCTGGAATGTGAAAAAGAGTGAAGATAGGAGCCTCAGGGAAGATTTCACAAAGGACCTCCAGCACTTTTTCTCCTCCACGCTGACCCGTCAGCCAGTCATGAACGAGGGCCACTTTTATGTTTTCCATCGAGGTTGATTATATGAAGGCAGTCAATAATTGTCAATCTGCCCCAAGTTGCCGCAAGCATACATATTTCCGTGTCTTCTAGTACAAGTTCTCTATAAATTATTTAGTCTACGAGAAACCAAGTTGCGTTCTCCCAAGGTAACTAATGGTGTTTGTTTTTCTCGTGAAATAACCGAAGATAGAGTTTTTGGACGTCTTCAACCATAGTCAAAAGGGAGTATCTCTTTTGAATGTCTTCCTTCAATGCCACACCTAGCCGATTCGCTAATTCTTTATCTTCAAGGAGTTGGAACAAAGCAGCTGCAAGCTCTCTTGGCTTCTTTGAGGGGACAAGAATTCCAGTTTTTCCATCAGTAATGATTTCTTTCACTCCATCGACATCTGTGGCCACAACAGGCTTTCCTGAGGATCCAGCCTCCAACAAGGAATAAGGAAGCCCTTCCCACAGAGAAGGGAGAACAACCACATCAAAAAGAGAGAGAAGTTTAGGGATGTCCTTTCTTTCACCCAGAAAATGGACAGAATTCTCCAATCCCAAGCGATTTTTCTGCTTTATTAATCTGTCTTTCCAGGGACCACCCCCTATAATCAGGAACTGCACACCTGGAATCTCCTGTAAAAGCAGTTGAGCAGCTTCTAAAAGATAGGGGATTCCTTTCTGCCGGTGAAGCCGCGCTACAGTCCCCACGATGGGCTTTGAGAGGTCCAATCCCAATCCTTGTGCAAATTCCAATTTCTCAGTTTGTTTTCCCTGGGACATTTCAAAAGTCAAAAAATCCACTCCATTCCGGATAACAACGTTTTTTCCTTCCGGAACAAGCCCATATTTTTTACCCAAAATCTTATCGGAATCACAGACATAAATGACAGCATCCGTAAGCCGTGAAAACCATTTTTCGAGTAAGACATAAAGATATTTGATAACAAAATTTCTGTAGTGAAGATAATGGATACCGTGGAGTGTGTGGATAATAACAGGAATCCTGCATTTGCGTGCAGCCCAACGGCCGTAAAATCCAGCCACTCCGCCATGAGTGTGGAGCACGTCAACACGAAACTCAGTCAGCATATCAACGATTTCAGCGACAATACTCGGGCTGAATCTTTTCGTATTCAAAATCGGGATATGCTGTATCCCTCTATCTTTGACAGCCTCGACCAAAGCCCCTCCCTTCCTGGAACACACCAGGATTTCAAATAAAGATTTGTCAAGGCAGGACGTAAGAGAAAGTAAATTGATCTGACCTCCGCCCAGGAAAGTCGTATCTATCATTTCTAAGATTTTTATCTTTGTCATTGATTTCGTTTGCCGAGCAGCCGCAAGAATTCTTTTCTTCCGTAGTCCTCCCCCTCCTTTTTTGGTTTAACTAGAAAATTAAAAGTGACATTCATCCAGAGATAAACTTGAAGCAGGAATAGTGAAAGCCTCGAATTGTGTTTTCTATAAAAATAGAGCTGGCTTTTTCTGTAGTGATACCTGCTAGAATTTTTCACTGCAGATGTGCTGGTCCCTCCGATATGGGTGATTCGTGCCTGTGGACAAAACCACAGCTTCCAACCCGCTTTTCTAATCTTGTAGCACAAATCGATATCTTCAAAATAGAGAAAATAATTTTCATCGAAGCAACCGGCCGCTTCCAAGGCCCTCCTCTTTACCAGCAGACAAGCCGCACTCAACCAACCCGCTTCCCGAATTTTTTTGTCGGACTTTAGCTTTCTTGAATAATAGAGGTTGAAAAATCCTTTTTGGATAAATTGTGAAAAATAACTGACTCTTTTTCCGAAAGAAATCTGATAGATTTCCTTGCCAAGCAGAAGTGCAGGCCCTACAGCACCAATTGAGGGATTCCGCTTCATCTCATCGAGGAGTACGGTTAAGGCTTGAACATTTGCGATTGTGTCGGTATTCAAGAACAAGACGAATTCTCCAACAGAAACACGGATTCCCATATTGCTGGCTTTCGCAAATCCAAAATTTTCGCTGGCGGAGAGAAGTTTGACAAAGGGGAATTTGCTCCTTACAAAATCGGGACTGCCATCAGAAGAGTTGTTGTCCACAATGATGATCTCCAGATCAAATTCCGGAAGAAGTGATTGCAGAGATTGAAGGCATTTTTCCAGGTGGATCCAATCATTATAACTGACAAGAATCACAGAAAGCTCAGGCATCTCAATGTTTTCCTATGTTGTCTATCAACCGCCTAAAACCATTCGCAGAGTTTTTCCAGGAAAATAAAGAGCGTTTTTGCCAAAAATTATCTAGAATCTTGGATTTGGCCTCATCATTCTCAATAGCATCCGTGAGCGCCTTGGCGACTGACTCAACATTTGGCTCTTCAGAAAGGAAAGCCATATCCTGATAAATTTCACCTAGAGAAGATTTATTAAGCAGCACCGGCACGGTTCCACAGGCGAGCGCTTCAAGTGGTGGAAGTCCAAAACCCTCATATTCAGAAATATAAGCAAAGACATCCAAGGCCGAATAATAGAGTACGATATCCTTATTCTCCAGTCTGTCTTCCCAAAAGATCCAATCTTTCTTTAAAAGTGCAGCCATATTTTGGGGGGGGTGGGTCATGTCCTTTCCGATGATGTAGAGGACCAACTCCGGCAGGTCTCGACGCAGGAGTTCTAATGATTTTATAAGAACTGGAATATGTCTTCTGTTAAAAATTGAACCCAAAAATCCAACAATGAGTTTATTTTTTAATCCCTTTTGCTGTTTCCACTCCATGATCTGGCTTTCAGGGCTTTTTTGAAAGCGGTTTTCGACACCATGGTATATGACCTCAATCTTACCGGGATCGATATCCAGGTACTTCATCAGCTCCCCCTTGACTGTTCTGGACACAACGACAACATACTCGGCTTTTCTCACGCTTCGTTGGACAAGAAATTTTCTCTTAAGAGAGTCCTTCGCCGAATACCATTCAGGATGAGACACAAACGACACATCATGCACGATAAGAATAGATTTCCAACGGCTGAGGACCGGAAGTGTGTAATTGGACGCAATAAGGATATCCGGTTGAATCTGTTTGAGTTTGCGGCGGACAGGTCCATTTTGCCAGCGAAAATAACCCCTGTCTGGGGACAAAACATGCTGAACCATGTCCGGAGGAAGGTATTTTTCAATCGGATCTCGGCTCAGTGCAATAAATTTTTCATCCGGCATCATCGGCACTAGTTCTTTGAGGACATTCTCGATAGATCGTCCCACGCCGGTGGCAGAGGCTCCAGATTCATAGCAGTCCACAGCGATTTTCACCGCGGCCCCCGTTTTTCCAGAACCGACCTATAAAAATTGAGGGTATTTTCCGCTGTTTGTGTCCAACTAAAATCTCTCGCTCTCTGAGTTCCCTTTTCGATAAGATTCCTTCGTTTGTCATCGTTTTCCAACACAAAAAGGATTTGGCTGGCCATTTCCTCCGCATCATCCGGATGAAAGTAGAGGGCCGCATCCATAGCGATTTCAGGAAGTGCGGGAGCATTAGAGATCACAAGTGGACATTCACTGGCCATGGCTTCGACCAAAGGAAGGCCAAATCCCTCGCAAAGAGAAGGAATAACCAGGCAAGAGGCCAAACGATACAGCGCCTTTAACTCTCCCTCGGGAAGATAATTCAGGAACAACACTTGAGGCTGAAGTTTGATTTCTTCTATTTTCTGTATCAGACTATGAGAGTCCATCCCCTTTTTCCCTGCGATAACAAGAGGAATATCAACCGACTTTTCATGGATAACTCCTAAAGCTTCGATCAATCTGACCAGGTTTTTCCTGGGCTCGATGGCTCCGACGAAAAGAATAAATTTTGAAGGCAGACCATACTTGTTTTTAACATATTCCGTTTGAGCAGCTGATGGTTTATTAAAAAAGTCAGGATCGACTCCAAGATAGACAACCTTGATTTTATCTTCATTCAAAAAAAATCGGTTAATGATTTGATCTTTTACAAACTGGGAAATCACCAAAATTCCATCGGCTCGATGCAGGGAGTGTTCTATTTTCTTAGTAAAATTCTTGCGCACTTCAGCTTGCACGAAGGATGGAAAGTCCATGAAGAACAAGTCATAGACAGTAACAATCTTGTTTCCTTTGGTCGGAAGCAAAAGGGGAATGGGAGAATGAGTAAGGTCTAATTCCGTATGGAAAAACGTGTCCAACGGAGGCCATCCCACCTTGTTCCACAAAAAATTTATCAGTTTGACGGGATAGCGGGCATCGCGAAATTCAACCTGAGAAAATGGAGGCAAATCCTCTTGAAGGAACCTATCCTTGTAGGACGAAGAAAAAAGATAGTACTGATTGTCGGCATCGATCTTTGCCAATGAAAAAAGAAGATTCTTATAATAGGTCCCAACTCCTGTGGCCTCCCGCAGAAAAGGGCGGACATCAAATCCAATTCTCATTTGGAGGTAATGTATTCTCAATAGGGGAAAATGTCAAGGGAGACTCCTCCTAAACTCCATGCAAGTCAAAGAAAGGAAAATAGTTGCGAAGGCCTTGCTTCTCATCACTTGCAGTGATAGAATTTTTCACGATTAAGGAGAAAAAATATGAGCATTTTCCATAAAATTATAGATACGATCGATTCTTATCGGGACGAGATGATCGACATGCAGATCAAACTCTGTTCTTTGCCCGCCATTTCTCCAGCTTCTGGTGGGGAAGGAGAGACCAAAAAGGCGGAATTCCTACTCGATTTTTTAAAAAATGGCGGATTTGCGGATATCACGGTGATTAAAGCACCCGATTCCGATTCTCCCTCAGGAGAGAGACCAAACATCCTGGCGATGTACACTGGGAAAAAGTCGTCAAAGACAATTTGGATTATGACACATATGGATGTTGTGCCCCCCGGTGAGTTGGCCCAATGGGAGGGCAATCCCTTTGAAGCCTGGGTGAAGGAAGGGAAAATCTTTGGACGAGGGGTGGAAGATAACCAGCAGGACATGGTGGCCTCTCTCTTTGCCCTTAAGGCCTTCCAGGCCCATGGAGTTTTACCCAACTATGATGTCGGTATTGCTCTAGTGGCGGACGAAGAAACCGGCAGCGACAAAGGTATATCATACGTGCTTAACCAGACAGATGCGTTCAGCAAGAATGACCTGATCATTGTTCCGGACACTGGCAATGAGGACGGCACGATGATCGAAGTATCTGAAAAGAGTATCCTCTGGCTCAAATTCACAGCGCACGGAAAGCAGGCACATGGTTCAACTCCCGAAAAAGGGATCAACAGTTTCAGGGCCAATTCTTTCCTCGTGACCGAACTCAACAAACTCTATTCTTTATTTGGGGACAAGGATCCGCTTTTTGATCCCCCTATCTCCACATTCGAACCCACAAAGAAGGAAGCCAATGTCCCCAATGTCAATACGATCCCCGGAGAGGATGTCTTCTACATGGACAGCCGGATTCTGCCGCGCTATTCCATCCCTGATGTAGAGGACAAAATACGGGAAATGGTCGGACACATCGAGAAGGAGTTCAAAGTGACCATCACTGTGGAAGAAGAGCAAAAGGCCCCTGCTGCTCCTCCTACCTCACCGGATGCTCCGGTCGTTCAGGTGTTGAAGAAGGCTGTGAAAGAAATCTACGGATTGGAAGCTAAACCCACTGGAATTGGAGGAGGAACCGTGGCAGCTGTATTTCGTGATGCCGGATTCGAGGCAGCCTGCTGGTCCAAGTTGGATGAAACTGCCCATATGCCCAATGAATACTGTCTCATAGACAATATGGTCAACGACGCAAAAATATTTGCCCATATATTTCTGCAGGATTAGAACCCGGAACTAAAAGGGAGGAGAAGATGTCAGAAGAACTTCTTGTTTTCACGACCGTTCCCGATGAAGAAACGGCAGAAAATATTTCGCAACACCTCGTTGAGAATAGGTTGGCTGCCTGTGTGACTCGTACCGCTGTCTGCAAATCCATATACTGGTGGCAAGGAAAGATCACTAAAGATAATGAACATATCCTGTTCATAAAAACTCAGTCCAATAGCTATCCCGAACTCGAAAAAACTCTTCTCACAATCCACCCCTACACAGTGCCCGAGATCATAGCCGTTTCTCTTATCAAGGGTTTTGGAAAGTATTTGGATTGGTTGAACAAAGAAACCGAACCGATTAAATAGAAGAAGACCTACGCATACTTCCTTTGCATTTTTCGCGCCACTTTTATTGTATTGAGATGGACAGCAACAGTGTCTTGAACATCAAAGGCATAGCCGCCAGCAAGAAGGATAACGACTGGAATTTTTCGGCTGCGTGCTTCTCCAAGGATGAGCCTTTCCCGTTCTATAAGCCCTTCTTTTGTCAAGTTCAAACCGCCAAGCTGATCCTTTTCATAGGGATCTGCACCGGCAAGATAGACGATCAAATCCGGACGAAATTCCTCATACAAACGGGGAAAATGTTTTTTTAGAGCCGAGTGATACTTCTCATCCCCATCCCCAGTCCACAGTCCAACATCCAAACTGCTGCGGGGCTTTTCAGCGGGGTAGATATCCATTTGATGGATAGAAAATGTAAACACATAGTCTTTTTTGGAAAGAATTGAGGCTGTCCCATTCCCTTGATGAACATCAGCATCGACCACCAAAACCTTGGCTACTTTCCCGTCTTTAATCAACTTCTCGACAGCTATGGCTACATCATTGAGAATACAGAAGCCCTCCCCATGGTCCGCAAAGGCATGATGAAAACCTCCTCCAATGTGAACAGCCAGGCCTTCCTTTAATGCCTTGTCAGCGGTTGTGATTGTTCCTCCAACATACATCAATGCAAATTCAAATAGCTCGAGTGAATAAGGAAGTTCCAAGCTCATCACTTCTGAGTGAGAGAGTTTCCCCGTTTTGAGCTTTTTAACATATTTTGGTGTGTGGGCAAGCAACACATCTTCAACCGAAACACTTTGAGGCGAAAGAAAATCGTCTTTTTTTGCTCCCATCATGAGGAGTTTTTCATAAATCATTCTGTATTTTTCTACAGGAAAGATGTGGTTTTTCATATTGTGCATCCAGTACTTCTCACTGTATATGAACTTAAAGGGAAATTTTCCCCTTTGGAAAATCTGAACAAGGTGCTTCAAAGGAGTCATGAAGGTTTATAGATATCAAAAAAAAGGCACAACCTCAACTAAAGGTTGGATAATTCCACAAAAAATGAAAACTCTTCTTGAAGTTTATCGGAAAATGATTTAGTTTTTTATCTTATTATATTCTTAATCTTAAATAGGTATGTTTAGAGGAGTTTTTTATGGGTATTAAAAATTTTATAATCAATTTGGCTCCCACTCCACTAGTCAAGATTTTTGCCAGTCCTTATGTCGCCGGCGACAGCATCGATGCCGCTGTCAATGCGGCCCAAAAATTTTGGGAAGAGAGGCACGTCAACTCAACCATCGACCTCCTGGGTGAAGAACTGGAGTCGGATGAAGATGTCCAATACAGTGTTGGTGTCTACGAACGACTTATCGATGCCCTCGGAAGACAGGAATTCGCCACCATATCCTTAAAGCCTACCCAGTTGGGAAGCCACAAAAGCACAGAGAACTGTCAAAAAATCATTTCGAACATAGTCGCTCGTGCCTCAAAGCACGACATCAAAGTCACTCTCGATATGGAAGACCATATGTTCACGGACATGACTCTCGATATCTTCCGAACCATTCACCAAGAATTTCCTACATTCGGGACGGTTCTGCAGTCAAGACTTTTTCGAACGGATGATGACATCAAGTCTATTGCAGGACTCAATGCCCGAATCCGGATATGCATTGGGATTTACAACGAACCCAAAGAGATCGCTCTACAGAATAAGGCTGAGATGAAGACGAAGATGCTGTCTCAGCTCGAAGTTTTGTTAAAAGAAGGCCATTATGCCGAAATCGCCACTCATGACGAGGCTCTCATCCAAGAATCTATCAACATCGCCGAGAAGCTCCAGATAAACAAGGACCGGTATGAAGTGCAGATGCTTATGGGGGTTCCAAAACAGGATTTTCAAGACCAACTCATCAAAGACGGCATTCTTGTACGGCTCTATGTCCCGTTTGCCGAGAAATGGAAGTATGCTACGGCTTACGCCAAGCGGAGACTAAGTGCCAATCCGGCTATGGCCGCCTACATTCTGAAAAACATGTTCCAAAAGGCGTCAGGAAAACGCTGATTTAAGACTGAAGTTCTGAAGCTTTTATTTCTCTGAGTGCGACCTGAGCCGCGGCTAAACGGGCTATGGGGACTTGGTAAGCAGAGCAGCTAACATAATCCAATCCAATTTCATGGCAGAAATAGATGGAACGGGGATCTCCACCATGCACGCCGCAGATGCCCACTTTTAAATGGGGTCTGATGCTGCGGCCTTTTTGCACCGCCATTTTCATGAGTTCACCGACACCACTGATATCCACTGTCTCGAAGGGATTGTTTTTCCAGATTCCGTGTGCAATATAATATGCAAGAAATCCAGCCCCATCATCTCGGGACAATCCATAGACAGTCTGGGTCAAATCGTTGGTCCCAAAAGAGAAAAATTCTGCCTCTTCGGCAATTTCATCGGC
>CAZLLG010000093.1:0-11733 GCA_964560275.1 uncultured Eubacteriales bacterium | reverse complement strand
CTTAAAGAGGAATTAGTTGAAACTAAAACCGGAAGTTTTTGCGTTGCCTTGACATATCATCCTTGATATTTGACCATAAAATTCAACTGTGGTATAAGCAGAGAAGAATTTGAAAATTACAAGGATCAAAAATATGGAAAGATTCAAGCCAATGATATGGGTGTTTCTGTTCGGTTCCCTCTGGGGAATCAGCGAGGCTGTCGGTGGAGGAGCTCTATATGCGGCCAATATTCCCCTTGCCTCAGTTTGGCTGTCCACATGGGCCCTGTTACTTCTGGCATTCGCTCGAGCTCAGAACAATACGCCCGGAACATCATCCGCTATCGGAGGGATCGCAGTCCTGTTCCGACTGGTCAATGCAGGACCGTTTATCTGTCATCTCCTTGGTATCTTTCTGCTGGGCGTTGCTTTTGATATAGCAGCAACATTTTTATTAAAACGCAATGAGAAGTCTCTCCTTCGTGGAGGGCTGACTGGAATTCTGGGGGCCTATGGCGGGTATACGTCTTTTGCCCTGATCATCACCTATATCGTCCAGTACAAACCCTGGGTGGCCGGAGGCTGGCCTAAAGTGGCGGAGCACATCTTTTTGAGTGGAAGTTTGACAGCCCTTGTGTCGGCTTTTTTGGTCCCTATTGGATATTGGCTCAGCCAAAGGGAGGAAACTTCCAAAGCCTTCCATTCCAGATGGGCCACAAGCAGCGCTCTGGTACTTATCTTCTTTCTATGGATAGTTGGGCGGCTTGCAGGATTCTAAAGCCAGCCAGCTCCTATATCTATTATCTCGATTTCTTAATAAAGGGAAACTTCATCTCGTTAAGCAATGCATTCAGTTTGGGAATATCCGTATTTTGTATTTCGGCAGCCATTTCAAGCAAAGGTGTGACCTTTGATTTGATATCATCAAACTGATCAATCTGTGTTTGAGTTGGAGCTCCTTGATAGCGGCTGATCGATCCCCTCAACCGAGAAATTTGCTCAGGGAGAGTTCCTCCGCGTAGGGCCACGATGACGGGCCTTCGATAGCCTGTCGCTCCTTCCACACTGTAGGAATAGGCCTCCTGGATTTGATCCACCTTCGATTTTATTTCTTTCAGCATATCCCTCAAACCTGAATGTTTCACATTCTCTGCGTTAACTCGCCGATCTAGACTCTGCAGTTGTTCCATGAGTGTAGTCATCGAGGAAATGAGAGCCGTGCCTTGACTGACTAGACTGCCAATTTCAGAAACGAACTTCTGATTCAACCTCCTCTCCTCAAGAGAAAAATTGTGCTTTTCATAAGCCTTAACAGTGAGAGGCTTTTCGATTTTTTTATTATTGAGCTGGAGAACAACTGTGTAATCTCCGGGGAGAACAAAAGAACCGCCAGAAAAGCCTCTTCCCCGGCCTCTTTGGGACATGGCGGGTTCTGGCGACAGAGATCTCTGCTCTCTTAAATTCCAAAAGATGCGGTTGAGTCCCTCGTTTCTAGTGGTTCTCAATAAACTCACTTCACGACCCTCGGAATCACGGACAGACATTGAGAACTTATCTACAGCTCTTGGTTTTGCTTTGAGATAGTAGCTGATTCCAGCTCCAAATGGAGGATTGGGGGCAGAATACTCATGCGGCCCGGAATACATAGAAGAGCTCTTGGAGGAGTAAAGAGTGGCAGGTCTGATTTCAAAAAGGACACAATCAGAATCTAAGACGTCAGGCGTCAATTGCTCTAAAGGCCTAATGTCATCCAAAATCCATAGCCCTCGGCCGTGCGTACCAATGAGAAGATCTCTCTCGCGGGGATGAATCTGGATATCCCTGACAGCCACTGTTGGGAAACCATTCCTGTAGGCTATCCAATTCTTCCCTCCGTCAAAGCTCAAGAATAAGCCGAATTCACTCCCCACAAAAAGCAGATTTTTATTCTCTAGGTCCTCACGGACAACATGAAGATACCCCAAGGAAGGAAGATCTGCACTGAGGGACGTCCATGTCTTTCCATAATTATTGGTTTTGTAGACATAAGGTTTATTGTCATCCACACGGTGTCTGTCGAATGTCACATAGGCTGTTCCTTCATCAAAATGTGAAGCCTCCACACGCGTAACCCAACCCTCGGGAGGAAGGTCTCTGATATTTGCAGTCACATTTGTCCAGTTAGTCCCGCCATCCATGGTCAGCTGTACAAGTCCATCGTCTGTCCCTATCCAAATCAATCCTTCCTTTAATGGAGATTCGGAAATGGTGTAGATCGTGCAGTGGATTTCAGCCCCCGTGTTGTCGGCAGTGATACCCCCAGAATCTCTCTGCTTTTCCGGATCATCTGTGCTCAAGTCAGGACTTATAATTTCCCAGGAATTCCCTCTATCTGTCGTTCTAAAAAGGAAGTTTCCTCCAAAGTAAACCACGTTCCTGTTGTGGGGGGAGATCAGGATAGGAGAGTTCCAGTTAAACCTGTAGGGTTCCTCATTGAGTTTAGCCACGGGTTTAATATCCTGGGAATCACCTGTTTTGACATCAAATCTTGAGATTCCTCCCATGTGAGCATTTCGATAGATTGTGGAGTAATCCTCCGGGTCGATCTGAATATAAAATCCGTCACCACCTCCAATGGGATACCAGTGAAAGTTCATAATGCCGTTGGAATCCAAAGAGTTAATGGGGCAGCCCCAACTTCCATTATCCTGTAATCCTACATAGGCATAATACGGTGTCCTCATGTCATACCCAACCTGATAGACTTCAGACCAGGTCCCAGCCCGGACACTGCGCCAGGATTTGCCCCCATCAAAAGAGATATCGATCCCCCCATCGTTGCCATCTAAAAGATGAAGGGAGTTATTCGGATTGACCCACATGGCATGATGGTCGGGATGAGTTCCTCTAGAGATTGTTGAGAATGTCTTCCCACCATCCCGGGATACATAGGAGGATCCCGAGTACACATAGACCACCAAATCATTGTTGGGATCGACCGTAATCCTACTGTAGTAGAAGGGGCGAAAATTAATCCGATCATGGGTTCGGCTGTCACACATCCGGGACCAAGTTTCTCCCTTGTCGTCAGAACGAAAGATTCCGCTGTTTTTATGCTCGACAACCGCATAAACCACATTCGGCTTAGAGTGGCAAACATCTAAACCAATACGGCCGTATTCTCCACTTGGGAGACCGTTAACAATTTTCTTCCATGTCTCTCCCCCATCTGTCGTTTTAAAGATACCTGATCCCTTTCCCCCGCTGCGAAAATGATAGGGTTTTCTTCGAAAATCCCACATGGCCGCATAGACAATTTTATTATTGGATGGATCACTCGCAAGATCGGCAATCCCTGTATTCTCATCGAAGTAGAGCACTTTCTCCCAAGACTTTCCCCCATCTTTTGTCCGAAAAACACCTCTCTCTTCGTTGGCCCCCCACTCATGTCCCAGTGCTCCTACATAAACGATATCGGGATTTGTCCGATCGATGATGATCCTTGCGATATGCTGAGTATTTTTCAGCCCCATATTTTTCCATGTCCGGCCCCCATCCTCGGATTTATAGACTCCATCCCCGATCCCTACACTGTTGCGGGCCGTGGCCTCTCCTGATCCCACCCAAACGATATCAGGATTAGTCTGAGAAACTGCTACTGCGCCCACGGCTACAGATCCTTCTTTATCAAAAACTGGAAACCAAGTGACACCGTTATTTTCGGATTTCCACACTCCACTTGGCCCAATGGCTGCATAAATTATCGCTGTGTTATTTTCTACAACGGCAAAATCAACAACACGCCCCCCCATAATGGCTGGCCCGATATTTCTGAGATTTAAAGATTCCAATAGAGAAACATAATTGTCTTGTTTCGCGTGGGCCAATACCGAAAAAATTATGATCAGGCAGCTGACATAAAGAAAAATTCGTTTTTGTTGAAACATAATCCCTCCATCGTTTAACATTATTTTTTCACACAAAAATCCAAAGTCCTTTCGAGCCGAATCCTTGTGTGGCTAAATTATCTTCAAATAAATTCGTTTTCTCTTGTGCTGCTTGGAATCATAATACTTCCAGAAATTCTGGATCTTCATATTCTCTTCGAGTTCACTGTTGGTTTCCGCATAGACGATATTGTTGTCGATCGCTGTCTGGGTTAGGTCTGTCATAAAAAGCGCATTGATGCCTTTGTTCTGGTATTCAGGGAGGATGCCGACGATTATCAGATCCAGGATGTCCGGATTTTTCAAGGCCTTTAAAATATATAAAAATCCAAAAGGAAATCTTCTCCCATTTGCTCTTTGGAGAGCCTTAGAGAGCGAGGGCATTGTGATCTGAAACGCAATAAGCTTATTGTTTTTGTTCAGAATGAGAAGAATATATTCTGTTTTGACAAGAGATAAATTCTTTTTGACTAGTCGATTTTTCTGCTTATCAGTCAGTTCCACAAAATAGAATAGAGGACTATAAGCCGCATTGATGACATTAAAAAGCTGTTCTCCGTATGTCCGTAGTTCTTTCTTAGTTTTGCATTTTACGACCGTAAGTTTTTCTCTTTTCTGGATAATATTAGCAATCCTTACCGCTTTTTCAGGAATCTCTTCAGGAACATAAACTTTAAACTCCAGGTAATCGACTTCTTTTTTACAGCCCAGCTTCTCCAAATGGTCTTCATAATAGGGGTAATTGTAGACAGAAGCAGAAGTGGGAAGCTCATCGAAGCCCTCGATCAGAATAGCCTGCTGATCGAAAGTCGTGAATCCCAACGGACCATGGACTCCCTCCAATCCTTTTGATTTAGCCCAGGCCTCAAGCTGATTAAAGAGAGCCTTGGACACATCTTCATCATCGATAAAATCAAACCGGCTGAAATTGGCGTATTTATTCTTCCACTTTTCAACAAATTTTTTGTTGTAGATTCCTGCAATGCGACCCACTATCAAATTATCTTTGTAGGCAAGCCAGTATTTGGCTTCACAATACTCAAAATCAGGATTTTTTTTCGCATCAAGAATCTTCATCTCATTATTAATTATGGGAGGGATCCAGTATTTATTGTTTTTATAGAGGGAAAAAGGAAATCGGACAAAACTCTTCAATTCACTTTTGTTTTTGACTTCTACAATTTCAATCGCCACAGCAATACTTCCCGGAATTTAATAAAATAAAATAAATTATCCCATGCCTACTCTTTAGGAGTAAGGTAAAATGTATACACAAAGAAATATTTGGCTAGTTTAGACCTCTCTTCTTCAGGAGCGGTTCGACCTTTGGTTCGGCTCCGCGAAATCTTTTATAGAGGGTCATTGGGTCCTCGGTTCCACCGGCTGCCAGAATGTTTTTTCTAAAAGAGTTGGCCGTTTCTTGATCGAAGAGGCTTGTTTCTCTAAACGCTTCAAACGCATCGGCATCCAGAACCTCTGCCCATATGTAGCTGTAATATCCAGAGGAATATCCTCCTGAAAAAATATGGTTGAAATAGTAGCTTTTATATCTGGAAATGATTTCTGGAATCAATCCAATCTTATCCAGCGAAGTTTTCTCAAACTCCAGAGTATCCTTTTCCACTGCCTCTGTTTGCGTATGCCAATCCATATCCAGAAAAGATGCCGCTAAATACTCGATGGTGATAAATCCCTGGTTAAAATGCCCCGCATTTTTAATTTTATCGATCAGTTCCTGAGGAATGGATTCTCCTGATTCATAATGTTTGGCATACATCTTGAGAACATCGGGATGAAGTGCCCAGTTTTCCATAATCTGGGAGGGAAGCTCGACAAAATCCCGGGGTACGGCCGTTCCCGACAGTGACTCATAGGTACAGTCTGAGAGCAGGCCGTGAAGAGCATGACCGAATTCATGAAACAGAGTGCTGACTTGTTCCAGTGAAATCAAAGAGGGTTTATCTCCTGTGGGTTTAGCGAAGTTTCCTACATTTATAATGACAGGAGTTATATTTTTCCTTTTGACCTTGTACTGCTTCCGTAAAGAGTTCATCCAAGCCCCTCCCCTTTTGCTGGGGCGGGGAAAATAATCGGTATAAAGGATTCCCAAATGGGATCCATCTGCCTCCTTGACCTCGAACACTTTGACATCGACATGATATTTGGGGATGTCAAATCGTTCTTCGAACTGAAGTCCAAAAAGGTTCGTGGCCACGGTAAACACACCATCGATGACATTTTCAAGTTTAAAATATGGCCGGATTTGTTCATCGTCCAGAGCATACTTGGCCTTCTTGAGTTTCTCGGCATAATACCACCAGTCCCAGGTGTCTAGTTTAAAACTCTTTCCTTCGGCATCAATCAAAGCCTGCATCTCTTCAACCTCTTTTTGTGCAATTTCCAGGGCCGGACTCCAGAGTTGGTTGAGAAGGTTATAGACGTTTTCCGGAACTTTAGCCATATTCTCTTCAAGTACAAAATGGGCATGGGTTTCATAGCCCAGAAGATTGGCTCTTTTGACTCGGAGGGCGGCAATTTTTGACGCGATGGCCTTGTTGTCGAATTCATTGCCGTTATTGCCGCGGCTGTAATAGGCTTTGTAAATCTTTTCTCTCAGATCTCTCTTTTCGGAGTACTGGAGAAAAGGGATCCAACTGGGTTTATGGAGTGTAAACACCCATTTTCCATCATGCCCTAAAGCTGAAGCAGCCTCGGCCGCACCTGCTATGACGGCCTCAGGAAGGCCTGCTAGGTCTGTCGAATTATCAATAACCAGCTGGAAAGCATTGTCTTCCTTCAAAATATTCTGCCCAAACTTGAGCGTCAGATTAGACAGCTCCTCATTGATGACTCTCAGTTCGGCTTTTTTGTCTTCATCCAAATTGGCTCCGCCTCTTACAAAAACCTTGTATGTTTCGTCCAAAAGTGTGCTCTGTTCGACTTTTAATTTGAGTTTGTCCTTGGTCTCATATACAGCTTTCACTCTTTCAAACAGTGTGGCATTGAGAAGAATATCATCCTGGTGTTTGGAAAGCATTGGGGTGACATCCCGGGCAATCTGCTGGATCTCCTCATTCGTATTTGCACCGTTCAGACAGCCAAAGACATTCCCCACTTTGGTCAGCAGAGCACCGCTTCGATCCAGTGCTTCTATTGTATTTTTAAACTTCGGCTTTTTTTTGCTCTCCGTAATGAGGGCTATTTCCGCCTTGTGCATCTCTATCCCCGCTTCAAAAGCAGGCATAAAGTCGGCTTCTTTAATGACATCAAAGGGAGGAGTTTCAAACGGCGTCTCCCATTTGGCAAAGAAGGGATTATCTCCCTCAGGGAGAGGAACGGTTTCTTGGGCGCAGGCCCAAAATAATAGGCCTAAACAAACCATTAACAATAGGATTTTTTTCATCGTGATGACCTCCTTATTAAAACCAATAATAGTGACCAGATTTGTGCTATAACTATAGTCAAATTGGCACCAAAATCCAAACAATTCTTTTACTAATAAAACGTTTCTTCATCAACGAAATTATTTGACCCCCATGAAGCCGTAACATCTGTAGATATAATTCTCTCTTGCAATGTAATCGCCCGCCCGCAAAGTCACAACTGTCTCAGGGCCCTCAATGCGATCAAACTTAAATCCTTCCTGCAAAGGCAAAGAGTTGAAGTTGGTTTCCACATAGATGGCATTGCGGCCGATAAGATCTTTGGTATCCTGCCAGAAATCAAACTGATCGGTCGAAACAGAGAGGCAAAAAACGTTTGTTTTGTCTGTTAAGGCAAAACTCAGCTGTGATGCGATATTATAATGGAAGCTAAAGACAAATGGCGCTTCCCCCTCCTCTGCCATTTCCGTACTCATAATCCTCACTCTCTCTGCGACCTCTGCCCATCCGAAAAGATCGCTTGTGGCATCATATTTCCCGACTTCCCACCCTGTTAAATCTGATGAGCTGTTGGTGCTGATGACAGGTCTGTATAAAGGATAGAATAGCTGAATATTCATCAATATAATAACAATAAGAGGGATAACAAGAGCCGTTCCAACAAATAATTTGAAAGCAGAAGGCCCTTTTAACCAAAATTTTAAAAAACCAAAAACTGAAAATTCCCTCCAGGAAAACCGGAGATTCAAATTCCTTCTTTTTACTAGAAATTCTGGATACAACCAGACTGTACCAATCAGCAGCGGAATATACCCAAGCCCAGGCCAGTGAGGCTCAGCATCATTGGTCAGGCACATAACGATGTAAAAAAAAATAAGAGTGGGAGCCGATGTCAGTACAATGAATTTGTCCCGAATATTTCCTCCTGGCCTAAATCCCCGTTTGACGAAGATGAAAAATATGGCCAAAAAACAAATCAGCAAAAGAGGTGTTACAACTCCAAGCTGTCCGATAACCAGTGTCCACAGATTGTCCCAAAAAACACCTCCTTCGTGGCGGGTGCTCAAATGGTAAGTGAAACTCACCCATCCTTCTCTGATGTTCCATAAAATTATGGGACTTGCAACCAAACCCGAGAGAACAAGGGCAGCATACAGGTGAGGTGATTTTAAATATGGCCTTAATTTTTTATCTGAAAGGAGGAACAACAGAGTTGAAGGAATGAGCAGGACAGCAAAATATTTGGAGAGAACGGCCAGACCAAGGACAAGTCCCATCAGATACCAGTGCCACCACAGAATTCCTTTTGCCACTCTGAGAAGAAGATAAAGATAAAGGAGCCAAAAAACAGCAAGAGGCGCATCCGGAACCGTAAGGATTCCGACCAAATAGAAAAGTGGAATGATATTCGCAAGGCCAAGAGAATAAAAAGCCGTTTGCCTGTTCCCGGAGATCTCGAATGCAAGAAGGTAAATTAAAATCGATACAATACAAAAAAGTAAAACCGTCCCTATTCTCAAAAAGAATACCGAATCGCCGCCAATTGCTGTTGTCAGGGCAATCAAAAAGGCTACCATAGGAGGATGATCGAAGTAGCTGAGGTCCAGATGTTTAGACCATGTCCAGTAATAGGCCTCATTGTTGCCCGGCCCCACAGCCCCGATGATCAGAATATGGTAGAGCGCTACCAACACGATAAGGAACAATGCATAATGTTGATATTTACTATTCTCATAAGTCAAAGATATCACCCTAAAAGAAATACTCAACTTATATCACAGCTAATTTCCACGGTCAAAAACCACTTGCAATATCAATCCGACCTGGAAATAATGAAGACGAATTTTTAGGAACCAAATGAGCCATAAGGAACGTCTCTATTCAGATGCCTCGACTTCCTCATTCCAGCGCGTCGCAACTCTCGACGGTTGCCGTGGTGTTGCCATATTCTTGATGACGTTTTTTCACAGCCTGTATCATGTCGTCAACTATGATGCCATCGCAGAAGATCCCAACCGTTTGCTCGAATACCCAAAGATACTCCTGGGCACACTTGGATTTTTGCTCTATTTGGGAACATGGAATACCTTTTTTCTCCTTATCTCTTCAGTTGTCAATACCTATGTGATGGCTAAAAACGTAAGGAGAGGAGCAAATCTTAAAATTCTGCTGTGGAAAAGAGTGATCACTGGAGTTGTCCTGCTTATTGTTGATCATCTGATCGAAGGATTGGGATACTGGGGATTTTTAGGAGAAGGCATCAGAACAGGAGCCTGGAAACACTCAGATAAAATCTGGCATCCCTTTTTTATGATCCAAACCCTCGAGATGATAGCCTGGGGCATCATTTTCACATCTATCATCAATTACTTCCTCCTTCGAAGAAAGGGGTACAAGCATAACAGCCGCAATAGAAAATTTTATCTTGTTTTAACCTTGATCGTTCTTCTTTTGACGCCGGTGGTTCACACATGGGTGGATGCAAGACCTTGGTCCATTCCCGAAAGCCTCTCTGAAAATCCGGATCTCTTTGATACGGCCGGATGGCCAGACACTCAAATCCAGATTCATAACCCCTCTATTTTGACATGGTTCCTCGTGATTCTTGCCGGTGATTTTGAACCTCTATTTCCCTGCCTTTCGACCGCTTTTGTGGGAGCTATCCTCGGTTTATTTCTGGCAAATCCTAGATCCTCCAAAAAGTTCTTCCGGATCGGATTTCTCGCTGCCGCGGGAAGTTTAGCGGCCGGCGCTTTGCTTATTGTTGCCGGCATGCCCTTTTCCGCGTTTCATAGACCGGCTCTCACCAACCATCTTCTTCAATTGGGTGGACAACTTTTTGCCGTTCTCATTCCACTCAGATTGGTCGAATTCAGGGGTCGGGCATAGAATGCCGCCAACTCAAAGATCATCAGGTTTATGAGAAGATGGGCAATGGTCGCCCTGACAGTGTATGCTCTGGAAATCTATGATATTTTCCCAGAATGGACCTTAAATCTTCTTTTTGGAAAAATAACCGGCTTGAATTTTTTTGAAAGGATCTTTAATTTTGATCAACTGCCTCTAGCTCTAGCGATAGCAATATATTCGGTGTTTTGGTACTACTTGCTTCTGCTTTTGTGGGGAAAATTCAACTATAAAGGCTCTCTTGAATGGCTTCTTATCTTGATCCAGGGCCTCGTGTCCAAGCAAAAATCCCAAAGACTTAACGTAGATTTGATGTTGAAGCGAGTCGAGTGGATGAACTTCAAACTGGAATAAATCCGCTTATTTTCATGTATGGAATTTTATTTTGAACTGAAGTAGAATTGGAAGGCCTTTTAATTATAATAAAATAAATAATATGGAGAGAAAAAATGAAACCTACAGAAAAACCTATTAATCCCTGTTTTTCTTCGGGGCCATGTGCTAAACATCCGGGCTATTCTATCGAAGAACTCCGGGATGCTCCTTTTGGGAGGTCCCACAGGAGTGGCCTGGGAAAGGGTAAACTGGCGGAATCTATCGACAAAACCAAAAAAATTCTAGGACTTCCAGACGACTATCTTGTGGGAATTGTCCCCGCGTCGGACACAGGTGCTTTTGAAATGGCGATGTGGTCTTTGCTTGGAGCACGCGGCGTGGACGTATTTGTTTGGGAATCTTTCAGTAAAGGTTGGGCTACTGATATCACAAAACAGCTCAAACTCGACAACACACGCGTTTTCGAAGCTGACTATGGAAAACTTCCCGATCTTTCTCAGGCCGACTTTAATAATGATATTGTCTTTGCATGGAACGGAACGACAAGCGGCGTTAAAGTGCCTAACGGAGATTGGATTCCTGATAATAGAGAAGGGCTTGTTCTATGTGATGCCACATCGGCCATCTTCGCCATGGACCTCCCTTACCAAAAACTCGATGTCATCACCTATTCTTGGCAGAAGGTTCTCGGTGGTGAGGCCGCTCACGGAATTCTGATTCTCTCTCCACGCGCCGTCGAACGATTACTGAATTACTCTCCTCCCTGGCCACTTCCTAAAATCTTCCGGATGACCAAGGGTGGAAAACTGATCGAAGGCATTTTTAAGGGATCGACGATCAACACGCCTTCGATGCTGGCCAATGAGGATTACCTCATGGCTCTCAAGTGGGCCGAATCTGTTGGTGGACTTGAAGGTCTGATCCGCCGCAGCAATCAAAACCTCGATGTCTGGGAGAACTTTGTCGACAGCCATGACTGGATCGATTTCCTCGCAGAAAGCGAAGACATCCGCTCAAACACGAGTGTCTGCTTTAAGGTGAATCTTCCAGAAGAACAACTCAAGGCTCTCGTCAAACTGCTAGCGGATGAAGAAGTTGCATTTGATTGTGGTTCCTATAGAGATGCGCCTCCGGGCCTCCGATTCTGGTGCGGAGCCACCGTGGATAAATCCGATCTGGAAATTGTGACTTTATGGCTGGAT
>CAZLLG010000092.1:0-11885 GCA_964560275.1 uncultured Eubacteriales bacterium | reverse complement strand
ATCGGACAGCACGCATTTGTGGAGTGGCTTTATATCCTGCTTGAATAAACTGTCGGACATCTTTGGCTAAGACGGGGCCGTAAAATATTTTAAATCCAGTCTTTTTTGTAACGATATGGGCTGCAACGCCCGGAGCTCCCAATTGAGGCAAAATCAATTTCTTGTGAGAGACCACTTTGTAGAGATTCACGGCCGTAATCCTCTCCATCAATTCATCAGTTCCAAATGTTCCTTTTCCCGCTGCACACCAGACGTTAATACCCTTAGTATCCAGAACCAGGATCCAGACATCCATCCCTTCCAATTCTATTCTGAGTTTATCGAAGCTCAACTTGTAATTGGCCGTCACCAGGACTGGAGAATTTGAGTTTGGATTTCCAAGACCGTACAGCCCTGGAGAGATCAAATACTTCATACGCAGGATCCCAAAGCGGACCTTCAGATGCCCAAACCTATCCTTTTGATTCAGCTGAGTTGACACCCTAGGAATCTTCCCAGCATCCGTGTCGATGTGTGAGATTATCCAAGGTATCTTGTTTTTCATGCTCTTATTTCCTTAATCCTTTCTGGGCCTTCTTCTTTGAGACGGTTTTCTTCATTGACCGCTTTCATAGCCTCAAAAAACAAGAAAAAACTCTCGATGATTTGATCATGTTTATTTTCGGGTATCAATTGAAATATTTTTGAAAAATAAGAATTATTAGCCTTTTCAATGGACTCAAAGATCTTTGTCCCCTGCTTGCTCAACGAAACGCAAACATACCTTCTGTCATTGGGATTCTGCTGTCTATCGACCAAGCCAATGTTGACTAAACCATCGATGGAACGGCTTAGAGTACTCGTATCCAGATTCAAAACCGACGCCAAGTCAACAATGGAGGTCTCTGTTTTCCCGCCTATTTCAAGGAGGATATGGCACTGAGACACTGTGATACCGCAGCAAATATTATCCTCTTTTAGCAATTCGATGAGTTCCCTTTCAAGATGCCGCAGCCGCTCTCTAAACAGGCCTAATTTTTCTTTATCCATTTTTCCTCCTTTGTTTCAAACACCATTAATTGTATTATACATCTATTGCACTTGTCAATAGTCACCATTGCCTTTTTTTATCAATCTTAGAGTCGAATGGACGTTATGGAGTATCTCTGTTTAAAGCCAATGGTGGTGAGGTGGGTGGGTCTTGAGCGAGAACAGAGATATCCACAGACGGGTTCCGTTCGATTCTAAGATTGACTAGTTACTAAATCTATCGTCAAGATAAATTTTGTAGTATAATAACTCCATGTCTAAAGGTTTGTCACTTAAAGACGGATCTCGAATTGCTATCATCGGAGGGGGCCCAGCCGGTGCATTTTTCGCTCATTTCGCTCACAAATATGCCGAGGAAATAGGGATCGACATCACGGTTACAATTTTTGACGGAAAAGATTTTTTACAAAAAGGGCCCAAAGGCTGCAACCTCTGTGCCGGCGTTATTGCCGAAAGCCTGAATACAAAACTCAAGGATGAAGGTATACGTCTTCCTGAAAAAAGAATCATCAATCAACTCGAAGGGTACAGTCTTCATGCCGATGGCCAAACCCTTAATCTTTCCCATACAGACAACAAAACTGACCGGATCAACACCGTTTTTAGGGGAAACGGACCGAGATTTTCCAGTTTTCCCGACGTCATCAGTTTCGATGATTTTATCATGACTTGGGCGGTAGATATGGGAACACAGATCATCCCTCAACCCGTGTGGGATATCTCCTTCCCTGAAAATACCTCCGACCCGCTGACAATTTCCTTTGGACAGAAAGATTCCCCAGAAAAATATACTGCAGATCTTGTCGTGTGTGCCTTCGGCGTGAACACCCAGTTGATGACAAAGATGCAGGACCTCGGCTTCGCCTATACTCCTCCAAAAACTCTTTTGACGTACCAAGCGGAAATTTTGCTCGGAGATGACCATATTTCGAATCATTTTGGCAACGTCATTCATGTCTATATGCCCAAATCAAAAAACATCAGGTATGCCATGGTCATCCCAAAAGGAGACTACATCACCATAACATTGATCGGAAATAAGGATGCGTCTCCAGACATTTTCAAAGAATTTCTTGAACTCAAGGAAATCCAAAGTAAAATTTCTTGCCCCAAACCTCACTGTTTATGCTATCCCAGAATTACGATCTCTACAGCAAAAAATCCTTACACAGACCGGCTGCTTATGGTCGGGGACGCAAGTTTTTCCAGGCACTACAAAAACGGAATCGAATCGGCATTTCTTACAGCTCAACTCGCCGCTGAAGCCTCATTTAAACATGGTATCGATGCAAAGGCCCTTCGAACTTTTTATATCAAGAGAGCCAAAAAGAAAATCCGCAATGACAACCGCTACGGACGTTTATTGTTCAAATTGAATGACATCATTTCCGCTTTTCCGATTCTGACACATGCACATTTTACTGTTACAGAAAAAAAAGACAGCACAACAGCTAAAAGGATGAGAGCGATTCTCTGGAATATGTTTACAGGGAACATTCCCTACAAAGACATTTTTAAGCTCTCCATCAACTTCCGATTGCAGCTTTCTCTCTTGTGGACTACAACGAGCCTTATATTTAAAAATATTTTAAACGTTAAAAAGCTCTTGTAATACCCTTCATGTCAAATCCATCCAATCCCCTCCAAAGCATTCACACGGTTGTCATTATCGGAGGCGGTCCGGCTGGTTCGAGCTGCGCCATTAAACTCAAGAAACTCTTTCAGAAAACGGGCAAAAACCTATGAGTTGTCATCTATGAGGGAAAGAGATTCGACAAAAAAAGCTATGACAACCAATGCCTGGGCGTCCTCTCTCCGCCTATCGATAAAATTCTGGAAGAACAACTCGAGATCCCATTTCCTAAGCATATCATACACAAAACAATTGAAGGATATCATGTGCACACCACAAATTATGTCCTCCATCTTAGGGGAGAGCACAACCCTTCCTTTGCCTGCCGGAGGATAGAGTTCGATCATTACCTCTTTGAGAAGGCGAAGGAGGCTGGCGCGGAAGCCGTTCAAGCGCGCGTCACGGAACTCGATTTTGCTGAAGACGGTGTTATGGTTTTTGGTGAGAGCAATAACATCAAGACCGATGCGGCAGAAATAATCGTAAAAAATGAATACTCTAAAGAATCCTCCTGTGATTACTTGGAGAACTGCAGGGATCTGATAGATGACATCCCCTGCGGAAAAGTTCTTCGATTTGCTACGAATTTAAGCTCACGGCTCGTTTTTTTGGACAGTATCTGTAAATCGGCCCAAAATGAAGCCCTGGTGAGAAAGGCTTTATTTAACATCGTCTCTGGACAGGAAACCTATAAAAATACCTGGAGGGAGACGAGAAGCCTGAGGCTTTTTTTAAAACTTGGTTTCAACGCCATCGCCAGCAAATTCAAAAGGAACTAGAGCTAGAAACGGACGGCGGCCTGCAGCGCCAGAAGATTGTTGTCCTTCTTGTCTTTCCGATCCCCTTCCATAATGACATCGTATTCGAACTTAAATACAATGGCTCTTGTCAAATAGAAATTAAAACCAAGAGCCATAACCATCGTGTCATAGTCCGTGGGTTTCCGGCCTAAAAGGGCACCATTGTCTAAATAGTCCAATGTTCCATACCTGATAGTTGGCCTGAATTTATCGGCAATCAAATAGGAGCCCTGGATAAAATATCCTTCTCCGATCCCATTCTCATAGGGATCCGGATTTTCGGAGTCGGATCGTGAATACTCGGCAAACAAGCTGAAATCGCCTAGATTGCCAAGAAAGTGAACGCCCAATAAACTCAAGTTATATTCGCCGTCATCATCCCATGCACCGGAATAATAAGAAGCTCCCATCTCCACTCTGTCAGCTATAACTCCTGCCAGTCTGAATCCAAGACTCTTGGCGTCATTGTTATCCCTGTAGTGCCGGCTCTTTCTCAAACGGCTTCCCGCACCAAGACCGTTGATGGCATATAAGTCATAGGTGAGGTAAAAACTGTTGTGGAGAAATATATTACCGTGGAAATTGATCCCCACTTCTTTCCATGCGCTCACTCCGATCTCTCGGGACATTTGAGGTCTGGTTATAAGAAGATTTTCGATCGGTCCATGAAATCCATCAAAACGGTTGAACGGCGTCAGCATGGCGCCGATCCTTAATGCAGAATTTTTCATAAACCAAACATCCAAGTAGGCCTGCTCGACAAAAGGGGGGTCGCCTGCCGCTCCACCGTGCTCCAGCTCAAATTCAGCCTTATAGGACACACGCTCATGAAGTCTGCCGGACACGTTAAAGTTTAAATAATGAAGGTCAAAGGTATCTGTGGACGCTTCAGAAGAGAAAAACTCCGTATAAAGATATCCCGCCAATACAGGGTGTGTTGGGATGTCCTTTTTCTTTTTTGTTGTTTCTTCTCCAAGATAAGTCAGGATTGCTTCCTCACTTTCCTGATTCAAGCCTGAAATGGGACCCATATCCTGGACAATGGTCTTCCATTCTTCGAGTGAATATCTCTCCGGTGCATAAGCAAAATGGCAGCGCCCGCACTTAAGCTCGTAGAGTTTTTCGCCTTGATAGGCATCACTCTGGGCAAACAAAAGCGTCGAGACGGATATTAATAAAACTAACAAAACAAATGATTTTTTCATGTTTTCCTCCTTAAGAGTAAATTAAAAGATTTTAGACGCGCAATGGATTAAAAATACTTTATTCTAAACCCTTCTTTCGTTTTCACGCGTTTACAAATCCTTTCATATCAGATTATTTCCTATTTTTTCTATAGTATTAATAATATTAATGTATTTAATCCTTAATATCAAGTGAAAAAATAAAGAGTGCATACACAGAATCTGGAGGTCGAAGAATTGTGGAAAGTATGAAAAAAGAAGTTTTACTTGAGAGATCGAATATACTGGATAAGATCCTTCATTTCTTTTTCGCTAAATCTGGGCCAAATCAGGTTGAACTCAGTCACCATCTTTTCCATTTCGGGGACGTGATTCCACATCGCTGATATCAAATCAATCACAGAATCTTGAGAAACTGATTGTAAATCCAGATCTCCCTTTCCCGCATCGGTTTCTTGATTGTGACACGAAATGCAGCCCTTCTCGTCAAAAACTTTGCGCCCGGAAACGTGATCCCCTGGAGCCCCATAATAAGGAATAAAATACAGGAAGGCCACTATGTCCGCCATTTCAATATTGTTAAAACTAGGAATATTCAATCCCCTTTCACGCATTTCACTCCACATGGCATTCGAGTGATTCCACATCATTCCAACTATCTCAGTGAGGCTTCTCCTTAGCAGGCTCTTCTCAAGATTTTCGCCTTTTGAGCCATGACACACTTGACATCCTTTTTGTAAAAAAACGTCCTGCCCACGTCTTGGATTTCCCGGCTCCATATACAATGTCTCCCCCTCAGGATTCGCTGCATTTTCTTTTATATAGGCCAGCAGATGAGACATCTCCTGAGGGCTAAAAGATTGACCGACCATGGCACTGCTTACAGTCGAGCTGTGATTCCAGAGTGCAGAAGCGATGAAAACTGGGGAAATGTAACGGCCAAATTTATCCAGAGAAGGCCCTGCTTTTTGTCTTTCATCACCCAAAGAATGGCATTGGATACATCCCTTATTCGTGTAAATCCCCTCTCCCTGTCTCGGATCTCCAAGTTCATCGAAAAATCCCTGATAGTAAATATAGGCAATCATTTCTTCGGTTTCCTGCGCAGTCAGCTCGGGCCTTTGAATATTTTTCTCCGCCATGATCTCCAGCATTTTGGGAGAATGACTCCACAACGCCCCGGCCAATCCATAGAAATTTTTATCGCGTCCAATGGAGGTCAGATCCGGGCCAAAGGCCTCTCCAACTCTCATCACGGTGTGGCAATTAAAGCACCCCTTTTCGATAAAAACCTGACTTCCTTTTAAAGGATTTTCTGGAATGGTTAACTCTCCACTCTCTTGCGACACCAATAAATGGGCTGCAAAAAAAAGCAAAAAGAGACACGCCATAATTTGGAAAAGAAAAGTGGGGAATGTTTTGTTTATTTTTTTCATGATATTTTTCTCAGAGCTTTATCACTGACAGCATCAGGAAGATAACTTTCTACCCGTTCTGCTGTTTCCTTTAAGCCCAATTCCTTCCCCTCTTTGATTTCCCAAATAGAAACTATGGGGAAGAATTTAACAAATAAGAGATAAAGCAGGATAAACGCTGCAAAACAGGCTGCAGTTATGGCAAACTCGATCCAGGTCGGTGAATAGAATCCCCTTTCAATAGGAAGGCGGGGATTGATCAATGTGGGAAGTACAATGGTGTAGCGCTCGAGCCACATCCCCAAGAGAACACCGGAGGATACAATAACTAAACCCTTAACTGTTCTAGTTTTTCGATTGGAAAGTATCACGACCGGAAGGACAAAGCAGCAGAAGACCATCACCCAAAAGTAAGGCGCATAAGGTCCTGTAAGTTTAGCATAAAATACAGCAAGATGAGTCGGTTCAGCACCGTAAAAAGATGTCAGGTTTTCAGTAAAGGTGAAATAAAACCACAAAAGACTCATCACAAGGAGGAGGAGGCCCAAATTATTAAAATGCACCGGTTTCAAGTAGTCTTCCAGATGACAGCTGTTTCTGATGATCGCCATAGCAATGATCAGAGCGGCAATCCCGGAAAAGATCGCCCCCACAACAAAATACGGCCCAAAGATCGTGCTGTGCCACATGGGCTGAATGGTCATGGCAAACACATATGAGACAACCGTATGTACGGAAATTGCTATTGGAATTACCAGAACGGCCATCACGGAGATGGCTTTTTCAAGAATTTTCCACTGCTTATCCGTCCCCTGCCATCCCAATGAAAGAACCTTGTATGCTTTTCCTCTGAAAGTTCCCTTAAATTTATCTCGCATAAGGGCAATGTCAGGGATAAGAGGGAGAAAAAGATACAAACTGCTGCAGGCAAGATAGATGGTGATACTCACAACATCCCACAGAAGAGGAGATACGAATTTTCCATGGGAGATGGTGTACAGAAAACGATCGGGCCGGCCCAGATCGCTGATGATGTTCAGGACGCCAAAAAAGATGACCATGACGGTGATGACTTCTGCAGACCGCGTGATGGCCCGTCTCCACTCTGCTTTAGCAAGACGAAGGATGGCCGAGATGAGCGTCCCTGCATGGCTGATACCGATAAAAAACACAAAGTTCGTGATGTAGAATCCCCAGTAGATCGGCCGGTTCAGGCCTGTCACTGCAAGGCCGCTCCTGAGCTGAATGATCCATGCAAAAATCCCGACAGCGATGACAGATAGAAGTATAGCCACGGTCAGGTAAAATTTCTTCCCTGTAAATGTGATCGGTCGAAGCAGATCATTTTCAACTTTAGCGTAATCGGATTCGTGCTTATCCATGCCACTCTCCCTCGGTGAGATAGATAACCTGTGGTTCTGTTCCCAACTCTTCCAGAAGTTTAAAAGCTCTTGAACTTTTTGAAAGCCGTGAAACTGTACTGGAGGGATCATCAAGGTCACCAAAATAAATCGTACCGGTGGGACAGGTTTGGACACAGGCAGGAACATAATCGTCCTCTCTCAATTCTCGCTTTTCCAAACGCGCTTTTTCTTTTGCCTTCTGCAGTCTGTGATGACAGAAAGAACACTTCTCCACAACCCCAACCTGCCGCTTTGACACATCTGGATTGAGATAGTTCTTCATTTCTTTTGGCCACTCAGGTTTTGTGTAGTTGAAGTATTTCAGGGTGTAGGGACAGTTATTCGTACAGTATCGGCATCCTATACAGCGAGTGTAGATTTGGCCGACAATCCCTTCAGGATTTTTATATGTCGCACCTACGGGACAGACCTTGACACATGGAGGATTTTCGCAGTGCATACAGGGACGAGGGAGAAACCGTTCTTTCACATCTGGGTATTCTCCCTCTAAAATGGTCAGTACACTCATCCAGGAAATCACACGCCTTTTTTCTTCCTGATCTGGGGTAGAAAACGGCACATTATTTTCTGCCTTGCAGGCCGTCACACAGGCCTGGCAGCCTGTACAGCGATCCAAGTCAATCACCATCCCCCATCTTCGTTCTCGATTTTTTTCACTCATAATCTAACCACCCTCACTCGTGTCGAGTTTCGCGATTTCATACCTGTCTGTCTGTCAAATGATTCCACTATCAGCTGGGCAGGATCATTTTTTTTGTCAAAGGTCATCTCTTCCGGAACAATTTCCTTTAAGTTTGAAGGAATACCCACAACCTCGTGTCCGCTCCCGGTAAAAATTCTAGCCGTCGCTTCGATCGTCCCATTTGAGGATTCGACTCTGACCATATCCTTGTCTCGGATACCCAGTTTATCCGCGGCTTCCGGATTTATCTCCATCCATGTTTTCCATCGAGAATTGAAGCGGAATCCCAAGTTTTCCTGAAACCAGGGTAAAACGGCTCCATTCTCAGAAGCGGTCAGGGGAAGGTCATACAAATACAGCTGAAAAGGAAATTTTTCCTTTTGATCCGAAGAGGGCACTTCGAAATCTTCGGGCTGGAAGGACGATTGGAAAACGAACCTTCGTGAGGACGTTTGATACATGTAGCTTCTTTCATTAAAATGAAATGCCGGGTCCTGCCATCCACCCTTCTCTACAATATCATTCCAAAAAGAATTCTGGTTATCATACTGTGAAATCCACCACCCTCTCTCTTCAAGAAGCCTCAACTGGTCTTCCTGATAGCGGGGAGAAAAGATGCTGCCTCGTTTTGTGTTGTAAAGGCCTTGAACACGGGAGAAAATAAGTTCCCTAGGATCTGACCATGGAAAATTTTGTGCAAAATCAGGTCCCATTTTTTTGGCCAGCGTTAAAAGAGTCTCTTCAAAAGGCTTGGATTGATAGAGAGGTTTAAGGACAGGCTTGCTGATGCCCACGATAGGGACCTTGGAAAGGGAGGATACCTGAAAGTCCTGCCATTTTTCGAAGTAGCTTGTATCGGGAAGAATCATATCCGCTTGAGCATTGACCTCATCCAAAAAAGACGAAAAACTTACAATAAAAGGGATATCCTGGAATAGGTCCTCATTTGTTCTAGCCATAAAAGATAAAAGATGAGGAGTTTGAGGGGCTAAAAATAGGACATTCAACGCGTATGGATCTTTATTTTTTATTGCATCCAGAAAACCATTCATAGGTGTACATTCGAGGGAGGAATTATTCCCAGGTGTATCTCCAATTTTTGTCTCAGCCATCCCTTTTCGCGCGGTTTCATCCAGATAAACATTCGGCATCTCCCCCAGAGGTGCCGGCCTCTGTCTGAGGATACCGCCGGGATTATCGATATTACCTACAAGGGCATTGAGGGTATGAACAGCCATCAGGTTGAATAAACCGTTCTCTTGATAGGACATGTTATAATCGGCCATAGCCACAGCCGGTTTTGTCGAGGCAAATTCCTTGGCCGTCTCGATAATAGACCTGAGAGGAATTCCTGTTCTATCTGAGATGAGATCGAGACGGATTTCTTCAGTAAGGAAATTTTTTAAACCTTCAAATCGAATGGTGAATTTATTTATATAGGATGAATTATAAAGATTCTCTTTGATCATAACCGAGGCGATACCGAGCGCCAAAAGACCTTCTGTCCCCGGTTTAAGAGGAATCCAATTATCTGCCCTTGAGGCCTCTATGGAAAAACGCGGCTCAATCTGTAGAATTTTCAGATCTCGATTGGCTCTTTTTTCCCCAAAAATTCTTTGGTTCTCCATCGAGTTCGGCCAGTTCGTTAAAAATCCCGCTCCGAAAGAGAGAATATACTTTGTGTTTTCCAGATCAAAAGCCAGAAGGTCATCAAGCCCTTGAGTCTCAAAATAGGCTTGTTTAAGAGACGCCCATTCATCAAGAGTGATCTTGTTGGGGCTGCCGTAAACCTGGAAGAATCTCGATACCAGATCGTCTGATGTCTGCTTGGAAAAATCACCGACATAGGCTAAAGTATGGGCCAAACCTGAACTCCTCAGTTGGATCAACCTGTCGGCCAGAGTATCCAAAGCTTCATCCCAACCTATGGCTTCCCAAGCACCGGATTTTCTGCCTCCTTTTCTTTTTAGAGGTGTTTTGATCCTTTGGGGATTGTAGAGAAGCTGGAGCCCGGCTTGACCTTTCGCACAGACTTTTCCACGATTGAGGGGATGAAGTGGATTGCCTTCAATTTTTACAGCCCGGTCATCCAGCACACGCACAAGAATTCCACACCCACCAGGACAAGCCTGACAGGTAGAGGGAATCCAGTGTTCAACCGCTGCAAGCCAATTGCTTTGAGATGTCGAGTTATAAACTTTCCCAGAAACACAGTTTAAAAGAGGCAAGCTGAGGGAAGCCCCACCTCCGATTTTCAAAAAATCTCTTCTCTTTAAAGGCATATTCGCACCTTCTTCGCGATAAAATTAACTCTACCTGTGACAGGCAATACAGTCATTGTCCGCATTTATAGCCTCGTGGCATTTCATACATTTTTTCATTTTAATTTTTATGGGTCTCTTCGGCGGTTTTGTGGTCTCCCCAATTCGCCCGTGGCATATGGCACACTCAAGCTCTCCGACAACAACATGCAGCCTATGAGAAAAGGTCACATCCTCAGGAACACGGTAAAGCCTTTTCCAGTCCACTTCTTTTCCCGAATTGACAAATTCGACTATTTTCGCTTCCTCTTGACCTTCCCCTTGGGGTTCTTCATGGCAGCCGGAACAGATATCGATCGTAGGCCTCCCGGATGATTCCTGCGTCTGAAAATGGACATGACAGTCTAGACACTCCAATCCATTCTCTCCATGGATTTTATGATTAAAAACAATCGGCTGTTTGACTCCGCCCCAAAGTCCTCCCAGAGAAAGCACTAAAAAAACTCCACAAAGAATTACACACAGAAGGACTATAGTTTTAACAGGAAATTTTACCCCGTTTTTGTTGTTTGGATTCATAAAACTCACCCTTTGTTGCAATCAGTTAAAAAAAAAATTATCTCCTCTTGCAAAGCTTATTTAACTTATTCTATCATATCTATTGAATTAGTAGTCATTGTGATTTTTTTATAATACATACATTTCAGTGAACAAGTCAACTCTTTTCAAAATAAATCAGGCTTATTCACAAGACACTTTAAATAGATTTGATATATTTGCATAAAAAATATAACCTTTAAAAACTGCACTTACCTGTAGAAAATAGGAGACACATGGAACATCTGGAGCATCTCTGGAAAAAAGGGAAAGATTTTTTAGGAGTTAAAACTCCTATTATCGCCGGAGCCATGACCTGGATATCAGACAGCCGGTTTATCGCGGACGTCTGCAATTCCAGCGCATTCGGATGCCTGGCAGCAGGTAACATGGACTCCAATATGCTGGATTCGGAAATTAAAAAAGCACAAAAACTCACAGAACATCCATTCGCCGTAAATCTGATCACTATCGCCCCCAATTATAGGGACCATCTGAGGGTGGCCGCAGAAAATGGCGTTCCTTATATAGTATTCGCCGGAAGTTTCCCCAGGGGGCCTGAAGTCAAAGCAGCCAAGGCCAGCGGTGCCAAAGTTATGAGTTTTGCGTCAACAGAATCTATGGCCAAACGCCTCATAGATTTTGGTGTGGATGCTCTCATCCTTGAGGGAAGCGAAGCCGGAGGCCACGTCGGGCATGTTTCGCTGGGCATCTTGCTCCAGCAGGTGCTGTTTAAAGTCGATGAGGTCCCAATTTTTGTCGCCGGAGGTATTGCTTCGGGAAAATATATCGCTCACCTGCTGTTGATGGGAGCCTCTGCAATGCAATTAGGGACTTATTTTGTGCTGACGGAACAGTGC
>CAZLLG010000091.1:9081-11926 GCA_964560275.1 uncultured Eubacteriales bacterium | reverse complement strand
ACGGAGAGAAGACAAAAATAGGTGGGAGCGACGGGTTCCTTTGATCCCCTCTCATGTCAAAGAACTTCTGGAGGAGGTTTCTGTGTCTATCTCTCTCCAACCCTCCATGAATCGGATCTTTTCGGATGATGATTACCTTCAAGTGGGAGCGACCATACAAGAAAACCTCGATTCCTGTCCAATAATATTGGCTGTTAAAGAAATCCCCGTTTCTTTCCTTCAGGAAAAGAAAGTTTATATGTTTTTTTCCCATACGATTAAAGGGCAGCCAGATAATATGCCTCTGCTCAAGAAAATGATGGAATTCCGAAACACTTTGATCGATTATGAAAAAATAGTTGATGAGAACGGACAGCGGTTGGTTTTATTCGGCCGGCAAGCCGGGCAGGCAGGTATAATTGAAACGTTGTGGGCTCTCGGCCGGAGGTTGTCTCACTTGGGACTGGACAATCCTTTTTTGGCTCTCCGGCAGGCCTATTTGTACGGCAGTCTCGTTGAAGCTAAAGAATCTTTTCTAAAGCTCGGTTGGGAAATCCAAAAAAAAGGGCTGGATTCATCCCTGGTTCCGTTTGTCTGTGGATTTGCTGGGTATGGGAGTGTCTCGAAAGGTGCACAAGAATTGTTTGACCTTCTTCCCCATGAAGAGATTGCCCCTGAAGACATCCGCCCGTTGTTTTTAAATAAAACATTTGTGTCAAATAAATTGTATAAAGTGGTTTTTGAAGAAAAACATATGGTTGTGCCGCTGTCATCTGAAAATTCCTTCGAACTTCAAGACTATTATGATTTTCCTGAAAAATACAAATCCAAATTTGAGGCCTATTTGCCCGATTTAACCATGCTGGTCAACTGTATCTACTGGACTCCACGATACCCTAGGTTGGTAAAGATCCCATCTCTAAAAAAACTCTGGACTTCATCCCGAGCACCTCGTCTAAAAGTTATTGGAGACATTTCATGTGATATCAATGGATCCATAGAATGCACCGTTCGTGCCACGAGTCCGGATAATCCTGTCTTTATGTACGATCCCGTCAAAGAGAAAATTTCTGATGGATTTGAGGGCAGGGGAGTGGCTGTGATGGCTATCGATAATCTGCCCGCGGAAATTTCTCTTGAATCGTCCATCTTTTTCAGCCAGTCGCTCAAGCCTTTGATTCCTTCCTTAGTCAGTGCGGATTATTCCAAAAATTTTGTACAGTGTTCTCTCTCTCCTGCGTTAAAAAAAGCTGTTATACTTTTTCAAGGAGAATTGACTCCTGATTTTAAATATATGAAAAAATATATTCAATAAATGGAGGCGCAATCATGAGTAAAGTTTTAATTCTTGGTGCAGGATTGGTAGCCAGACCTCTTGTGCGCTACTTACTCGACCACGGTTATGAAGTTGTCGTGGCCAGCCGTACAGTGAGCAAAGCCATCAATCTTGTTGACAACCACCCAAAAGGAACGGCCAAAGAGCTTAATTTAAAGGATGAAGAGTCATTAAAAAAGGAAGTGTATGAAGCCGATCTTGTTATCAGTATGGTTCCCTATGCCTTTCACCCGACAGTGGCTCATTACTGCATTGAGTTCAAGAAAAACATGGTGACCACATCGTATGTCAGCGAGGCTATGACAAATCTCGATGAAGCCGCAAAAAATGCTGGGATTCTCATCCTCAACGAGATTGGATTGGATCCGGGGATCGATCATATGGAAGCGATGCGAATTATCCATGACGTTGAGGGTGCAGGAGGAGAGATATCTAATTTTACTTCCTATTGTGGTGGGCTCCCTGCTCCTGAAGCAAATACCAATCCGTTTGGCTACAAATTTTCCTGGAGTCCTATTGGGGTTCTTCTTGCTGGAAAGAATTCTGCAGAATATAGAAGAGATGGAGAAAATATTTCGATTTCTTCCGAGGACCTCTTCTTAAACGTGGAAAAAGTCCACATCGAAGGATTGGGTGAGTTTGAGGGATACCCAAATAGAAATTCTCTCCCCTATATCGACCTTTATGGCATCCAGACGACCAAAACTATTTTACGTGGAACTTTAAGAAACATTGGCTGGTGTGCAACGCTAAAAAAGATTGTAGATTTGCATCTTCTCGACCAGGAGGAAAGAGATTGGACAGGATTCACATACGCGTCTTTTATGAGAGAGTTGATGAGCAATCCCAGTGAACAGAATCTGAGAAAAGCGCTCGCTGCATATCTCAACATCGATGAAGGCTCAGAAATTATCGATAGGTTCGAATGGCTTGGATTGCTGGAAGATTCTCCTCTTTCTCGAACTCAGGCATCTGCCATAGACATTGTTGGCGATAGGATGCTGGAAAAACTTCAGTATCAAGAGGGAGAGCGGGATATGATTATCCTGCAGCACACATTCGAAGCCAGCTATCCAGATGGAAAAAAAGACCGAATTATGTCCACATTGATAGATTTTGGGATACCCAACGGAGATTCTTCCATGTCGAGAACTGTCGGGCTTCCTCCGGCCATTGGAACTCGCCTTATTCTTGAAGAGAAAATCAATATAAAGGGAGTGCATATTCCAGTCATCCCTGAAATTTATGTGCCCATTCTTGCTGAATTGAAAGAGATCGGCATCGAGTTCAAAGAAAATAGAGAAATCCTATAATTCTTAATCTATTTTAGAGCCGAACAGGACCCCTTACGTGTTCTGCCTCTACCACAACGTCCATTCGACTCTGCCGAAGGTTACTTTATAGGGTAGCCTTTCCGACTCATTGACATTTCTTCTCTACAGTTTTATCTTTTAGGCAGGGAATGTCTCATGATTCGGAAACCTGCAGTTGCCGGCCATTTTTATCCTTCTAATTCGGAAGAATTATCCT
>CAZLLG010000091.1:4040-9071 GCA_964560275.1 uncultured Eubacteriales bacterium | reverse complement strand
GGTCATCTCTCCCCATGCTGGATTTATCTATTCAGGTCCTGTCGCTGGATCTCTCTTTTCATCGGTTCAATTGCCGGGCAAATATGTTCTTTTAGGGCCGAGTCATAGACAGATAAGCTCTAAGGCCGCTTTAGTGAGAACAGGTTTTTGGTCAACACCTCTTGGGGATATTCCAGTGGATTCGGAATTAGCTGACCTCATTTTGAATTCTTCGACAATTTTAGTGGAAGATGAAGAAGCCCATCGAAGTGAACATTCTCTAGAAGTCCAGCTGCCGTTTATCCAATATTTTATCCAACACTTTTCTATTGTCCCTATTAGTGTTGGGTATCATATTTCCTATGAAGAGCTTGAGGAGTTAGGAAGAGTCATTGCCCAAGGGATTAAAGGATGCGATCCTGAAGTGCTTATAATTGCCAGCACAGATATGAGTCATTATGTCGAACAATCAAGGGCTCAGGAGCTAGATTTAATGGCCATTCAGAAGATACAAGAACTCAATCCAAAAGGACTCTATAGCACTGTCACATCCAACAATATAAGCATGTGTGGATTCCAACCTACAGTATCTGCCTTGGTTGCATCAAAAGAACTGGGTGCAAAAACAGCATCTCTTGTTAAATACCAGACTTCCGGTGATATTTCTGGAAATTATGATGAAGTCGTGGGTTATGCAGGTATCATAATAGAATAACTCTCTAATCCTATCCTCTAGATTGATATTTTCCCCTGATAGTGCTATAAATTCTGTGGAGATAAATTCGTGGCTGAAAATTCATTTAGAGAAAAGGACAAATTCGTATTCGACTCCGTCGTTGAAATCTATCTAAAAAACGGGAAACCTGTTTCTTCTAGTCAGATAGCTCAAAAAAAAAGACTTTCTATATCTCCTGCGACCGTAAGAAATATCATGGCGAAACTGGAAAAAATGGGTTTTCTTCATCAACCCCATACATCGGCTGGACGAATCCCTACAGATGAAGGTTTAAGATATTATGTCAACAGTATGTTTGATGAGGATATGCTCCCCAATAGATCGATAGAGCTTCAGACAAAAGAGTTTGCCCTGGAGGAAGGACGGGGAGATTTTAATTCTCTTTTCTCCAGAGTATCTAGAACTTTGTCAGATTATACCGATAATTTAGGATTTGTGCTCTCTCCAAATGTATCAAAAGTGAATTTTCGGCATCTCCGTTTTATTAAAATTTCGGAAGAAAAGGTGATGATCATCCTTGTCACCACGTCAAAACTTGTCTTAACAGAGGTCGTGAAGACTGAAGACTATTTCACACAGATCGAATTGGATAATTCTTCACGTTACATCAATGAAAACTTTCGGGGGAAAAGTCTTTTTCATGCGCAGGAATACCTTTTAAAAGAAGTGCCTAAATTTAAAATGAGATTCGAAGATATTATTCAAAAACTACTGTCTCTTCTTCAGGCTTACATGTCTCAAGAGGAATCAGAAGGGAAAATATTTCTTGAAGGCACTTCCAAACTACTGATGAATCCAGACATTTTTGAGAAAAAAAATCTCCATTCACTTTTTAAAAGTTTTGAGGAAAAAGCAAAACTGACAAAACTTCTTTCTGATATTATCAGTTTGGACAGAGTTAAGGTTCTTATAGGATCAGAATTGAATATCCCTAATATATCAGATTGTTCAATTATTCTCTCACATTACGGATATGACCGTCAGGTTTTGGGTTCATTGGGAGTTCTTGGTCCTAAAAGAATTCCTTACAAAAGAATCATTCCCCTTGTTGAGAGCGTCGCGAAAAAGCTTAGTAAAGCCATCAGTTCTGATCACTAAGGAGTACACATGTCAAGAAAAATTGAAATCAACAAAGATATCTCTAAAAAAGAAAATCAGAAACCAGGTGAAAAAGCCACAAAATTAGGATCGAAACAGAAAGAGAAAAAAGAGAAGAACGGTGTTGAAAAGGTTTTAAAAACCAAAATCAAGAAAAAAGACGCTGAGATAAAACAGTTAAAAATAGAAAAAGAAGAATTAAAAGCTGAATACTTGCTGCAACTGGCCGATAAAGAGAATCTAAGAAAACGGCTAGAGAGAGAAAAATCAGAATATTACCAGACTGCTTTAAGTGATATTCTGACAGATTTTCTCAATGTTTTAGATAATTTTGAACGCGCTCTTCAAAGCAATACTCCGGATAAAGAAAAAAGCTTCCTTGAGGGTGTCGAGATGATTTATAAAATGTTTATTTCCGTTTTGAAAAAACAAGGTGTTGAGCCAATAGATACTGAAAACTCAAAATTCGATCCACGTTTTCATCAAGCTTTTTCTACTGAGGAGTCGGATGATGTCACGGAACCAATGGTCGGCGAAGAATTCCAGAAAGGTTATACCCTCCATGACCGCCTGTTGCGGCCCTCTCTTGTCAGAGTTGTCGTTCCAAACAAAGTGAAAAAATAATGGGCCATGTGATCGGGATCGATCTGGGAACAACTCAATCCTGTATTGCTTTTGCGGATGCGACTGGTCCTCAGATTATTCCTAATCTTGAAGGACTCCCCACCACTCCTTCGGTCGTGTCTTTTACGGATTCAGGTGAAAAATTGGTTGGAAATGTCGCATTAAGACAGGCTTCAACAAATCCTGAGAAAACAATCTATGCAGTTAAGAGGCTCCTTGGGAAAAAATTTAATTCTCAAGCCATTCAGACAATAAAAGAAAGAACACCATACACAATAGCTGAAGCCTCCAACGGAGATTCGGTTATCCATATTGGTTCCCATGAAATCACACCCCAGGAAGTATCGGCCATGATTCTCGTCTATCTGAAAAAGTGTGCAGAATCTTTTTTTGGGGAGAATGTTGATGAAGTGATTGCAACGGTTCCCGCTCATTTCGATGACAATCAGAGACAGGCCACAAAAGCGGCAATGGAAATTGCGGGGCTGAAAGTTTTAAGGATTATAAATGAACCGACAGCAGCCAGCCTTGCCTACGGTATAGACACTCAAAAAAATGCGACCATTGCAGTTTATGATATGGGAGGAGGAACATTTGATTTCACAATAATGGAAATCACTGATGGCATATTTAATGTTCTTGCCACAAATGGACATACGTTTCTTGGAGGAGAAGATTTTAGCCATAGGCTCATCGACACAATATTGAAAGGATTCCAAGAGGAAGAAAACCTGGATATTTCTCACGATAAGCTGGCACTTCAAAGAATTCGAGAAGCAGCAGAAAATGCCAAGCGCGAGCTCTCGTTTAAAACCGAGGCCGAAATCAGCCTCCCTTTTATATATTCTGACAGGTCCGGATCAAAACATATCACTAGCTCCATTTCGCGGATTCAATTTGAGAATATGACCAGAGATCTTGTAGACCAGTCCTTCCCCCTTATTGACCAGGCACTCAATGACTGCAGTCTCATAAAAAATGATATCGATAAGGTTATTCTAGCCGGAGGCCAAACCAGGATGCCTCTCATCAAGGAAAAAATTGCGAACTATTTTGATAAGGAACCCACAGAAACCATAAATCCTGAAGAAAGCGTTGCCTTGGGTGCTGCTGTTCAATCCGGTATATTAGGTGGAGGGTTGAAAGATCTCGTGCTCCTTCTTGACGTCACTCCTTTGTCTTTAGGGATTGAGACAGAAAGCAAATCTTTTGTGAAAATAATAGAAAAAAACACCACCATTCCGACAATAAAAACTATGGCATTCACGACTGTCGAAGATAACCAGAGAAGAGTCAAAATCCATGTGCTTCAGGGGGAAAGCGAAATAGCGGATGAAAACACCTCTTTGGCTGTCTTTGATTTGGTGGGGATCAGGCCTGCGCCTGCAGGAATCACACAAATTGATGTGATATTTGAAATCGATATTGACGGGATTGTAAAAGTGACTGCCAAGGATGTGGCGACCGATAAAGAACAGCATATTGAGGTTAATCCATCTTCTGGATTGACCAAAGAACAAATGAAAATGCTTGTCGAAAAGACGCGGCAAGAAGACGCGGATATTGAGGTAATAAAGGATGACTAAGCAGGATTATTATGAAACATTAGGAGTTTCACGAGATGCGGCCGCAGAAGAAATCAAAAGAGCCTATAGACAAATGGCGATGAAATATCACCCAGATAGAAATCCAGGGGACAAGGAATCTGAGGAAAAATTTAAGCAAGCTGCAGAGGCTTACAGTGTCCTTATCGATCCGGAGAAAAGAGGAGTCTATGACCAGTTTGGACATGATGGCTTGCGAGGAGAGGGATTTGGGGGTTTTTCCGATTTTAATTCTTCTATTTTTGAAGATTTTGAAGATATTCTCGGGAATTTTTTCAACTTTGGATTTGGCGATATATTCGGATCAAGAGGACGTTCTCGTCAATCTTATCCCCAAAGAGGTAGAGACTTAGCCTTGGAAATAGATGTGGCATTAGAAGAAGCTGCGTTTGGAGTGGAAAAAGAAATCAAGCTTTACCGCGCGGAACATTGTGATGTGTGCGAAGGTTCGAGGATGAAGCCCGGAACAAATAAATCTGTGTGTTCTCAGTGCGACGGAAGGGGGCAAGTGCGCCATCAGCAGGGATTCTTCGCCATCTCTAGAACATGTTCTTCATGCAGAGGTGAAGGTGAAATTATTGCCTCCCCGTGTAATAAATGCAGAGGTACAGGAAAGTCAGCAGTAAACAAAGTGATGAATATTAAAATTCCTCAGGGCGTAGATAATGGAATGAAACTCCGGATCGAACAAGAAGGAGAGGCTGGAGATAAGGGTGCGCCCCGTGGAGATCTGTTTGTGATTATCCATGTAAATAAGCATAAATTTTTTGATCGCGATGGGAATAATCTGTTCTGTCAGATTCCAATTTCGTTTACACAAGCAGCTCTTGGAACAAAGATCGAACTTCCCACTCTTGAAGACAATGAGCTGCTGAAGATTCCAGCTGGAACTCAACCAGGAGCTGTTTTCAAAGTCAAAGGCAAAGGTATCAAAGGTCTTCACAGTTTACGAAAAGGAGATGTGTTTGTTAAAATAGAAGTCAAAACTCC
>CAZLLG010000091.1:0-4030 GCA_964560275.1 uncultured Eubacteriales bacterium | reverse complement strand
AAAAAGGACAAGGATATCCTGAAACAATTTGTCAATTCTAGAGGCGAGGAAATAGACAAGGTGGATAGAAGCCTTGTAGACAAATTCAAAACGAAAACGAAAATTCATTAGAGAGTGAATTGACGTCGAACCGTTTTTTTATAAGAAAGGACCAACTCAATTTTCCACGCGCTGTACTCTCAGGAGAAGAACACCATCATCTCAAAGACGTAGTCCGAATCCGGCCTGGAGAGAATGTTTGGTTGTTTGATGAAGAGGGAATGAGTTACCTAGCCAGGATTGAGGAGATCCATAGAGACGAAACTCGACTTTTTATACTTGAGAAAGGTGCAGAAAATAGACCTTATTCCAAGATAATCCTTGCTCAAGCGTTCATCAAGCCAAATAAGATGGATCTTATCGTTCAAAAAGTAACCGAGCTTGGAGTGATGTCCATTATTCCTGTGGTGACACATAGAACATTGGCCAAGATTGAACATAACGCCGATAAAAAACATGCGCGATGGAAAAGAATAGCACTTGAAGCGTCCAAACAGTGTGGAAGAAATATTCTTCCTGAAATCCAAATCCCAAAGACATTAAATGCTCTTCTCGATGAACCGGGAGATTCGAAGAAACTCTATTTGAATCAAAAGTCGGATCGGAATTTGAAAGAGGTTTTGATTCAATTTTTTTGCCCAGGGTCTCATCGTCCACCAGATTCTGTGGTGATTCTGATAGGCCCTGAAGGTGGCTGGACAGATGATGAAGAAAGAGATATATTGAGACATGATTTTGAAGCTGTCAATCTTGGAATTTTCACTTTAAGATCGGAAACAGCAGCAATAGCCGCGACAGCCATGATTAATCATTTTTGGAATCAATAGAATGTTTTTACAGGGACAAAAGGTTGGAAAATATCAAATTGTTCGCTCTCTTGGAAGTGGAGGATTTGGCTCCGTCTATCTAGCTAAGGACACTTGGTTGAATATCGAAGTTGCCATTAAAGTCCCCCATAAACAATCTACTGAACTTTTAAAGCATCTCAAAGAACCCAGATTGCAGGCAGCATTGAACCATCCTAATATCGTACGCATGATTGCTGCAGAGAAAAAAAAGAAAGTTTTTTTTATGGTTATGGAGTATGTCAAGGGAGAATCTCTCGAAAATGTTTTGGAGAGAGAAAAAGTTTTAACGACTCATCAAGCCATTGAATATATTCTGCAGATTGCAGGAGCAGTTCAACATGCACATTCCAACAAGATTATCCACAGGGATCTCAGACCTTCAAATATTGTTCTTTCTGAACAAGGGATTTTGAAAATCACGGACTTCGGAACTTCTGCATGGCTGAACTCTGTTCCCTATGCCTCAACCCGGATCGGATCGCCTCCTTATATGGCTCCGGAACAGTTTTTGGGCAAGGCGTCTTACCGTTCGGATATCTATTCTATTGGCTGCATTTTTTACGAAATGATCATTGGCAGACCTCCTATATTTGATCCGGATCCTTTTAAAATATTAGAAAAGGCCAAAGATGGAAAAATAACACCTCCCCGTTTAAAAAATAATACAATCAGCAAAGAAATCGACAAAATTATTATGAAATGCCTGGCTGCGGATGTAGAACAGCGATACCAGAAAGCCTCTGGTATTATCACAGATCTGACAAAATCTGCTGGCAAGACATCAAATAAATCCGAGATTGAGGATATTATGGCAAGAATAAAAGCAAGAGAGAAAAAAATTAGTGAATCCTGCTGGAATTGTCGTAAACCGCTTCCGTATAAAGCCAAGTACTGCCCGTATTGTGAGGAAGCCAACTAATATTATAAAGCCCTAAAGGAATAGCAAAGGTTTTTTAAAAATTTATTTATCAGGAGTTTTAGAAACATGAGTCCTTTTAACGAAAACGGAAAGATCTGGATGAATGGCGACCTTATTCCATGGAAGGACGCCAATATTCATATTGCCTCTCATGTAATCCACTATGGCAGTTCAATATTTGAAGGATTTCGTGCATATGAGAGTTCGCAAGGTCCTGTAATATTCAGGCTGAGAGCACATACACAAAGACTCTATAATTCATGTAAGATGTATCGAATGGTCATCCCTTATTCTCACGAAGAATTCGATTTGGCCATCACAAATACCATTAAAGCAAACGAACTCGACTCCTGCTATATCCGGCCAATTGTTTACAGGGGTTATGGAACGTTAGGTGTTGATCCTTTCCCGAATCCTGTCAACTGCGCCATCCTAGTATGGGAATGGGGGACTTATTTAGGAGAGGAAGCACTTGAGAACGGTGTGGATGTGAAAATTTCCACCTGGCAAAGAATGGCCCCCAATACACTTCCAGCCTTATCCAAATCAGGAGCCAATTATATGAATTCCCAGTTGATAAAAATGGAAGCTTTGATGGAGGGTTATGTGGAAGGCATAGCCCTCAATACAAGCGGCAATGTGAGTGAGGGAAGCGGAGAAAATATTTTTGTTGTAAGGAAAAACATCATCTATACACCTCCCTTATCATCTTCTATTCTTCCGGGAATTACACGAGATTCGGTGATTAAACTAGCACGAGAAGAAGGATTATCGGTTGTCGAGGAGGTTATCCCCAGAGAGATGCTCTATATAGCAGAGGAAGTACTGTTTACAGGTTCTGCCGCAGAAATTACTCCCATTCGCTCTATCGACAAAATTACTATTGGAAGCGGCAAAAGAGGGCCCATAACAAAAATCCTCCAGGATGCATTTTTTTCATACATCAAGGGTGAAAGAGAGGATAAGTTTAATTGGTTGACCCATGTTAAACTGAACTAGAGAGGGGAAAATCATGGATATCAATGATTTGTTAAAGATTGCGATCGAGAACGAAGCTTCAGATCTTCATCTGAAAGTCGGAAGCTATCCAGTTCTCCGAATCCATGGAGATTTAGAGCCTTTGACCAAGTTTCCAAAACTCACTCCGAGTCTCACACAAAATCTTGTCAATCAGATTACCAATGAGTATCAGAGAGAGAAACTCAAGCAATATATGGATCTGGATCTTGCTTACAGTTTGGAGGGTTTCGGAAGATTTAGGGGCAGTATATTTCAACAAAGAGGAAGTTTTGCCATTGTTTTGCGTATCATCCCTTTGGAAATAAAAACCATTAAAGAACTCTTGCTCCCCGAAGTTCTCGAGAAAATCTCTCAAGAGCAAAGAGGCCTGGTGCTGGTCACAGGGTCGACCGGTTCGGGAAAAACAACTACTCTTGCATCAATGATTGATCACATCAATCGGCATCGTAGAGAAAACATCATCACTGTTGAAGATCCCATAGAATATCTTCACCAGGATAGAAAATGCATGATCAGCCAGAGAGAAATTGGATTAGATGTCCAGTCCTATTCACGAGGGCTTATTTCGTCACTTCGTGAAGATCCTGACGTGATACTTGTGGGAGAAATGAGGGAAATGGATACAATTGAAACATCTCTACTCGCCGCTGAAACCGGGCATCTTGTTTTGAGCACACTTCATACGGTGGATGCACCCGAAACGATCACCCGGATCATTTCTGTTTTTCCGCCACATCATCAAAGACAGCTTCGTCTGCAGTTGGCATCTATCCTCAAAGCAGTTATTTCCATGAGACTTATACCCAGGAAAGATGGCGAAGGCAGAGTCCCTGCTGTGGAAGTGATGATCAATACACCTTTTATAGCAGATTGCATTCAAGATAGAGAAAAAACCCGGCTTATCAGAGATGCTATTGCCAAGGGAGTCTCTCAATACGGAATGCAAACTTTCGATCAATCGATTTTTCAGCTCTTTAAAGATGGGTATATCTCTTATGAACAGGGATTGAGATATTCTTCTAGCCCTGATAATTTTAAGCTTAAAGTTATGGGAATCCGATCGACTCTCGATGTTGCATTGGAAGATATGGAGCAGGCTATGGGAGACGTCGAAAGAAAAAATGAAGGCGAGGAAGAGAGCAAAGAATGAAAGCACAGGAGATACGGGAACAATTTGTAGATTATTTTGCTCGGAATAAAGACA
>CAZLLG010000090.1:0-12058 GCA_964560275.1 uncultured Eubacteriales bacterium | reverse complement strand
TTGTAGTGGGATTTCCGTTTACCATTGTACTAGGAATTCAGCTTACCATTTCCATCTCACAACTGCAATCAAATTTGTCATCATGCCGGACGATCCTGCCCTCGGCGAGTACCGCAGCGATTTTGCCGGGTTAATGGGAACTTTTCAAGAGTTTCCCACTACAGCATCAGGTGAAAATCCGGGTTTTACAGGCGTCACCGAAATCCTGGATTACGAGGAGATGTGGGAGCGCCTAGAAAAAAGCCCTAATGACCGTGTCGATTCAAAGGCCTATTTAAAAGCGAGGCTTCTCGATCTTCTCATGGGAGACTGGGACCGGCACCGCAAACAGTGGAGATGGGCAAAATTTCCTGGGAAGCAATTCTGGCAGCCCATCCCTGAAGATCGGGATCAGGTTTTTTGCAGATTTGACGGACTTATGCTGTGGGTTGCTCGATTTAGTATCCCCTACCTTCTCAATTTTGGGAGTGACTATTCGGGAATATATGGGATGTCTTATGGAAGCTGGGATGTCGATCGGTATCTTCTTACGGATATAGAAAAACCAGAGTGGAAAGCCGTTGCCAGAGATTTAAAGGCTCGTTTGTCCGATACGGTGATCGAAGACGCAACCAGACGGCTTCCACCCGAATATTACCAGATTGAGGGGCCCAGACTTGAAACCGCCCTAAAAAAACGCAGAGACAATCTGTTAGGCATATCCAATCAATTCTACCAGCTTCTCGCTCATCAGGTCGATATCTATTTGACGAATCGATCCGAACTCGTAGAGATCTATCGGAGAGCCAATAATTCAGTAGAAATCCGGATTTCCCTACCATCTGAGGGAGAAGGATCTTCTACAGAGCCCTATTACAAACGCAGATTTTTTCATGATGAAACGCGAGAAATACGTCTGCATCTTCTTGCCGGAAACGACAAGGTGATTTCACAGGGAGGACACACCAATAGAATTCTTATCCGTGTTATCGGAGGACCAGGTCAAGAGACGATTGATGATTTAAAGGGTGGGGGGCTCCGGATTTACGACCACGAAGGGACTCTTGAAATCAAGCGTGGAACGGGCACGAGAACTAATAGGAAACCCTATACAGTGCCCATACTCAAAGCTCACACTCCATGGGTACCACCACAAGAATGGGGGCAGTTCACGATGCCGTTGCTCTGGTTCGGTGGAGGACCGGATATCGGAGCTTTTTTTGGAGCAGGATTCAACACCAAGACCTATGGATTCAGGAAAGTTCCTTTCAGCACATCTCAAACTCTTCGCTTTGGATACGCCTCGCTTCCCCGAGCATTCAGAATGGATTATAGGGGTGAGTTCCATCTGCAAAATTCTCAAAGTTTCTTCAGCTTAAGGGCCCTTGCATCAGGGATTGAAATTCTTCGTTTTTTTGGCTTCGGAAATGAAACATCCAGCGAAGAATCTTCCGAATATTTCCGGGTTCGTCAAGAACAGTACATCCTTGATCCCTCTTTCACCCTGCAGTTGAGCCCATCTCTGGCATTTTCAGCAGGTCCGACTCTTAAATACTCCAGAACAAAACAGGATGAAGACCGCATCATTGCAGCTGTCACTCCTTACGGTGCAAACAATTTTGGACAGCTTGGATTTTCGGCCAGATTCAATCTCGAGACAAACAAAGAGAACAATCCAAATAAAAGCGGAGTCCATTTCAATCTAGAAGGAAAATATTTCCCCTTGCTTCTCGACGTAACAAGCAGTTTCGGCACGATTTCCGGAAATATTTCAGCTAATCTTACAGCGTTCTCTATGTCCATGCGGCCGACCTTGGCATTCAGGTTTGGTGGAAAGCAGGTCTTTGGCGACTACCCCTTCCATGAAGCCGCCTTTATAGGTGGAGGGGGGCTTTCAGCTTCAGACGCTACAGTCCGTGGATTTCGCTCTCAGCGGTTTGCCGGGGACAGCTGTCTTTATGGGAATGCTGAGCTTCGCCTCCGTTTGAGTGATGTTTATATTTTCATACCTGGAGAAATGGGAATTTTTGGTCTCTCGGACATCGGCCGTGTCTATCTCGAAGGAGAAACTTCAGATACATGGCATATGGCCGCTGGCGGAGGGCTGTGGTTTTCTTTTCTGGAAGGGACCTATACTTTTACCATGGCTCTGGCCAATTCAGAAGAAGAATTGAGCTTCTATATACGAGCCGGGTTCTTTTTCTGATTTTCGTATTTTTGAATGACGTCGATAATTTTCCGGCCACCTTCCACAGCTACAGCAAAAATTTCCTCACAACGAGAAATGTCTGTATGGTATCCTGTTTTTTTTGTGGTGTACTGCCGGATGACCAGCACTTCTGCGCGGTCGTCCTCCTGATATTCTTTGATCACAGATTCAGGGCATTCGATTTTTTCTCTGTATGAATCGAGTCCAAATCCAGGTTTCGCCGCGAGAACACAATAAAAATAAGGGTAGCTGGTTCCCTGGACAACATTAAGATTGATCTGAGCCTGCAGCCCATAGAATTCGTCAGGAGAATGAGGAAAGTGGATTGAAAAACGGGCATCTACGGGTACGGCTTTTTCATTCTCATCTTTGGCCAACATCAAAGCTGGTTTGAATGTCTCTCCATGTTCCAGGTCCTGAAAAACCTTAAAAAGCTTCAGGATAATTTTCACCCGAATAGCAAGATTGGGCTGTTTAAGGATAAACTTCATCCCGGAAAGCCAGACGGGGACAATAAGAATAACAGTATCCGTCAGCAAAATGAAAAAAATTCTTGAATCATTTGCCAGATTACCAAGAACAATCGACAGAGCAATAGCAATGCCGCTGAACAATAAGAGAACAAAACCACCCAGAGCATTCGATACGTCCAGTGCATCACTATCCCATTTTCTGTTTCTCTGACGAAGTCTCTCTATTTCCCGAATCTTTTCCACGGAGACAGTCTTCCATTTAGGATCAAGATCGAACGTCTTTAATCTTGCCCGGCTGTCATATCCTTTCACAAACACCAAAATTATTCCCAAAATCAAGAAAGGGATACCGACCACTGGATTTAAAAAGATAATCTGCAAAGTAAATCCCACTATCAAAAAGGCAACCGTCAAATGAATTCGGAGATTGTAGGGCAGGTTTTTCGCAATATAGAACCTCACACTATCCCGTTTTTCCGGGGGAGGAAAGCCAAAAAGACCAGGAATTGATATCAGGATAAACTCCTCTGACGGAGTTGAACTCTGTTCTTAAGTCTCTCAAGAGGTTGAGCTATCTCTTCATAGCCATAAGCTTTAAAATACAGCGGACATGCCCCGTGACACACAGCAAAATGATCACATGCCCTGCAACTTGGATGGGCCATCCGTTTCTCACGTAAAAATTTCCCTCGGTCACCGAACCATAGGGGTTTAAATCCTTCCTGAAGAAGATGCCCCAAGGGATTTTTCCAGCTTGAACAAGGCAGCACACGCCCAAAAGGATCTATGGACAGCAGTCCCTCACAGGCGCTGCAGCCTTTGTTCCCCAGCTGATAGGAAATCGGATTAAAGAGACATAGAGGTGTTGGAGAGTACCACATGAATTCGACACCTGAGGAATCAGCCGCCGACTGTATTTTTAGAATTGTCTCTTTCACTTCACTGTATTTCATTGATAACGCCTCATCTATACCGCGTCCGGCAGGAATAATCATATTTAATGAGAACCTGTCGACTCCCAGTAGCTTTGCAAACGGGGCCATCCTGAGAAGAGAGTTTTTATTTGGCCGGCAGAGAGTCGCATGGGGATGAACGGCCACTCCTGCATTTTGGAGTGCTTTTAATCCATTAAGTGAGGATTTGAAGGCGCCCTTAACTCCACACAGGGCATCGTGAACCTCTTCATCCGGTGATTCAATACTGACCTGGGCGGAAGCCAGTCCGGATGCTTTAAGCTCTTTTGCAAGTTGTCCGGATATTTTTGTACCATTAGTGATCAGATTGACTCGCATTCCTAAGGAACCGGCAGCATATGCGATCAATTCGCTCAAATCAGAACGGAGCACGGGTTCTCCCCCAGTAAAGGAAACACTGGGAACCTCCGCATCTCGGGAGATAACATCCAATACCCGTTTCATATCAGATGTCGATAATTCATCCAAATCTGATTCATCGGTCGAGCCGGAAACACATCGACAGGCCGCATAACAAAACTGGCACTTGATGTTGCAGCGCCAAGTGACGGCCACCTCTGATAAAACTGGCAGTGTGATGTATCCGAGTTCGAAGCTGATACGGTCTAGGCTCGGGGATGAGTATTCATCACAGAGAGATGAACTCAATATGATGGAAAGATCTGAAAAGAACGAGTGGAGCTGTTTGGGGAGTTCTTTGTCAAATGATCTTTCCTTAAGGATATCATTGATCGAACCGCCCTGAAAGATATGATGAAGAACACGGGCTCCTGTTTTGTTCAACTTAAAAGCTTGGTTGGGCATTCGAATCAACATCCGATCTGTCAGACGGACATGGACATAAGGACGAATTGTCGCAACAAAGGAGTCAATCCAATCCAGACGAATCACAGCTTCCGACATCAGTGACCTCCTCCGCTCACACATGCAGAATGGCAAGCGGAATGACAGGCGGAATGGCAGGCAGAATGACAAGCGGAATGGCAGGCGGAATGGCAGGCATCGTGACAGGCCGCATGACAGGCATTGATCCCTTCGGCAGCACTTCCTAGAAATTCCTGGTATGTCACCGTATCAGGATCGACAGGCAGAGAGGCTTCAAACTCATGATCATATCGATTTGGATCGTAACGATGGTGCATTCCGTGTCGATAGTGGTACCAGTACCACCAGCTTGTCACTGGGCTGTCCTGGCGGCGCCTGCGACCTTCTCTACTTAAAGTCTCATCCTCCCCATCTATAAACGCTTTAGCAATACTGTCTTTGTAGAAATTTTTTGTCGCATCAATATCACAATCCCAGGCTTTTTGTTGAATGTTATAGACAACTTCCTTTAAAAGACCATTGAGCTCGGACTCACTGAATTGTCCGTCATCCTTGGCGGCCTGATACATTTTAAGTTCATAGCGCCCTAATTCACTGTACGGGACCGGCAGCGGTTGAACAACCTCTACAACCAGAGGATCGCGTGTAACGACCTTGATGCATCCCTGTTGAACAAGCTGCGAGAGGACGGTTGAAAAGATCTGTTTGTAGGGAACACCGATAAACATACCGGCTTCGATTGGATCCAGATCCTTTGCGATTTTCCCCGGTTTTCGGAAGGAGGCCAATTCAATTTTTGGAGGCTCCCAATCCTCTCGAATCCACTGGACCTGGTCCAACTCGGACTGGGCACGGACCATGGAGCGATGTTTTCTCGATACGGCAAATACACCCGCGATCAGTAAAACAAAGAGTCCAGCCCCTAAAAGTAAACGGGGAGAAATATTGTGAACTCTCCTCTCTATTTTTTGAAGAGGACGCGGGAGTTCCTGTTTCCGAGCGGGTCTATCTCTGATTCCAGAAAATACATCCGCATCGATATACTGTTGTATCCGGAAACTGTACTCTTTGCGAACGTTTTCCTTATGAAGCAGAACTCCAACATAGTGTTCCCCACCAACAGCATAGCTGCGGTAATCTATAGTGTATTCTCGGTTCATCCACTCTTCCGTCGCAAAGCCGTGTTTTAGCAAAACGGCTTCAAGGACCTCACGATCGGTTTGACCTGAAGACAGATTAACCGGATAAATGACCTGCACTGTGGCATGTTCCAAAGACTGGTCCCAACTGGACGGTGCCCAGTTAAAAACATAAAGGTTCTGTCCATCTGCTGCAGTCGTGGGAGCTAAATAGCCAGCAGATTTCATATCAGCGCTGAATCGAAAACGATACGTGACAAAACCAGAAGACACACTTTTCCCTTTTTCCAGGACGATGTCATATAAGCCGGCCCGTACTCTATTGATTTCCAATCCATATGTGTGTCCTAGGCTGTCAATGGCTGACGCATTTTGGCCGTCAAAATAGGGAATCAATCTGTCCAAACCTTCAAAATAGAATCCATGGAATTCCCCAGAGATCACCTGGTAACGGACCACATATTCTATAGAGGCTTTGCCATCAGGCAATAAGAGGACTTCTGTCTCAACAAACTGCAGTCTCCCCTCACCAGCTTCTCCTATTGAGGTCATTCCCAGAATCAGAATAATTCCCAAAATTAATAAACTTCTTTTATTCATGACAAAAACTCCCGGCCGATAAAACAAATAAAGTCTATTTTAGAAAACATGAAAATCATGGCTAAAGATTTCCACTAAAAAACACAGACCAAAATTTTCAGAAAAAATGAAATACTTAATACTTGGCTATAGATCCTCATAGAAGGAATCGATGAGTTTTTTATACTTGTCTTCGATAACATTCCTCTTCACCTTCAAAGTGGGAGTCAACTCTCCTTTTTCAATCTCAAAATCTCTTTTTAAAAGAGAAAACTTCTTGATTTTTTCGTATCGCGCAAGCTCAATCGTCGATTCATCAATTTCTTCTTCAATTTTTTTCAATATCTTTTCATTATTCAGGAGTTCTCCTCTGCTGCTGAAGGAAATTTTGTTTTCCTGAGCAAAAGATTCCAGTTTATCAAATTCCGGCACTACAAGAGCTGAAACAAATTTTCTTCGGTCTCCGATGGCAAGAGCATTGATGATAAATGGGCTCGTTCTGAGAAGATTTTCGATCTGCTGAGGAGCCACATTTTTCCCTCCTGCGGTAACAATGATGTCCTTTTTTCTGTCTGTGATAGTGATGAAACCATCATCGTCGATAAAACCAACATCACCGGTTTTAAACCATTCCCCATCAAAGACCTCAGCCGTTTCATCTGGTTTTTTGAAATAACCTTTCATGATGTTGGGTCCTTTGGCCAATATTTCCCCATCTTCAGCAATTTTGACTTCGACTCCTGGAATAGGCCTGCCTACGGTTCCAAATTTGACATGTTCAAAAGTATTTAGGGATATTGCCGGAGCGGTTTCTGTCAGACCATATCCCTCAAGGATTGTTATACCCAGCGCTTGGAAAAACTCAGCAATGTCTTTGGACAAAGGAGCTGCCCCAGAAACAAACAATCTTACTCTTCCCCCGGTTTTAGCGATGATTTTAGAAAATACAAGCTTGTGGGCAATTTTTCTTTTTTTCTCAAGGAAACCCCTCACCTTTTGGCCGCTTAACCTAAATTGTCCAACTTTTTTCCCTGTTTTTAAAGCCCAAAAAAATATTTTCCTCTTGAGGCCAGACCCTGATAAAACACTCTCCATGATGACGGAATAGATTTTCTCGTAGAGCCGGGGCACACTCGTCAATAAGTGAGGACGCAATTCCTGCATATTAACCGCAACCGTTTCGACACTTTCCGCAAATCCAATGGATACACCTTTATAGATATAGGCTACAACAACCAGGTGTTCAAAACTGTGTGATAAAGGCAGCCAGGAAAGGCTCGTGTCGTTACTTGAAAAATCTATAATCTCACAGACAGCCAACATATTGCTTATTATGTTGGAATGCGACAGCATCACCCCTTTGGGAACGCCTGTCGTTCCAGAGGTATAGATAATAGAGGCAATGTGTTCCGGTTGGACAGACAGAGCTGTTTTCTCAAAGAGATTGGGTTCTTCTGAAGACAATTTGTTTCCTGAAGCAATCACATCTTTAAAAGACAAAACACCTTCTGGAGCCTCTGATTCAAAGTAAATATAGTGAGTCACCTTGTCTAATTCATCCTTTATGTCCTCCAATTTTTTCCACATATCCAAATTGGAACACACGACAATTTTGGCGTCTGAATCATCGACGATATACTGGATTTGTTTCGGAGCCAATGTCGTATAGATAGGGACTGTTGTCGCTCCCAAGCACAGATTTGCAAAGTTTGTCATGACCCATTCAGGCCTATTTTCAGACAGAATGATGAGCTTATCTCCGGTATTAAGGCCCAGTTCTTTAAGCCCAAGAGTGAGACCTTTGACGCTTGCCTCGAACTCAGATGTGGAGACAGGAACGTATGTCCCTTCTGACTTATAGAGCATCAAATCCTCTTTTTGATAAGATTTGACCGTATTCATAAAAATCTGAGGTATTGTCTCGACCATTATCCCCTCCTCAAGCCCATTATTTGGACTTTCTGGATTTGTGCAGATTAAACCACCTATTCAGAACTTTTGTCAAGCTCCCATTTGGGTCGCTTTGTCTCTTTTTTATTTATTGTAGAGTTCCACCCATTTGGAATGCTCTTCTTTAGCCTTCATACGGAGTTCAGGGCTCAAAACTAGGCGCAGTCCGGAAGCCGCCATAACCCGGGCTGTCAGGATAAGAGAGTCATGACCAGCAGGTGTAATCGTAATGTCGGCATTCTCCTGAGAGTGCCCTGCCGCTCGAGGCAGTCCCTCAGTTCCCACACCTACCCATGCACCTGGCACGAGGAGGGTTGCAAAACCCGTTTCCTCCCAATGGGTCGGAACTTTTGTTTCTGTGAGGTTGACACCTCCGTATTCAACGCCGTACTGGAATACGATGTCATTGAGAACGCCGACGGCGACACCGGGATTGTATTCTCCATAGTGATCGATATCCACAGTTGTTCCAGTCGCAAGCGCTGCTGCCTTCGCCATATTGTCCAGTTCTGACACCTTAGCCATAATTTTCTTCTCGGCTCTTCTTGGGCTCATGGATCCAAGGGGCGTTTCATCCATGAGGTGTCGTATCCACATTGTCGCCGAAGCCAGTGCGGGTACGATGTTCGGCGCTGCCCCCCCATCACTGACAATCCCATGGAACCGAAACTGAGGCTCGGAGTGCTCTCTTATCATGTCCATGGAATGAAAAAGCAGCAGCACGGCATCCAAAGCACTCCTCCCCTGCCAAGGGCTCTGGGCATGGGAGGATTTTCCATGAAACGTGTATTTCATCTGACGGATGTGCCGTGCAGAAAATCCCCCAGGTATCCGAACAGTAGATCTGGAAACCCCATGGCTTCTGAACATAAAATCCGTTCCTTCGAAGTATCCGGCTTTGGCCATGGCAGCTTTAGCCGGCGGCCCTACCTCTTCAGCTGGCGTTCCAAATACCCATACGCTGCCAGGGATGTTTTGCTTTTCCATGGTTTTGGCCAATGCAATAGCCGCACCTATACCTGTGGGCCCCTGCATGTTATGCTGGCAGCCATGGAAAGGAGGTGTTCCTCGAAGGGCATCGTACTCGACTGCAATCCCAATAACCGGAGACTCAGATTTTCCCTTAAACATAGCCTTAAAAGCCGTTGGAAGACCTGGAGGACCGGAATAATCCTCTGGAAACCCACCGATCTCTTTTAATTTGTCATAATCCTCTTCCAGACCAGGAACTCCCATTTCGATTTCAAATCCATGCTTTTTCAGCTCATCAGTGAGTTTGGCTGCAGCCTTGAATTCTATAAATCCCGGCTCGGGATTGTGATACATCCAGTCGTTGATTTCGATCAGCCTCGAACGGATCAAATCTATTTCGGTATCGAGATCTTTCCTGAGAGATTTCATTTTTTTCGTTTCTTGAGGAATCACCTGAGGCGTGTTTTCTTGATGGGCCCAAGCTGAAGGTGTGCTCAACAGGGCCAGAGCCATACACAAGACAATTGCTAAACACACACATTTGAGTTTAAACATTTTGACCTCCTTTTTTCTTTTTTCTCCAATCCCTTATGTTGGTAATGAGTGACATCGATAAAGCGGTAACCAGAACAAAAAGAGCGAGGATATCTACAAAAAATCGACTCACATCCAAACCGGTGAACGTTTCAATCAGAAATTCTATATAGGAATCCGGGTCATTATAAAGTCCCAGTTTCTGCCGCACCTTCCAGTGCCAATCCGTACACGGACAGTACCCGTATCCGTACCAGATACCAAGAAAAAACCAGGAAAAAACAGTCATCAGGATAAGGATAAGATTCGCCTTTCTTGTCTTCTTCCATATCCACCCAAAACAATTAAAGATAATCACACTCGAATGAAAGACAAAAAAGAATTTATCCAGTATGGCATACATTACGGTTTCACCAAAACCTGAAAAGAACTATTTCTTTGAATATTTTTCTCTCAACTTGTATTTGTGAATTTTCGAGGAACCGGTTTTAGGCAGTTCATCGGCAAAAAAAACTTTTTTTGGTGATTTAAATGGAGCCAATTTCTCCTTACAGTAATTGATAACGTCGTTTTCGTCCAGCCTCTCCTTTTTATTGACGACAACAGCCGTCACGATTTCGCCCCAGATGGGATGGGGCAATCCAAACACAGCCGCTTCATGAACGACTGGATGAGAATAGAGCACATCTTCCACTTCAATCGAATAGACCTTTTCCCCTCCTGTAAGGATTTGATCATCCATTCTGTCTACGATTGTCAAAAAACCTTCCTGATCCACAACCGCCAAATCCCGGGTGTGCAGCCATCCCTTCTGGATACGTTTAGCTGTTTCTTCAGGGAGGCGCCAGTAGCCGGGTGTGACGGTTTTTCCCTTGACTACAATCTCTCCCACATCTCTTTCGTTTGGGAGAACCTCTTGGCCATTTTCTTTAACCACTTTTAACTGAATGCCTGAAAAAGGTCTTCCTGTTTTGGATTTATAGTGAAGTTTTTCCTCATAGGACAAAGAGGCCATTTCATCAGAAAGCTTGGAGATCGTTAAAAAGGGACTGGTTTCTGTCATCCCATATGTCTGCATGTAATCGCACCCAAAAGTCTTCATTACTTTTTTCACTATGTCCCTGGCTATGGGTGCCCCTCCGCTGAGGATCAACCTCAGAGAAGATAGATCATACTTATCGAATCTTGGAGTATGAACCAGGATGTTGAGCATCGTCGGGATAAAATTGCTCAAAGTGACATGGGAATCCTGGATGGACTGCAGGACAGGTTTGGCCTCAAAACAAGGGATCATCACATGTGCAGCGCCTGTCAAAGTCATCGCCCAGACAGCCCAAGCATCCGCGAGATGAAACATAGGTGAAACATGAAGCCAGTTATCTTCGGGAGTCAGACAGAATTCACGGGCTGAGGCATGGGCATGTTCAAGGTTATTGCCGTGAGTAAGTATAACTCCCTTTGGCCTCCCCGTTGTGCCGCTTGTGTAATAGATCTGAGCGATATCTTCATCCTCTATCAAGGCTCCATTTTCCGATATGTTGACGCCCCTTTCCAACAAAGATTCATAGCGAAGACTCGATTCGGAAACTTTATTTTTCTGATTACTTCCCTCCGCCACTACTTCAATGAGAGGGACATCATACTTATCTCTAAACTTTGGATCATAAAATTCAAATTGAGCAATCAACATTTTGGCTTGAGAGTCATTGAGAATAAAAACATAATCCTCTGGACTCAATCGATAGTTGATAGGAACAAGAACAGCTCCGATTTTAGCCGCAGCAAAATATGATTCCAAATAGATATGGCAGTTCTGGTGAATAATAGCGATCCGATCTCCCTTTTTTATCCCAAGTGAATGGAAAGAACCGGCGATTGTGTCGACTCTACTTTTGAATTGAAGATATGTGAGGCACAGGTTTTTGCAAACAACGGCAATATTATCGGGATGAACTCGGGATGTATTCTCCAATAGATTAAATAGTCCCATTTTATTAGGTCTTTGCCCACTCACCACGAAACGACTTTTGTCTTAGCCGTACAGTTCTTGCTCAAGCTCTCTTGCCGCAGACGTGATGACACCAAAGGCATCTTTAGCTTCACTCAAATGGGTTCGAAAACTCAGGATGCAGACCCGGATGACAAAGCGGCCTTCCAGGAGAGTGCTCGAGAGAAAAAGTTTCTTACTGCGGATAATCTTTTCCAGGAGTTTACGGTTAAAAACATCTATCTCGGCGGGACTGGCTTGTTCCGGACGATACTGGAAGGTTATCACAGACAAATCAGGAACAGAAAGGCATTCAAATCCCGGTTCCTCCAGAAAACGTTGATACATCCAGTCCGTCAGATTCAATTTTTCGTCCAGGTTCTCCCTGAATGCCTTAACTCCGTACAGTTTTAACGGCAGCCACACTCTTAGACCAC
>CAZLLG010000089.1:0-12089 GCA_964560275.1 uncultured Eubacteriales bacterium | reverse complement strand
GAAGGGGAAAAAACTCTCTATAAATGGCTGTCGAATTGGGAAGTTAGCCATCTGCAGATGCTGGCCGATCTGGATAAAGAACTCAAAGAAAAGATTTGGTTCGACAATCAATTTTGGCCCATAGACTAAACTAGCTCATTCAGATTAACTTGGAATATTCACGTCAACATGGGTAATTCACGGATCAAGCTTACTACAGATGCGAGTTATGGGCTCATGAAGCTGTGGTTCTCCACCGCGATCCGTCCCAACCTAACCCGGGTCATAACGAAGCAGATGTGTGAGATCGATCCACCCCCTTGGGGTAAAGAATGCTGACATTTATAGTAAATAGCCAACGAATGAAGTGATGTTCACTGATATCGCCAAGTTCAAACAATCAAGTCAATATCACTGAAAAGAAATCAAGGAGTCAGCATTTTTTATGAATTATTCAAGTTAAACTAGGCTTTCGCCCAGTTCGATCGCCTGTTTATTGAGAGGAATGAGATGATGGTGCCTTTCTGGAAGAGTTTCACTGAGTGCCACGAGAAGGGATTCCTTATTGACAATGCTGTTGATTTTGATCAGAGCCCCTAGGACAAGCATGTTCATGACCTGGACGTTATTCAATTCGTGAGTGGCCTTTTCTATCGCAGGGAGTGCAAAAATCCGGATATCAGAGCGGACCGGCGGTTGCTTAATATTAGTGCTTTCCCAGATAAAAATGCCGCCCTCCTTGATTCGGGATTCAAACTTCTTGAGTGAGGGTTGATTCAGGACCACACCTACATCATATCTGCTCACGATGGGGGATGAGATAGGTAAATCACTGATGTTAACGATACAGTTTGCTGTTCCTCCTCGCATTTCCGGTCCATAGGAAGGCATCCAGCTGACCTCTTTCCCTTCCTTCATGGCCGCATAAGCCAGTAGTGTTCCCATGGACAGAACGCCTTGACCACCAAATCCGGCAAAGATCATTTCTTGCAGCATCTCAGCTCTTCTCCGGTTTTTTAAATACACCCAGAGGAAAATAGGGAAACACTTTGTCCTTCATCCAGTCCAGAGATTCCTCAGGTGTGCATTTCCATCCTGAAGGGCAGTTTGAGGCCACTTCAATAAACGAAGTTCCCAAACCTAACATCTGATATTCAAAGGCATTTTTTAGAGCCTTTTTTGTCTTTCTTGTGTGTGCAGGAGTATCGCAGCTGACTCTTTCCACATAAGCGACCCTGTCAAACTGAGAGACCATTTCGGCCATTTTAAGCGGCATGCCTGCTGTGGCTGGATCCCGGCCATAGGGACTGGTCGATGTCTTTTGGCCTTCTAAGGTAGTCGGGGCCATCTGCCCGCCGGTCATGCCGTAGATTCCGTTGTTGATGAAGATAAAAGTGAAGTTTTCTCCTCGGTTGCAGGCATGAATAGTTTCGGCCGTCCCGATGGCGGCAAGGTCGCCATCCCCTTGATAGGAAAACACGATCCTATCCGGAAGCATGCGTTTGATGCCGGTGCATACAGCCGCTGCGCGGCCGTGAGCCGCTTCCTGCATGTCGATATCCAGGTATTTATAGGAAAATACAGAGCATCCCACCGGGCAGACACCGACAATTTTATCTTGAATGTCCATTTCCTCGACCAGTTCCATCAGAAGTTTATGCACGGTAGAATGAAAACATCCTGGACAAAAGCTCATCCGTGTCGAGGTGAGAGTCTTTGGCCTTTCATAGATCAACTCATAGCCTTCTCTCATCACAGATCTCCTTTTTCAAGGTGTTGTTTGATTTCTGTAAAGAACTCCTCCGGAGTGGGAACTATCCCCCCCATCCGCCCGTAAAAGTGGACAGATTTTTTTCCACAGACAGCCAGCTTGACGTCTTCGACCATCTGTCCTGCATTCATCTCAAGAGAAATGAAAAATTTGACAAAATCCCGGGAGGCGATGTTTTCCAGCTGTTGGTATGGATAAGGCCAGAGGGAGATGGGCCTGAAAAGGCCCAATTTGATGCCAACCTCTCTACCGATGTCGACGGTTTTTTTCGCTATCCTCGAACACAAGCCAAAGGCAGTCACGATCACTTCTGCATCATCTGTCCGGTATTCTTCGAACCGGACTTCATTTTCTTTCATGGTTTTAAACTTCTTTTGAAGTTTTAAGTTTCTCTTTTCCATTTCTTCGGACTCGATAAAAAGTGTCGTGTGGATGTTCCTTTCCCTGTCCGGAGTTTTCCCGGTTGTCGCCCATGGTTTATCCGGTTTATATTCAACAGGAGAGGGGAGAACGACTTTTTCCATCATCTGGCCGATGGCTCCATCTGTGAGTATCAAGACAGGAGTGAGGTATTTATCTGCCAGTTCAAATGCGAGCAGCGTAAAATCGACCATCTCCTGAACCGAGTTTGGGCCAAGGACGATCAGGTTGTAATCTCCATGCCCTCCGCCTTTAACAGCCTGAAAGTAATCTCCCTGGCTTGGCTGGACGGTCCCTAGGCCTGGTCCGCCTCTGACAACGTTGACAAGCACACAGGGAAGTTCTCCACAGGCGATATAGGAAATGCCCTCTTGCATGAGAGTAAATCCCGGTGATGATGTTGTTGTCATCACACGAGCTCCTGCCCCGGCTGCTCCATAGAGCATGTTTATGGCTGCGACCTCGCTTTCAGCTTGAATCAATACATAGTTGTATTTTGGCTCTTCTCGGGCTAAATATTCAATAACTTCGGATTGTGGTGTGATCGGGTACCCAAAGTATCCCTGCAGACCTGCTCGAATGGCCGCCTCTGCTAGGGCTTCATTGCCTTTCATTAATTTGAATTCACCCAACTTTTCCTCCCCTCGATTGAGCCACTTTCTTGAAAACCTTAATCGCTGCATCCGGACAGATAACTGAACAGTTCAGGCAGGCGATGCATTTGTCTTCATCAACCAGGTAAGCGTAGTGCAATCCAAAGGTGTTGGTGTCCGATGTGTTGAGAGCCAAACAGTCGGTCGGGCAGTGAAGGACACACAAGTTGCATCCCTTGCAGGTTTCTATGGATATTTCTACATAACCCTTAGCTGGCATTTCGTTCTCCTGTGTCAGTTAGAGTTCGAATGACATCACTCTGTGTGAATGGCACTGGATATTTACGGCTGCCGGCATGGAGGCGATATGACAAGGGAAAGCTTCTACATGGACGGCCAAGGATGTGCACCGGCCTCCCATTCCCTGAGGGCCAATCCCAAGATTGTTGATCCGCTTGAGAAGTCTTTTTTCCATATCCGCATAGAACGGATCTGCATTATGGGAACCTAGAGGTTTTCTCAACAGGGCTTTTTTTGCTAAAAGTGTGGAGTATTCAAAATTTCCGCCCACTCCCACTCCCACAACGATAGGTGGGCAGGGATTCGAACCACCCTTATCGGCAGTTTCAACCACAAAGTCTTCGACACCCTGCTGGCCAGCTGCCGGCGCAAACATGCGGACAGCACTCATGTTTTCAGCCCCTCCGCCCTTGGCAATAAATGTCAATTTAAAGGCATCTCCAGGTTCCAGTTCCCAGTGAATAAAAACCGGTGTGTTGTCTCCGGTATTTTTTCTTCTGATGGGGTCCTCCACAACGGATTTTCTGAGATAGCCTTCCTCATATCCTGCTTTTGAGCCTTCAATGATGGCTTCCTTAAGGCTTCCGAGCCCATCGTCCTTATTCAGGGTGACATCCTCGCCGATCTCTACAAAAAATATGGCAAGCCCTGTGTCCTGACAAAGCCCTAATTTTTCAGTCTTGGCAATCTGGGCGTTTTCGAGAATTTGTTCGAAAACAGCCCTGCCTGCCGGGGATTCTTCTTTGTCTTTCATCTCGTTTATGACGTTGACGACATCATCCTGAAGCTCATAGTTTCCAGTCTGGACAAGCTCTTTTATTTTGTCCCTGACTTCGTACAGATTAATGGTTTTCATAAAATACCTCCGGGAAATATATAATATAATTGGACATGAATTTTTAGTTTAGATTTTACTCAAATGTCTGTCAAGAGAATGTCTAAAAAATCTCTCAACCACGTCTGCGGGCCCATACAGAGTCCATTGCTAGGGCAGCGAAAATCATTAAAAAGGGGATCCATGGGAGGCGATACCTTGTTGCTGAGTACATAAGCATGTGAAGTCCTGTTACAGAAAAAAGAATCATAAGAAAGAGGATCCATTCTTTTCCAAATTTCTTAATGGAAATCCATATTCCAAAAGGGGCCAATATCAGGAGGACAAGATAGTTGATTAGCCAGAATATTCTAAAAATGGTCTCATTGAAGGCCTCTCGGATGTTGAGCTTGTAGGTGGGGGGTTGCCAAAGCAGAACGAATTTTTTAAGAGCCAAACGAAAAAATTGCCCTGGATTATGAACGATAAAATTTATTCCATCTGTGTAACCCTTTTTTGCCGCCTCAAGTTCCAATCTCAGCAATTCATCGCGCGATTCATTGCTGAGAGAATACGGCCATTTTATTTCGATGTCGCTCTCAGAATTATACTGTCCGGTTGCTTGTGGATTGTTCCCTAAATAGAAATTGAATCCTCCGCTAGTAGAGATAGGGATAAAGCTCTGGAAAAGAAAATAATTCCGGAGTGTCCAGGGTGAAATTGTCAGAACAAAAAACATTACAAAAACGCTCAGCCTTTTTCTCAATTGCTTTTTCTCTGAATAGCTATTTATCACCAGAATGGCCCAAAGAAGTATTGGCAGGATTAGAATTAAGGTGACTTCCCTGACGAGTGCAGAAAGGCCCAATAAAATTCCTGCAATAATCGATTTTGTATAGGATGGTAGTTTTACGACATCAAAGAGAAAAACCATTGCATAAAGAAAAAGAAAGATAAACAGTGTTTCCACATATAAATTTCCTGGATAACGGATACACTGTGGATAGACAGCAAAAAAACCGGCTGCCCAGAGACCCGTCCGTTCATTGGCGAACTTTTTTCCCAGAAAAAAAATGATCAGGCATGTGATAACAGCCATCACGGTCTGGACAAGTCTAACAGGTAAGGTAAAAGCCCCGAAAATGGTATAAAGAGATGCCAGAAAATAGGGGTATCCGGGGGGGCGAAAAGCCCGTTTTCCCTCTTCATGATATCCTTCTCCCTGAACAAGACCCTTAGCTATGGTGTCATAAGCCCTGGGATCATCAGTCAATTCCAGCGGGGTAAAAACAAAAATCCAAACGAGTCTAAGCAGCAAACAGAGGAGGAGTATCAAAAGAAGGATTTTTTTATTATCCATTAGGAAATGGTATTTTTATTCGGATAAATTTATTGCCATCAGTTTCAACTCCGTCATCTCTTCGATGGCATATTTGAGACCTTCTCGTCCGAAACCGGATTCTTTGACACCTCCGTAAGGCATGTGATCGATTCTGAAGGTTGGGATATCGTTGACAATCACTCCTCCGACATCAAGGGTTTCAAAAGCACTAAAAGCTTTCCTGAGATCCCCCGTGAAGACTCCGGCTTGAAGTCCATAATTCGAATCATTCACTCCTTTCAGGGCCTCTTCAAAATCTTTGTAAGGGGAGACAACAACTACCGGCGCGAAGGCTTCTTGGCAAGACACACGAAGCTCAGGATTAATGTTCTCCAGGATTGTCGGTTCAAAGAGAGCTCCATTTCTTTGACCGCCCGTCACAAGACGTCCTCCCTGACTCAGGGCTTCATTGACCCACTCTTCGATCTGTTGAGCGGCACTTGAATTGATCATGGGGCCGATGTCCGTGTCTTCATCCAGAGGATTCCCAATGATCAGTTTTTTTGTAGCTGCCAGAAAATCAGCCAAAAAACGATCATAAATCTTTTCATGCAGAAATATACGCTGGATGGAAATGCATATTTGTCCGGAGAAGGAAAAGGCTCCCAGAAGTGTTCTGGAGAGCGCAAAGTCTAGATTGGTATCGGGCTCAATGATAACGGCTGCATTTCCACCCAACTCTAACGTCACTTTTTTCTTGTAGGCCTGTTTTTTCAGCGCCCAACCGATTTCTGGACTTCCTGTAAAAGTGACTTTTTTTACTCTCTCGTCTTCAAGAAGGGGACTTGCCTCTTCGTAACCACAAGGAACAATGTTGATTCCCCCATTGGGCAATCCACTATTTTTTATAATTTCACCAAGCAGAAGTGATGTGATCGACACTTGGGACGCCGGTCTCATTATCACAGGGTTACCGGAAGCGATAGCAGGTGCAACCTTATGGGCTACAAGATTTAAAGGGAAATTAAATGGAGTGATGCCGGCGACAACGCCGATAGGGAACCGCCTGGTGAGTCCCCACCTTTTTTTTATCTGAGGACTCCAATCAAGAGGGATGAGTTCGCCTCCCAGTCTTTTGGCCTCTTCGGCTGCAACCTGAAAAGTATTGGCAGCTCTATCGGTTTCCACACGGGAAGATGTAATTGTTTTTCCAGCTGACAGCGTTATAGATTCGGCCAGTTCGTCTTTCCTTCGTTTTATCTCTGATGAGATAAAACTCAATATTTCGAACCGCTCAAAACTGGAGAGAAGTTTTGTCTTTTCGAAGGAAAGGTGTGCAGAATGGATGGCGTTTTTAACCTGCTGTTTATTGGCAAAATGAATGGTTGCAAAGTTTTTCTGATCATATGGAGATTTGAATTCCTTTGACGTTTGTCCGTCTACCCACGAACCGTCAATCAATAATTTGTAATTTTTCATTATTTTCCTCCGCTTGATTTCTCAACAGTAGAACAAGTTTTTTAACATCACAGCATCTTGTTCTTGAATGGGGCTTTCGCAGATTACCATGCCTTTGACATTAAAATCTTTGAGAGCCTGTATCCATTCGTCATATTTGAAATCAGATTCTTTTAAATTGATGTGTCTGATCTCGCCTTTAGGGCTGGATTCCACTCCAGAAATGTGGATATGAAGATTGGAAAAGGATTCCCTCCCGAGTTTTGTAGAGATCTTAGTTAAGATTCTGTAGAACTCAAGGTAACTATTGGCTTTTCCATTTCGTGAATGAATATGAGAAAAATCAAAACAGGGAAAAAGGCCTTCGACTTCCCGGCACAAGAACAGAATCTCTTCAAGGGATCCAAACTGAGATTTTTTCCCCATGGTCTCTGCTCTGAGGGTCACAGGCGTTCTCTCTGATTTTAGAATTGAAACAATTTCTTTGAGTCCCTTCTTTATATTCTGAAATGCATCTTCAGGGGATCCCTTTCCATAGTAACCACAGTGAAAGACGACATTTTGTGCGCCGCAAAGAGCGGCCAGTCTTGCTGAATTTAAGATGCGCTCTTGACTTGCAAGCCATTTGCCCCTATCTGGGGAATTCAGATTGATATAATAGGGTGCATGAACACTCAGCACGATGCCAAGTTTTTGAGCGGATTCTGCAATTTTTTTTGCTGTGTCACTTCCCATCTTAACGCCTTTGACAAATTCGACTTCCATGCAGTCTAAGCCGAGATGGGCGATATGTCTTATTCCTGCCAGCGACGAAGTCCCTGGGGAGGAATGCGGTACTCCTGCTGTTCCGAAAAGAAGTCTATCAGCAGGTGTCTTCATCGGCGTCTCCAGGATGGTCAAGGAAATCGTCGACAACTTTTAAGGCGCAAAAATCACCGCACATGGAGCAGGCCTCAGAATTTGATTTTCTTTTGTTCCTTACTTTTTCAAATTTTTCTGGATCAATAACCAGTTTCTTCTGTTCTTCCCAATTGAGGTTTCTCCGTGCTTCAGAGAGTTTCAGATCTTTATCGACTGCCCCTTTGACTCCTTTTACGATATCGGCCGCATGTGCCGCGATTCTTGATGCGATAAGGCCTTCTTTGACATCGTCCACAGAAGGGAGACCCAAGTGCTCACAGGGAGTGACATAGCAGAGGAAATCAGCTCCTGCCGAAGCTGCAACAGTTCCTCCTATAGCAGAGACGATATGATCATATCCTGGAGCGATATCCGTCACAAGCGGACCCAACACGTAGAAGGGTGCGTCCAGACAGACTTGTTTTTGAATTTTCATATTCATTTCTACCTGGTCGAGAGGTACATGTCCGGGTCCTTCAACCATAACTTGAACATCACGGCTCCAAGCTTCTGAAACAAGTTCACCTAAAGTGAGGAGTTCTTCGATTTGAGCACGATCGGTCGCATCCAGAATAGATCCGGGGCGAAGTCCATCTCCGAGGCTTAAAGTGACATCGTATTTTTGAGCTATATCGAGAAGCCTGTCAAAATTGGCATAGAGAGGATTTTCTTTCTGGTGGTGCAGCATCCAGGCAACATGGAATGCCCCTCCTCTCGAGACGACACCGGCGATCCGTCTTTGTTTTTTTAAACGCTCCAATGCTTTGAGGGTCAGTCCTGCATGGATGGTCATAAAATCCACACCCTGTTTGGCCTGCTCTTCAATCACCAAAAAGAGTTCTTCTTCATCCATTGCAATAATCGACTTGTTGTCCCGGATGGTTTTAATGGCGGCTTCATAGATTGGAACCGTTCCCAGGGGGATCCTTGCCAATTTGAGGATTGCCTGGCGGATCTTTTTTGTATCTCCGCCGGTACTCAGGTCCATGATGGTATCTGTCTTGTATTGGAGAGAGATTTTAACCTTTGCAAGTTCATTCTCCAATTCCGGAAAATCTACCGAACTTCCAATATTGACATTCACTTTTGTCCTGAGTTTGTGGCCAATTCCGACGGCATGAATAGGGGTACGGATGGGATTAAGAGGGATTACGACTTTTCCTTGAGATATAAGTTGAATAAGAGTATCTAGCGGGAGATTTTCTTCCTTGGCCACTGCTTTTATGGCTTCGGTCACATTGCCTTTTCTAGCTTCGCTTAATTGTGTCATATTTTGTTTCACCTGATGTGCTTAGTTTACATCCAATTTACCCGTGATACAACTGCAACAGGTTCAAAAAAAAATGTGTATGAGACAGATTCTAGAAATTTATTTCTTTTTATGCAGGACGGCAACAAAACCTCCGGCTTTTTTGAGCTGGAGATCGAGCGATTCATTAGAAGTGAGAATTCTCCTTGTTTCCTCAATGGCAGCATTCTTTTCTGGATGATCATAGAATTCGATGCTTTGATATGGGCCCGAATCGAGAAAATTTAAATCAATCTTGATATTTTGAGGTTTATTGCCGTTGATAACTCCGATAAACCAAAAGTGGCCGGAGCGTCGTGCAAAAGCGGCCACTTCTCCTAATATACTTTGAGGAAGAACTCTAGTTTCGTCCCAGACAGTAGGGAGTAATCTTAGAAATTCTTCGGCTGGGTGATTCAAATAGTGCTCGGGATTGTCTGCAAAATGAGTGAGAGGGGAAGTGAAAACAACAGCTTGTGCCAGTTCATGAGCCCAAGTGAAACCTCTTAGTTCCTCTGGATTCAAGGCGGTCGGTGTATAGTCTGCGTAACCAACAACATATCGAGTGAAGGGGATGATCGTGTTGTGGTTTGGGGGGAGTGATCTGCCTAGCCTTTTCATATGGTATTCATGGCCGCGGATTCCCTCTCTTGTCAGCTCATGTGGCCAGGTTCTTTGCCGGCCTGTCGGCTTGTTGCATCCATGGAAATTAGCCAACAGCTCAAGCTTGGATAAAACCCGGAGAGTGTCTTCGTACCAATCGACAATTTTTTTTCTCTCACCCGGAATGAAATCAATTTTTAATCCCGCTGCGCCTGTCTCTTTTATTTTTTTTAAGTATTCAAAACGTTTTTTTGCGTTTTTTAATTCTTTGTACTGTACCCAGACAAGGATGTCGATATTTTTTAAATTCGCATAATCGATGACCTCTTTGAGACACGTCCACTTGTCTTTCCCGTCTTTTTCCCATTTTCTCCACCCGTCATCGATCAAGTAATACTCGAAACCAAGATTGGCTGTACGGTCGATCCATTGGGTTTGTTTATCAAGATTCGGTCCTCCTTCAGACCACCAATGCCAGACAGCTCTTCCAGGTCGGATCCAATCTGCTTTACTTAATCTCTCACTGGGGGGAGGGCAAAGATTTGTCGTAAGATCTGAGTTGACCAGTCCATGCAGATCAATAGAGATGATGGTTAAACGCCAGGGTGTTTCCAAATCTCCTGTGTGAGTCCATCCTTTTCTATCCCAGGGGAATTGAACCTGGAGTGTATTAGGTTCAATTAAAATAAGACTCATTCCGCTGTATCCAACAAGGTTGGCTTCTGAAACGAGAGCATATCCAGAGTTATTTGGTAGCGTGACGGATGCCGGCGGCCCCAGTTTTGTTCCAATATCCATCTCATCGAGTTGGGTTCCTCTATAAACGCCTTCATAGACTTTAATGTTTTTCTGCCACCAGATCCGACATCCTGGAGGAAATTTCCAGGATGATTTTTCTTCGACAATCCTACGCTTTTTTTTTCCAGGGACAATGTATTGATAAGCAATCCCGTCGTTAAATACACGGAAGCGGAGAGTGTATTCGGTTTGACTCGCTTCATGTTGAACCGGAATAAGGACTTCGTTGTAGTGATTTTGCGCTGTATTGTGAACACCTCGATGAGGGTAACGTTGATTAAAAGAATTGAACATGGGAGTTTTGAGGATAATTCCCTGGCCGAGATCAATACGGTTGATAGTTACACCCAGCGCAGATGGAAGGATAGCTGGTTGATTTCGTAGGGAAGCGGAATACGTGAGGCGGCCTGTTTCATTCGCATAGACATTTGCTTCAATATTTTCGTTTGGACTTTTGATTTGAACTTGGTTTTGTGCAAAAACAGAGACAGAAAGCAACCAGATAAGAGAAATCGTTATATATAATTGGTGTTTTTTCATCTGGAATCTGTTTTTCGATTTATATAACATGAGACAAATAGTTGTCAATGTGAGGATTTTGGAATAAGTCTTTCGAAAAGATGTAAAAAGGATTAAAATATTTCTAGGCCGATATTACAATGCCAAACAGATTGGTTGAACTTTTATTGTGATGTTTAAGAAGTCTTTATATCGATTTTACACTTTTTTTATTCTTTGTTTAATATGTGTTATTCCTGAATACACAAAAGCGCAAACATATACATCTTTTCAATCCGAACTCAACAGCATTGTCGAGGAAACCCGACTGCGTATTGGCCCATTCAGAATCGTACCACGTATTAATTTCCGTTTTTTGCGTTATGAGTGGAATATTTTCTATCAGAGTGAAGATGAAAATCCAGCATCTGATTTTACCTCATCCATTTCTCCTGAACTCAATGTTTACTTTATTCTTAAAGACAGATTGATTTTCAGATTGACTGACCGTCTTACCTATGTCTATTACTACAAGTATAAAGAAGAGAGACGGCTCAATAATTACTTTTCTCCTGTGTTGAAATTACTTCTCCTCAACAGATTTGTTTTGATTGGAACGTATGAAAACACGCGATTTCGTGGACGTCCAACAAATGAGTTTAACATTCGGGCAAACGAATATCGTGAAAGTTTTGGAGGTAGAATATTTTACGAAACACCTAAACAAACATCCTTAGGGCTATCCTATTCACAGAATAAAATGCTCTATGATGATATCGCATTTCCTGGACAGGAGGTATCCCTTTCCCGCATCCTCAACAGAACAGATAAAGAGATTGGGTTTGAATTTAATTATCATGTGTTCGACAACAGCTTTATTTTTGTTACGGCCAATTATACAGATCATGATTTTGAACACACGGAAGATTTTGATAGACGCTCCTACAGCATCCGGACTCTAACTGGACTCCGTTTTCCACTCTCTGGAAGGATTACTGGGAAACTCTCATTGGGATATAAAAAAATTGTGCCAAGAGCTCAAGGTCTGGAAGGGAAAACAGGATTGATTGGAAACACAAGTCTAAATTTCAGGAGTAGCCGTCTAGCGGCACGAATTTCCTATAACAGGGATTTCCCTTTTTCTCTCTGGGATAACAACATATTTTTCATCGATAATCGGTATATAATTGGAGGGTCTATCTATCCCTCGCGATTTTTGAGAATTGATTATGACTACTCTTTTGGAAGGTCCAAGTACCCGGAGTTGATCCCCCTTCTTTATCCTGATGGGAGTTCTGAGGATATCAGGAGAATTGATGACTACCGTACTCATACTCTGCGTTTTG
>CAZLLG010000088.1:0-12203 GCA_964560275.1 uncultured Eubacteriales bacterium | reverse complement strand
CCGGTCTTCATTCTCTTGGACGAGCCATTTACAGGAATTGATCCTTTGGCTATCCTAGATCTACAGGAGATCATTCTTTCATTGAAAAAACGAAATATTGGACTTCTCATCACGGATCACAGTGTCAGAGAGACGCTGAAGATCACGGATCGTGCCTATATCATAGATAATGGGAAAATTTTAGAAGAGGGAACGCCTCAAGAGTTGATCTCTTCAGATTCAGTAAAAAAGAATTACTTAGGAGATGATTTTGATATGGGTGAATGAGAATCCCTAGTAATTCAAAACCTATATAATGGCCATCAAGCAGCAACTTCATCAAAGACAGGTTCAAAAACTTATACTTGCCCCTGCACTTCAACAGGCCATAAAACTATTGCCTTTGACGAATCTGGAACTCATCGAAATCATCGATACCGAACTTTCCGAAAATCCGATGCTTGAAGTGGAAGAGGAAACAAGCGAGCAAAAAACGGATGCGGGAACGGATACGGAGAAGGAAAAACTGAATGAGCCAGAGGAAAGAGAACGCCCTCAAGACGGTAATCCAGAATCTACAGATAAAGATGCGGGAATGGAATCTCAACACACTGAAGATGGAGAAGATATGGAAGCCTATTTTCATCAGTATTTTGATGATGGATTCCGCTCCTATCCGCAGGAAACCAGAGAAGCTCCACCTTTGGAGAATGTGGTTTCTAAAAGCATCTCCCTTTGGGATCATCTCAATTGGCAGGCGGAGTTGACGTTTGTTGACGCGAAAGAGAAAGAAATTGCACAGTACATAATAGGAAACATCAATGAAGATGGCTATCTCATCGTCTCTCTTGAAGAAATAGCAGCCACAATGGAAACATCTTTAGAAGACGCAGAGAGAATTCGAGAAAAGATAATAAGGTTTGATCCTGTGGGTGTGGCTTGCTTGTCGCTGAAGGAAACTTTGTTGGTACAGATGGATTATTTTGAGATCAACAATCCAACAGCGAGGGCGATTGTTGAAGATTATATCCACCTTCTTGAGAAATCGGATTTTTCTCAAATGGCAAAACAGCTTGGGCTGTCGCTCTCAGATTTAAAAACCCACATGGAGATCATTAAGAGGTTAGATCCAGCCCCGGGAAGCAAATACAGTCAGGAAAGGACGTTTTATGTCGTTCCCGATATTATTGTCAAAAAGGAGGACGGAGAATATAAAATTTTTCTTAACGATGAGGGATTGCCTCGTTTAAAGATAAACAGTTATTACAGAAATATGCTCTCTCAGACATCAAAAGATAATAAAGAGGCCCGTCAATTTCTCAATGACAAAATGAAAAAAGCCTTTTGGTTTCTACGGAGTCTGGATCAACGGAACAAAACAATATATAAAGTGGCGAAGTACATCCTCGAAAGACAGGAAGATTTTATCGATAACGGGATTGATTACATAAAACCTCTCACCTTGATTGAGTTGGCACAGGAATTGGGTGTTCATGAATCAACTGTTGGACGAGTGGTAGCCAACAAATATATGATGACTCCCAGTGGTGTTTTTCCACTGAAATATTTTTTTCACAAGTCTTTATCTGGAGATTTTGGGGAAGAAATTTCTTCCCTGCGTGTAAAAGACAGATTGAGAAAACTTGTTGAGAGTGAAGATCGGACGCACCCCTTAAGCGATATCGAAATCGAAGAAATACTTGCCAAAGAGAATTTTAATATTGCGCGCAGGACAGTGGCTAAATACAGAAAACAACTAAAGATCGAGCCTTCCCATATTAGGAAGAGAAAGTATTGGATGGAGGAAAGTGAATGAAGATTAGTTTTACGGCAAGACACACCGAGATATCTCCCGATATGAAAGAGTACTGCGAGAAGAGGCTGTTGTCCGTCGAGAAAATTCTTGGATACTCTGTAGAGGCAGATCTCATTTTATCGGTTGAAAAATACAGGAATAAAGCAGAAATAAATGTGAAAACTAAGCGTATGACACTCAACACCGTAGAGGAAACTCAAGATATGGCAAGTTCCTTGAGTCTTGCTTTCGATCATATTGAGAAAAGAGTTAAAAAAGAAAGAGAAAAGCTGCGTGAGAAAAAAAGAAGACGAATAAGGCAAAGAGAAGAAGAAACTGTTCCATTCGAGGGTGAACAACAAAAAAAAGTCATGAGAAGTCGCAACTATTCTCTAAAACCCATGACTCTCGATGAAGCCATTCTTCAATTTGAAGCAGGCACTATGGAAGTCTTTGTTTTCAGAAGATTTGAGTCAGAAAAATGGGCGGTGTTGTTCCGGAGAAAAGATGGACATTTTGGTCTTGTTGAGCCGGAATAAATGAACATGGAGAAAAAGACGTGAAAATACAAAATTTACTATTTCAAGATATGATTCTTCCTGAGTTGGAGGCTGAAGATAGAGCTGGAATTCTTAAAGAAATGGTTGCCTATCTAAAAAAGAAGGAGAAGATTTCGAAGGAAAAAGATCTTTATGACAGACTTCTTCAACGGGAAAAGCTTGGGAGTACGGCGATTGGAGATGGAGTCGCCATTCCCCATTGCAAAATGAAAGGAACAAGAAATCCTATTGTCATGCTTGCCATTTCAAAAAAAGGAGTCAATTTCCAATCTCTTGATGGAAATCCGTCACACATTTTTTTTCTGGTGGTTTCTTCACCGGATAATCCAAGTCTAAATCTCCAGATTCTTGCCTCGATCGCTCATCTTGTGCGAAAATCAAATTCTCTGCTCAAAAGAATCCTGGAAACACAGAGTGTTCTTTCAATAATAGACATTGTACGTGAGGAAGAAGATAAGTTAGATGAATAAAGAGAAAGACCTTCCCGGTCAGGTTATTTTTCCCGGGGGATTGCTTCAAATGTTCGGTTTAGGGGTACTGATAATAGGGGATAGTGGAATTGGTAAGAGTGAATGCGCCCTGGAGCTCATTTCGAGAGGCCATTTGTTTGTCTCAGATGACGTGACGAGTTTTTTCAATGATGACAGTGAGGGCCTGCTTGGAACCGCGCCAGAGTTCAGCAGGAACTTTATGGAAATCCGCGGTCTGGGAATCATTAATATTAAAGAAATATTTGGAGTGAAATCCCTTTGCAGCCAGACAAAAGTGGACCTTGTGATCCAGCTTAAGAGATGGGAGGAAGGACGAGAATATGACCGCCTAGGCCTTGAATTTCCGGATGGCTATGAAATTATGGGGCAGAAGGTGTCTCAAATCATTATTCCTGTCGCCCCGGGGAGAAGTATTGCAACACTCATCGAAGTTGCCTGCAAGGTGTATATTTGTCGTCAAGACGGCTATTTTGCTCCTAAGGAACTCATACAGAGAATGGATCAAGTTTTGACTCAAAAATCGGATACATCGACAACACAGACAACACGGACACGGAAGGGCAAAAATGAAAGATGATAGATTCCTGATCATCACAGGTGTGTCCGGTTCAGGGAAGACCGTAGTCAGTCGTTTTCTCGAAGATCTGGGGTATTACTGCATGGACAATCTCCCGTCCAAACTCATCCCCAGTTTTGTCAAGTTATGGAGAAAAAAAGAAGTGGAAATTGGCAAAGTGGCTCTTGTTGTGGATGTGCGGGAATCTGGATTTTCGACAGAATTTGCAAAGGTCTTAAAGTCCATTCGCGACAATATCTCTCCACGTGTTTTATTTCTAGAGGCTTCTGACTCAGTCTTGATCAAAAGATTCAGTGAAAGCCGGCGGCCTCATCCTCTATCTAAGGGAAGATCCATAATGGAAGCTGTGGCACTAGAAAGGAAAAGAGTGGCAGAAATTAAGAACTTGTCCGATGAGGTAATCGACACTTCCCGAATGAGCATATCGGAGATCAAGAAACTTCTGGCTCACAAGTATGCCAAAAAACGCTCTGTCAAACTTCAGGTCATGATTGTCAGCTTTGGCCACAAATATGGAGTCCCTTTGGACTCTGATCTCGTCTTTGACACAAGATTTTTACCCAATCCTTTTTATATCGATGGTTTAAGGGATAAAACAGGGAGAAGCCCAGCTGTCAAGGACTTCATCCTCAATTCAGTAGAGACGAAGAAATACCTGGTGGAACTCCTTCGCCATATTGATTACTTGATGCCAAAATTTGTTGATGAAAGAAAGACGAATCTGACGATCTCCATCGGATGTACAGGTGGAAAACATAGATCGGTTGTTCTAGCTAATGTGCTTAGAAATCATTTGAAAGACAACAATTATTCTGTACGAGTGAACCACCGAGACATCTATAAATAAATCCATTCTATTCATTTTAGTTTTAGGGGTTACAAAAAACTTAAGTTTCATTGATTTAAATGGTAAAATGAGATGATGCCTTCTTGTATTTTATAGAGAAGGTGGCGAGATTGATAGATAAGTGTTTAGCGAAAAAAAATGATTGGCGGTATCATCGTTTCTCATGGCAAATTGGCTGAAGAGCTTCTGAATGCTTTAAACATTATTCTGGGAGAAGTGGTCAATATCGATGCCATCTCTATTGGATGGTATGACGATGTGGAAGAATCGAAAGAAAAGATCAGTCAGAGCTTACATGCTGTCAACAAAAAGAACGGAGTCCTAATCTTTACCGACATGTTTGGCGGCACGCCGTCAAATCTCAGTTTCAGTTTCATAAAGGATAACCAGATAGAAATTATCACTGGAGTCAATCTTCCCATGCTTATAAAATTTGCCTCCCTCCAGCGCAGCAGCAACTTGAAAGATGTCGCAAAGAAGGTAGTCGAGCAGGGCCGAAAAAATATCCACCTTGCCAGCGCTCTTCTGAACTCAAAAAACTAGTTCAAATTACTGCCATGATCAAAAAGAAAGTCACCATTATAAATAAATTGGGTTTACATGCGAGGGCGGCAGTGAAATTTGTCAATCTCGCCAACCGGTATACATCGTCGGTAAGAATTGAAAAGGGAGGAAATGAAATTGACGGGAAGAGTATTCTCGGGATACTAACCCTTGCGGCTGTTCAAGAGACTGAAATAACTCTTATTATTTCAGGAAGAGACGAACAAGCAGCCTTGGAGGCTTTAGTCGCCCTTATCCACGATAGGTTTAATGAAGCAGAGTAGATAACATGGAATATTTTAGACTTCGAGGAATCGGCGTATCACCTGGAATCGCTGTTGGCGATATATTCCTTAAAGAAAAAGTGATTTTTACCAGCCGGAAAGAGACTCTGTCGAAGACTCAAATTCCTGAAGAGCTGCAGCGATTAACAGAGGCCATTGGGCGGACCAGAGTGCAGTTATTAGCAATAAAAGAAGAGATAAGAGATAAAATTGGGGATGAGCACGCATTCATTTTTGATGCCCATCTAATGATTCTCGAGGACAAGTCTGTGTCCCAAAGCCTGAAAAAATTAATCCAAGATGAAGGATGCCGAGCCGAATGGGCCATATCTCAAGTCCATGAAAAATACGTGAAAATTTTTGATTCCCTTGAAGATGAATATTTCAGACAGAGACAAACTGATATCTCTGATGTGCTGTCCAAAGTTTATCTGAATCTCAAGGCCACTGATAAAGTGGAAAAGAATGATCACAAAGAGAAAATTTTAGTCGCTCACGACCTTCTTCCATCGGAAGCGGCCACAAGTTTGAGTCAGGGAAATATCTTAGCTGTTGCTCTCGAGATGGGAGGAGCGACGTCACACACGGCTATTCTAGCTCGGTCATTAAATATTCCTGCTGTCATGGGTGTTCGGAATATCACGAAGAAGGTGAAAATCGGGGACTGTCTGATTGTCGATGGAACCGATGGAGAGGTCATTATCAATCCACCTTTGGCCATCAGGAAAGAATTTTCCAGCAAAAAAGATAAATACGAGGATTACCGGAGAGAACTCAAGAAGACAGCCAAGCTTGAATCACGAACAATGGATGGAGTCTCCTTTTCTCCTTTAGCCAACATCGAACTCCCTGAAGAGGTCGCTATGGCCTTTTCCATGGGAGCTGAAGGAATCGGGCTCTTCCGGTCGGAATTCATCTATCTCCAAAGTTCATCTCTTCCTTCTGAAGAAGACCATTTTCGGATTTACTCAAGAATCGCCAAAAAAGCTCATCCTTCTCCCGTCTATATCCGCACTATAGATATCGGAGGAGATAAAAGTTTGCCTCAGCTAAAAATTGAAAAAGAACCCAATCCAGCTCTGGGTTTGCGGGCCATCCGTTTTTCTCTCCGAGATAGAGATTTATTCAGGATTCAACTCAGAGCCATACTCAGAGCGAGCACCATGCGGAACGTAAGGATTCTTTTCCCTATGATTACAGAAATGGAAGAACTCCAAGAAGTAAAACTCTTGTACAATGAAGTCAAAGACGATCTCCGATCAAAAAAAGTCGCTTTTGATCCCGGAGTTCCCCTGGGGGCTATGATTGAAGTCCCGGCCGCCGCTGCGATCACAGATCTTTTAGTAAAGGAAGTGAATTTCTTAAGCATTGGGACCAATGATCTGATCCAATATTATCTGGCTGTGGATAGATCCAACGAATTTGTCTCTTATCTGTATAAACCCTTCCATCCATCTATACTGAGGGTGATCAAATTTATCATCGAGACAGCACAAAAAGAGGGGAAAGAAGTGACAGTCTGCGGTGAGATGGCAGCCGATCCTCTATCGGCCATTGTTCTTCTTGGATTTGGACTGAAAAGATTCAGCATGAATCCCATATTTATTCCTCGAATAAAAAATTCACTTCGTTCCGTTGAGTATAGAAATGTCCAGAAGATTGTCCAAAACGCGATGACGTTAAAGACCGCTCAAGAAGTTGAGGAATACATCATTGAAAAGACTTTGATCAAGCATCCCAAAGCGCTTTTGATGGGACAGCAGATGATGTAACAGTGGGCTAGCTTCTTCCGTAGTCGTCTTTAAGGCGAACGATATCCGATTCATCTGAGTCCCCTAACCAAATTTCCATAATTCGAGCCGGTTGTTTTCCCAGATTCCGGATACGATGAGGGGCTTTTTTTTGAATGAAAATTTCTTCATTTTCACGAGGTTTCCAGACTTTGTCTCCGATGGTGATCTCTAAACCTTCGTCAAGCACAATCCAGTATTCACTCCTGTAGTCGTGATATTGAAGAGAAAGGGACTTGCTTGGGTAAACGGTTAAAATCTTGATACTGGAGACATCCCTGTGCGGGAATGAGCGATATTTTCCCCAGGGTCGAAAATCTTCTAAAATCCTCTCTCTAAATTGTTTTTCCTTGGGATTCAAGTCATTTTTGGGCATATTTATGTTATGCTTTAAGATTCTTTTCCGGTCGGGTCTAGCTAATTATCTAGAAGGGGACTTCATCATCCTCTTCTGGGATATCAGCAGAAGGTTTTTCACTGGGAAATTCTGAAACATCGCGTTCTCCCTTATGCGGATCGGCTCCTGTATCCTCTCTCTTTCCGAGGAGAACAATGTTTCCGGCATGTATTTCTGTTGTGTAACGTTTATTTCCCTCTTTATCCTGCCAGTTCCGCGTTCGAAGCTTCCCCTCCACGAGTATTTGTTTTCCTTGAACTAAAAATTTTTCACAGAATTCGGCAAGTTTGCCCCAAGCGACAATTTTGTGCCACTCAGCTCGGATATCGCTCTCGTTGGAAGTTGGATTATAATACTTTTCGTTTGTTGCAAGAGTAAAGTTGGCCACTGCTCTTTCGGTCTGAGGTATATATCTCAATTCGGGATTTTGACCGAGACGGCCGATGAGGATAACCTTGTTCATGCTGTTTATATCACGCATTTATTTATCGAATCTCCTTTATTTTTTCCTGAGCAATTCTTGTTTCATCTTCGAAGGGATATTTGCTGATCAAGAGTTTAAAAACAGATAGAGCCTCCTCTTTCTTTTCCAATTCTAGGAGGCTTAATCCTTTTTTTAAATAGGCGGAAGGGATCTTGTCTCCTTCAGGAAAATTGAGTATCAATTCGGTAAACTGTTCGACGGCTTCTTCGAATTTGTCCTGGCTGAAGTAACATTCCCCAATCCAGTAGGCCGCGTCGTCTGCCACAGGGCTGTCGGAAAACTGCTCGAGATACAGAGTGAATCCATCGATTGCCAGCTGATAATTGCCGTTGAGATAATCGGAATAGGAAATATTATACACTTCTTGTGGTGAGAGTTGAGGAGTTTCAGGTATGTCCTCCAATTCTTCGGGCTGCTCTAGGGTCAGGTCTTCCTCTCCTAGATGTTCTTCTTTAGTCTCAGCTTCTGTTTTTTGCTCTTTGGGAAGAGATTCTTTGCTCTCTTCTTCCCCTAATTGTTCTGTTGGCAGAGGATCAGGAGGAGTCAGAACGATCTCTTTGATTTCCAGAAGCTCGGCTGAAAAGTTGTCGAGCTTGGTATTGAGAGCATCCAATTTGGCTAAAACCACTTGGAACTGAGGAGGAATTTGTCTTTGGTCTTCTTTTAGGCTTGCCTGTTCTGTCTGGAACCGTAAACTGAGGGTGAGCAGTTCTTGGAGTATTTTGTTTAGAGCGAGAATGTCTTCGCTGTTCTGTTCTGTGGTCTTTTCGAGGTCGAGGACGTGCTGCGTGAGCCGCTGGAGATCCTGGTAGATGAGTTCGTATGTTTTTTTACTTTGTCCGTCGGTATGAGCAAAAAGGGCAAAAAAAATCAGAAAAAGGGTGAAAAATACAGAGAGCCCTTTTTTCATCTACGTAGACTGATTTTTATTTTTCGATGATGGTCGGTTGAGCTCGTCTGTTTTTCTGCCAGGCAATTTCGTTTGAACCTGTATCCAAAGGCTGGCTCTTCCCATAGGAAATGGTCTTAATCCTGTCTGCGGAAACGCCTAAAGACACAAGATAATCAAATGCACTTTTAGCCCGTTTTTCTCCCAAGGCTAGATTGTACTCTTCCGTGCCCCTTTCGTCACAGTGTCCTTCGATTAAGATTTTGACAGATCTCCACTTTTTCATATAGGCTGCATTGGATTCCAAAATCGGCTTGGCATCTTCCCGGATAAAGTATTTGTCGTAGTCGAAATGGACCATTCTGAGGGGGGTTTCTCTGTTAAGCTCTTCTAGGGACTTCTGCATGAAAAGCTCCTCTTCCGTTAATTCTGGTTCTTTGACGACAACAGGCTTTTCTACTTTTTCTACTTTGGGCTGTTCTTTAACCTGGGGAGGAGGCGGGGGAGTCTCTTCGACTTTTTTCTTGCAGGAAATAAAAAATCCAAAGATCAGAAGGAAAGCTAGCGAAAATATGATCGTTTTTTTCATTTGACCTCCTTAGAGTCTACAAATTTCCTCTGTTCTGTTAGGAACGTCTTGGTTATTGCCTTATTTATATACCTGTAAAAAACTTATATGTCAAATGGGAAAACTACTTTTTCTTGAGCGTAAATTATTCATTTTGTGGCTTTGCGGGACCAATTCGGAGATTTGTTCGGGCCTGAGGACGTCAACCGGCGGCGGTTTGCACCGTCATAGTCGATTGTCCAGAGCTGAAGGGATCCACTGATATTCGATGTGTAGATGATGTGGCGTCCGTCTGGAGACCAAGTGGGGGACTCATTTCGGGCATTGCTTTCTGTGAGTTTGATGATCCTGTTGGTATCCCTGTTGAGCACATAGATGTCAAAAATCTGATTGACTCGGGAAACGTAGGCGATCTTATTTTCCGTTGGTGACCAGGCCGGCCCATCGTGGTAATTTCCTCCGAAGCTGACACGTTCAACATTAGAACCCTCAGCATCCATGATATAAATTTGAGGTGTTCCCCCCCGGTCCGAAGTGAAAGCAATCATACGGCTGTTGGGAGACCATGTAGGGGCCGTGTCGATGGCTCTGTTGAATGTCAGGCGTTTGATATTTTTCCCATCGCTGTTGGCCACGTAAATCTCCGAGTTTCCTTCATCTTCTGTGGAACAGAAGGCCATCTTTCTTCCATTTGGGGAAAAGACTGGAGCATAAGTTGTTCCTTCATCAAATACTTTGGTTCGCTCCCCCTCGTAGATGGAATAGAGCCAGAGTGTGGCTTTATCTCCCCTGTAGGAGGTGTAGGCGATTTTTTTTCCGTCTGATGTCCATCCCGGCATATAATCCACGATTTCATTGAAGGTGAGCCGCGTCGGATTGTATCCGTCATAGTCCATCATATACAGCTCAGGATTTCCATCGCGTTCGGAGATGAAAGCGACTTTGGACTGGAAAATGGGGGTTTCCCCAAACATCTTTATCACTTCATCTGACATTCTGTGTGCCATCAAACGCAGCAGGCTGCTGTCTCCAGTGTATCGTTTTCCCGTTATGCGGTCACCGGCTTTGACATCGTAGAGCTTGCCGTCAAAAACGATATTATTTCCCTCCCCTTGAGATATCTCTCCAACGAATAAAATTTGAGCTTGAATAGACTCCCAATCCTTGAAGAAAATGTCTTCCGGATCGAGCGGGCGGATGTAAGAGTAAAAACTTTCGGGGATGGGATTGAAGATCCGGCTGTATTTCAGATCCGCTCGAACAATCTGATAGAGTTCCTCAGCGGCTGCCCTAACCTCTGCCGACGCCTTGACTTCAACGGATGGGTCGTGAATGATGAATTTTGGGATGGCTAGGGGGTAAGCCGGCATCCCCCCTTTGATTTGGAGTGTGATTCTGTCTTGAGACAGGAGAAGAATCCCAGCTGTGAAAATCAGAGCAGTCAAAAGTAGCAAACTTTTTATTTTCATTTTGCGTGCTCAAAAGTGAGTTGGATTTCAAGATAGTTATAGGCATAGGCCTGAGGTAGAGGAGCGAATGGCGCTGCGAGTGTGATGGCCCGGATGGCGGATCTATCGAGGATGGTATTTTTGCTCGATTCAACGACCTTTAGATCCCCAATACTTCCGTCCCGGTAGATCTTGAAAAAAACCGTAGTGAAGAGTTCCTCAGTTCTGGCATAGGATTTGACCCAAAAATTGGAGACCCTTTTGGTGATGAGTGGTGGATAATAGGGAAAAGGGAAGTTGGACAGGCCAATTTGCGATTCAAATCCAGAGCCGGCCCCTTCTCCGCTTCCCTCACCGCCGCCGATTCCGACTTTGATGCCGGAGCCGCTCCCTTGTGTTGTGGCTGCCTCTTTCTGCTCCGGTTTTTTAGGAGTTGGTTTTGTCTGCTTTTCGATGACCGCTTTTTTCTCCTCAGGAGGCGCTTTTTCACGTTTGGGTTTATCCACGGGAAAACGGAGTGATGACGTGCTTTGTTCTTCCATCTTCTGAGGCGTTGTGAGTTCCTGCAGGCTCTCCCGTTTTGGAACGATTGTCTCGGTCACTTCCTCCTGAGCCGGCGTTTTAAGGCTGACGTTTTCAGCACCCCCTCCCCCGCCTCCACCACCGGGCATGGAGAAGACGTTGACATAATGGATCATGTTTTTTCTCACCGGCAATCGGATGTGTGGAGAGAACAGGAGGACGATGAAGAGCACCACATGGACGGTGATGGAGATATAGATTGCCCTTTTGAAGCGCTCGCTATCAGATTTCATGGCGATCACGGTCATCTATTGTCTCTGTATTCCTTTTCGAGTTCTTTTGGATCGGCGATAAGCCCGATGGTTTCGATTCCCGCTTTTTTAATGATATCCATAATATGGAATACATATCCGTAATCAAGTTCCTTGTCTGCTCTTAAAAAAACGATCTTATTCTCCTGTCCCAAGAAGTATTCTTTCAGTTTGTCTTCGAGAAGCATTTGGTTGATAACCGCATCCTCCATATGGATATACATGTCTTTTGTGATGGTGACTGTCAGGCCGTCTTCTGAAGGGGCCGATTGGGTTTCAGCCTGAGGGAGATTGACTCCGATGCCCGATTTCATCATCGGGGCTGTGACCATAAAAATAATAAGAAGAACAAGCATGACATCGACTAGAGGGGTGACGTTGATTTCGGAAAGGGATGTCCCCACCTCTTTGTGTCTTATTCGTTGAACTTTAAATGCCATAAAGTCTTTCTATGATATTAAGAAATTCGAGGGAAAAATCTTCCATTTGAGTGATCGTGTTCTTGATCCTCTGGAGGTACAAGTTGTAGAAAACCACAGCCGGTATGGCCGCAAACAGACCGAGAGCGGTGGCGATCAAAGCCTCTGCTATCCCGGGAGCGACTGTATCCAGAGTGGCAACCTTCATCACGCCGAGTTCTGTGAAGGCATTCATGATTCCCCAGACAGTTCCAAAAAGTCCGATAAAAGGAGTCACACTTCCTGTTGTGGCCTGAAAC
>CAZLLG010000087.1:0-12254 GCA_964560275.1 uncultured Eubacteriales bacterium | reverse complement strand
CTCAATTTTTTATTCACAGATATCGATGAACTTGATATCACCTGCACGGACGATATCAGAGCCTTTTTTTCAGATCATAAAATTGACTATATCGTTAATTGTGCTGCCTATACAGCTGTCGATAAGGCAGAAGAAGAAAAAGAACTGGCGGATCTGATTAATCATACGGCAGCTCGAAATCTTGCAGAAATTTCTAAAGAATTCAAAACTAAACTTTTTCAAATATCAACAGATTTTGTCTTTGATGGAAATTCATCGATCCCCTATACAGAAGCAGATAAAACAAATCCTATGTCTGTCTATGGGACAACTAAACTGGCAGGCGAAAAAGCTGTTCTCAAATATAGAGGGGAGTCAATAATTTTACGCACGTCATGGCTCTATTCCTCCTATGGAAATAATTTTGTCAAAACCATACTTCGTTTATCTAAAGAGAGAGATTCGTTAGGGATTGTATCAGACCAGATCGGAACTCCAACCTATGCACGAGATCTAGCCGAAACCGTACTGCATATAATACATTCAGGTAATTTTCGGCCCGGAATCTATCACTACAGCAATGAAGGGACAGCAAGCTGGTATGATTTTGCAAAAGCGATTGTAGAGATGGTAGGCATTAAATGTAAGATCTATCCTATTAAGACATCTCAATATCCGACTCCAGCAAAAAGACCGCCATATAGTATAATGAATAAAGCCAAGATTAAAAGAGTGTACAACATAGATATCCCAAATTGGAAAAAATCGTTGGAAAATTGTCTAAGCCATTTAAATCAATTTGGGTGAAGTGCTCCAACAAATCAGCACCGGATTTTTTGTTCATGTAAAATCCTTGACTTTTAGATTTCAACAATTTATAGAAGACTTAACAGAGTCTAAACCATTATATTGATGTCTTGCTGCATCTCGACACAAGAATGTTTAAAAAATATCTGATTAAAAAGAAGCAACTAGCTGCACGGAAGTCAAATATCTCAGCTCTATCGCTTCTCATAATTTTTCTTTTATTCAATGGTTGCTCAAACCATCTAAAAGAGCCATATGAAAATTTAATCGGGCACTGGACATCTGAAGATGGAAATAGAGATTTCTATTTTTCAGACTGGGGGAGATTAGTCATTGTTGACGAAAACAGAAAAATTCTTTTTGATGACGATTATCACATAGGTTTTGTCGAAGATAAGACAGGAGACAAGATCAAGATAAGGATACATATGTATTTTTATACAGATTATCATGGAAACACAGAAAACTGGATAACTTATAGCGAAGATAAAAAGCGCATAAATTCTACTGCATTTGGTGTCTTAATTTATGTTGACCAGAAACAGAGTTTTTAAAGATGTTTGGAATGAAAAAAAGATTGGCCGTTCACCGCGGAATTCTGTTAGGGATCTTAATAGGTTATCTTTGTTTCCTGGCACTGTCTTTCTATTATGGGGATAAATTTCATGTCCAACCGGGTTTTAGTATCACTAAAAATGACGGCCGTCAGTATGACAGCATGAGTGATTACATTCTTGAGAATAAAAAACTTTATCCTGCTTACTACGAAACATACCACAGTTCATATTTCTTCATGGGTTATAATCTTCTGATTGCTACGATTAAAGGCATATTCGGAAATTATTGGAAAATCGCTTATTCAATGCTGAGCGGAATTATTATATATATCCTTGCCCTTTTTTCCGCTAAGGTATTTTCTCGAAAGAATAACTATCTCTTGATCCTTTTAGTCTCTATGGTTTTTATTATAACCAACAGATACTTAAACAATTACAGCAGAACCCTGTTGCCAGACATTATTTTTGCCGCCGGTACTGGATTAACTTTTTTATTCCTTGTACGAGGCATTCAAAAGGATAATCTCAGACATATTTTGGGTGCAACACTCATATCAGTTATTATGCTGTCATTTCGGCCAAATGCAATTTTTCTGGTGATCTTTTCTGTAGTCCTGTTTCTCACACATTTGTTGCCAAAACGGTTCCAGCGGATTGCCGTCCCTGTCGCACCGTTGCTAGCTGGATTGATCATCTATGTTTTCTCTACCGGACTCACAGCTTATCTGGTCAAAAACTTTGAGAAACTTGACTCTTTCCCTGAATTGCCGAGAAAGATGTTTTCCCAAGTATTAGAGAATAATTATTTAGGGGATAATATATTTCATGACACTCATTATGGGACTTGGATTGTGAATTTTCCATATCAACATTGGATTTATAACGATGGTTCATTCACTTCAATATTGAAAAGTACTTTAAGACGGATACCGAAAGTATTTGATATTTCAATACCTGTTTATAACGATTTACATAACCTAGTTCGTTTTCTATACTATGGTACTTTATATCTCTTTTTTCTGGCCTTTCTTTTTTATTCATTTCGTGTGAGGGTCCAAAAACCCGAATATCTATTGATGGCCTCCCTATTTTTTGGATATCTTTTTGCATTCGTAAGCGTGAGCCACATTGAGTTAAGGTATATTTTAACCTTTGATGTTATGATAATTCTATGCTCTTCGTTTATGGTTTATAAGACAATCAAGTTCGTATTGTCGCAGAGAAAAAATGAGTAATCCTAGAAAAGAATGACATGTCAAAAACATTTTTATCTGTAAGAATTTGTCATCCAAAGACCTTTTGCCTACATTGACTTTAGTGTAATTCATTGGGCATACTTGTTCATAGTCTGAACGCACTGTTTCTGATATGTTTGTTTTATAACTCATGCGGAATCATATTCCAAATGCGGTAGCTTACATTTAACATGAAGAAAAAACATAGAATAATACAGGGAGCCATCTTCCTCTTTTTAGGAAAAATATCCACAGTCATCATCGAATCCCTTCATATTTTTCTCATACCAAGATTGCTGGGCCCAACAAATATGGGCTTCTATTCCTACTGGATTTCCGTCTATTTTATTATTGCACGAATTCTGGGACTTGGAGGACAACATATCATCATCAAATATGTTCCCGAGATGAGGATAAAAAATGAATTCATGATCCCTTCTCTTGTAAAAAAAGTTGTCTCCATGAAGATTCCTCTTTTTCTTCTCATCGCCAGTTCCGGTTTCCTGCTATTTCCGGAAGAAATCTTTTATTTTTTGATTATTGCTGCTGCCTCCCTCCTATTTTCTCTAAATCTGGCTGGAGAATCGGTTATCTTTTCTTACAACAGGATGGGACCTTATGCGTCAATTCCTCTCATAAGGATTGCCTCACGAACAATCCTTGTCATTTCTCTCTTCTATTTTTTCCAATCCACCGGCATTGTAATGGGAATCTTCGGGGCTCCATTGATAGCCTTTTCCCTCTGTCTATTTCTCTCACTGCGTCTACTCCCAAAAAAACAGATTGCTCTAGACCCACCGTTTAAAACCCGCTTTGCTTTTGGCTTTTGGATATATATCAGCGAAGCCATCCAAGGTATGATTGTATGGATTATTACGGTTCTCTCTAAAATATGCATAGATGATATGGCCATCGTCGGATATTTCGGAGTTGGCGTTCAAATATGTTTCAGTATGGTCATTCTGATCTATTTTATCAACGAAAGTATCCTGCCATCGCTCGTTGAATTTCGAGTGATTAATGATCATAAACTTAAGGATTCGTTAAAATTGGCTTGGAAATACACAAACATCGGACTCTTCCCTCTCATATTCGGAGGATTCGTACTCGCCGAACCATTTATCGGCTTTTTTATCGGAAAAGACTATCTCTCCGGTTCTCAGATCATCAAGCTGTTTTTTCCGACAATCATATTTTTTTCCTGGATAAGATTTCATAATCAGATCTTATTTGTGTATGGAAGAAAAATAAAAATTTTTCTCACACAGCTCATAAACCTTTCAGTATTTTTGGGAGCCTGGTTTTTCCTAATCAGGTTGGAAAAGATTCAAATTGCCCCATTAAGCCTCTGCTTAGGCGCTCTGATTGCCTATTTTTTCATCCTGTTTCATTCATCAAAAATCGAAAAGGTCGAAAATTATGTTCCCAATCTAATAAAACCCCTTGCCGCGTCCGCTTTAATGGCCTTTGTATTGAGCCGCTTTAACGCTCAAACGATTTTTCAGCTTTTAGGTCTGGTTTTTTTAGGATTTATTTCCTATATCCTGTTTCTTTTCGTTTTAAAAGGCATCGGGAAAGACGATTATAAAATTTTGAAAGATTTTCTTAAATCAGCTAAGATTCCTCTAAAATAAGGAAGCGATCTTAACCTTAAATGAAAGAGAGAATTAGAAAAAAGACAATCTGCTTCTTTGGAACGTACGAAAGTACTTTTCCCCGTACCATCACGCTAATAGAGGCCTGCCGGTATTTAGGAATCAAGGTCATCGAATGTCACACTCCTTTTTGGGAACAAAAAAGGGAAAAATTTGAATACTTCGCGCCAAAATCATTTTTAAAAACTATTTTTCAATTAATAGGGATATACACCCGCTTGGCTTTTAAATACATGAAACTCGAAGGTCATGATGCTGTCATTGTCGGGTACAACGGTTATTTTGATATGCCTCTTGCCAAATTACTGGCAAAGATGAGGAGAAAAGCTCTCATTTACACACCTGTCTTCCCGTTGTATGAAACGTCTGTGGAAGATAGAGGTTATATCAACAAAGATTCGAAAAAATCCAAAGCCATACATCTCATCGATGAAATCAGCTGCCGCCTGGCAGACCTCATTATCATTGAAACGCAAACATATTTGGATCACTACTCTAAAGAGTTTAAAATACCTAAGGATAAATACTTTCAAATACCTTTAGGCGCAGATGAGACAAATTACTTTCCCCGAGAGGAAACCACCCCAAGGAATGATTCAGATCCTCTCAGAGTCCTCTTTTATGGAAAATTTATCCCTCTTCAAGGAATTCCTTACATCATAAAGGCCGCTAAACTTTTGGAGGAGGACAGGGATATCGAATTCGAAATCATAGGTTCCGGCCAATTGTCCGAGAGTATAAAAGAATTGGCCCAAGAACTGAACGTCAAAAATGTTTCTTTTTTCGATTGGATACACTATCGAGAAATACCCACACACATCGAAAAGGCCGACATCTGCTTAGGTATTTTCGGCGATACGCCCAAAGCCAGGAGAGGCATTCCGATAAAAGTCTACGAAGCCTTGTCCATGAAAAAACCCATTATTACCGGAGATTCTCCCGCAGCTGAAGAAGTCTTCGTTCACAAAAAAAATTCCATTCTGTGCGAGATGGCCAATCCCAAAGCACTTGCTGAATCGATCCTCTTTCTTAAAAACAATAAGACGTTGAGGGCGGATATAGCAGAAGCAGGTTTCCAACTGTACCAAGATCGTTTCTCTGCAGATAAAATTGCCCAAAAATTTGAAGAGGCCTTAAATAAGTGCTTAAAATAAATGCAATAATCTTTATTCATAAGTAAAGCTTTGATACTCTAATTAAAGAAGACGGGAGGTAAAAATGGAAAACAAGGATATCAAACAGAAAAAGAAGGTGATTTTTCACCAGCTGAGAATTGTAGAAGAGAGATTCGAAAGTGTGAGCTTAATTTTAGAAAGAGAAGTGAAAGTGGATGCCATCCCTATTTTGTACAAAGCCGTGAATGCTATTGTCCACATTCTTCTCTCATTAAAACAAAAACCTCTAGATGATTTCCAAAAAAATATCAAGGTTGTGGAGGAGGAATACAAAGAAGAAGAACTTTGGGAAGAAGGATCCGCAGAATTATTTTTGTCCCTACATGAAATGAATGAGACATACAAAAGCGAATTGGAGCCGGAATTTAAAGAAAGCTCAGTTAAAAATATTTTTGAAAAAGCAGAAAATTTCTTAGTCAAAACACATAAATTCCTGAAGTCTCAACTGATGACTTCAAAAGAAAAAAAAGTTCAAGCCCGCATAAGAAAGATTCTTGCCATAAGCGGAACTACCATAGGGGCATTACTGATTTTATTTTTCCTTATAAAACTTGGAGTTGCACTTTTTGGCCCGGCTCACGGCCTTCTGGCACACTATTACGACAATATAAACCTTGAAGAACCTGCGGCCGTTAAAAAAGTCAATAAAGATATCGATTTTGCCTGGGCGGATTTGAGTCCTCATAGGAATATATCTGGAGAATTTTCCGTGAGGTGGCAGGGGAGAATAAAAATCAGCAAAGAAAATAATTATACATTTACCATCGAGACAGATGAAGGAGCCAGGTTGTTCCTCGACGATAAATTGGTCATCGATACATGGGCCCAGGAAAACAGGGCTCTGGAACACTCTGGGGGTGTGGATCTTACAGAAGGTTTCCACAGAATAATGGTCGAATACTATTTCAACCAAAGCTACGCAGATATCAAATTATTATGGAGCTCTGGTTCTAACAAAAGAAAAATCATAAAAGCAAAATATCTCTATCCTCCATCCGAATAAATTGTCTAAGAAATGTGATTATTCTATTTATTCGGATATTTTATATATTTTTATCACAGGCCCCCTGAGATACGAATCCCTATCCCCTAAATAACGAATAAGCTCTTTTGTGCTTCTATAGATTGCCGATAAATCGTTAGTTCCTATTTCCACATCCGCCGGCAAAAATTCCTTTACGAGGTATTCACTTTCGAATAATCTCTTATAAAAAATGACTTCATTTGGATATCTTTCTGTTTCATTAAAAATCCTTTGATAGATAGATGAAGAAACGATCACATACTCAACTCCTTCTTTTTTAAACTCTTCTAAGCTTTTCACTGCAACTGATCCACAACAATTAGGCTTTAGGGGACTATAGGCATCGGCTACCATTTTCGAATTTGCAGGAAGATTCAAAAATATCCATTGTTTTGAGACCACTCGTGTATCTTTCCAGTTGAAATTCAGACTCTGCATCATTCCCCTGAGAAAAAGTGAAGATAGCATAATGGCTAGAAATATTTTTAGTATCAGATCCCATCCAATTTTTTTCATTTTCAAAAAAAACAAAAGCTGCTTGATTCCAACCGAGGCAATCAAAATCGGGACGATATACATTGGAACAGCCCATCTTTCCCAATGGAGATCAAATCCAGAGAGTATGACCCAATAAAAAAACCCGAATAGTGATAATGTAAGATAGTGCCGTGCTCTTGTTGTGGCTTTAAACTTTATGACGAAAAGAACAAGACCCAACAAAAAGAACAGGCCCAGCAGTATTCCCATGTTGTCAAGTAAAGTGCCTAAATAATATAAAAGATTCCCGCCCCATCCCAATCCCACGGCTCCCAATTGATAGAGTGACATCTCTTCGAAAATAGCGTTTATAACTCGCTCATATTTTAAAAATAAAAACGGTGCCACGATAAAAAGAGAAGAGAGAAAAACCACCCCAGAAAGAGGAAGTAATTTTAGGATTTCTTTTTTCCTACGCCTATGAGAAAAAACGACTCCAAAAAAAATAATTATTGTCGAAAGAATTCCAAAGTATTTCTCGCCCGTCGCTAACGCGCTGAACAGACAACCCAGGATCAGAAATACGGGCTTTCTTCTTTTCATATATTTGCATATGAATAACGCAACCATTGAAATGTAAAACGCGAGAGGAATTTCCGGAGTAACAAAGTGGGAGTGGCGGATAAAACTAGGAAAAAAGGCCGTAAAAGCCGAGGAAAGCAATCCGACTTTTCTCCCACCCACTTCTTTTCCTATTAAAAACATAGACAAAATCATCAGACTGCCCAAACACGTCGTAATAATCCGAGAAAGATGGACAAAGGATGAAGGACTTTTGGAAAACTGAGTCCCTATTCCTTCGCAATCATGAGAAAGAAAACATCTGACCAATGAATAAGACTTATAAAATAAGGCATGTAAATAAATCGAGACATGAGTTGGCCAGTTGTACATTCTTGGATTTAGATTCCCACTAGCAGCAACGGCCGCAGCATTCTCAACTATGACGACTTCATCAGGATGCAATCTCATAGGCAATCCAAATCCCACACCGTTTATACGAAAAATCGCACCGATAATAATTAGGACAATTAATATAAGAGATGTTCTATTGAGGCTCAGTTTCTTTGAGAAATTTATTATTGGGCTCGTGGGATTCAAGTTCTTGATGGTAGTTGACAAAAAATTCATATTTTTGTCAAGTCAATCGATGAAGAGACTTTACTGGCTAATGCCAAAATGAGATAATCGACTGCCATGAAAACACAATACAGCATTTCTGCTTTCTTCCCTTGTTATAATGATGGCGGGACAATCGCCAGCATGGTTGCTCTTACAGATTTAACTTTACAGAGTCTAACCGAAAACTATGAAATCCTGGTGGTCGATGATGACAGCTCTGACCATAGTCGGCCCATACTCAGGGAATTGGAAAAGAAATATGAGCGGTTGAAAGTCCTTTATCATAAAAAAAACAGAGGTTACGGTGGCGCACTCAAGTCCGGTTTTTCTTTGGCAACTAAAGAGTTTCTGTTTTATACTGACGGTGATTTCCAGTATGACGTCTCTGAAATCACAAAGCTTCTTCCGGAAATGAAGGACGGAATAGACATTGTCAATGGGTATAAAATTGGCCGGTCCGATCGGTTCTACAGAAAAATTATCGGAAAAACTTATCATTGGATCATGAAACTGTTATTCAGTTTTAAGCTTAGAGATGTGGATTGTGATTTCAGGCTTATCCGCAGGCTTGTCTTTGATAAGATTCAATTGGAATATAACAGCGGGGTTATCTGCGTAGAAATGGTCAGAAAGATGCAGGATGCCGGATTTCAATTTGCCGAAGTTCCGGTCAATCACTATTTCAGGGCGCATGGGAGATCGCAGTATTTCAATTTGAAAAGAGTGTTTAATACTGGAAAAGACATCTTGAAACTGTGGTGGAAACTGGTCATTAAAAAAGAAGGGTAGTTTCCTCATGTCTATTAACATCAAACTTTTTGCAAATAAAAAGGTCATTATTACCGGTGGGCTCGGTTTCATAGGAAGTAATCTTGCCATAAAACTGGTCAAAGCTGGAGCGACAGTCACGCTTCTCGATGCGATGATCGAGGGTCACGGTGGAAACTTGTTCAACATCGAACCAGTCAAGGATGATGTCTTTGTTAATTACAGCGATATCAGAGACGAAAACGTCATGAACTACATTGTCAGGGATAAAGATTACATCTTTCATTTGGCCGGACAGAACGATCACGTCTTGAGCTTGACAAACCCGTTTCCGGATATCGATATCAACATAAAAGGATCCGCTATCCTTCTGGAGGCATGCAAAAAGTTTAACAGAAATGCAATACTGGTCTATACAGGAACACGTGGAGAATATGGTCCTGCAGTAAAACTTCCTGTCAATGAAGATGCTCCAATAAATCCCAAAGGAATTTATGAGCTTTCCAATGTGTCGGCTCAGAAACTATTTAAAGTCTATAATGATAATTATGCCGTTCGGTCTGTGACTCTCAGGCTGACGAATATTTATGGCCAACGAGCACAGATGAAGCATCACCGTTTTGGTGTAGCAAACTGGTTTATACGGCAAGCGATCGATGACGAAACCATTAAAGTCTTCGGAGATGGATCAATACTAAGAGATTTCCTATATGTTGACGATACTGTTGAAGCCATATGGATGTGTGCCCTATGTGAAAAGGCTTATGGGGAAGTTTTAAATATCGGCCATGATAAGCCGTCCAGCTTTCTGGAATTGGCAAAGGCCATTATAAAAACCGCCCGGAGCGGGAACTGGGAATTCGCTCCGTTCAGCCCAGAGCGTGCGGCTCATGAACCCGGAAACTTCTATTCGGACATCAATAAAATAATAAAAATTGTTGGTTGGAAGCCAAAAACCAGCCTAGAAGAGGGACTCATAAAGACCATTGACTATTACAGGAAACACCGACAATTTTATTGGAAAGAGTCGACATGATTCCCTTTGTGAATTTATCCAAACAGTATATCTCAATTAAGGACGACATAGATAGGGCTGTTTCTAGAGTTCTGAACAGCGGCTGGTTCATTTTGGGGCAGGAACTGGCAGCTTTTGAAGAAGAGTTTGCCAAATACTGCAACACAAAATATGGAGTCGGAGTGGGCTCAGGGACAGACGCGCTTCAACTCGCCTTGCTGGCCTGTGGGATTAAGCCGGGAGACGAAGTGATTACAGTCCCCAATACCGCTGTCCCGACTATTGCTGCAATATATTCAGCCAATGCCCGGCCGACTTTTGTAGATATCGATCCAAAAACATACACGATGGATCCAAATAAACTAGAGCAATACCTAAAAAAAAAATTCAGTAAGAACAACTCCCGATCCCCTGAAAAACCAAGGGTCATTATTCCTGTTCATCTTTTCGGACATCCTGCAGATATGGATCCAATTCTAGACCTTGCCCGCAAGTATGATCTCAAGGTGATTGAGGATGCCTGTCAAGCCCATGGAGCGGAATATAAGGGAAAAAAAGTGGGCTCGATCGGAGATGCGGGGTGTTTCAGCTTCTATCCCACAAAAAACTTAGGGGCTTACGGTGACAGCGGGATGATTGTGACAAATGAAAAAGAAACCGCTGAGACAGCACAGGTGCTGCGCAACTATGGAGAAGAGAGGAAATATTATACTGTTTTGGAAGGTTTCAACAGCCGTCTCGACGAGATTCAGGCTGCAATATTAAACGTAAAATTAGGCCATCTCGAGAGTTGGAATGAGACCCGTCGGAATCATTCCGGTTTATACAACAATCTTCTGAGCGATTCATCTGTAGTCATTCCATCCGAAGAGAGCTACGCCAAACATATCTTTCATCTATATGTCATCAGGACCAAAGATCAGAAAAAATTACAGGAGTGGCTGAAGACAAAAAAAGTTTTCACAAGCATCCATTATCCAACCCCCATACATTTTCAGCCAGCTTACAGAGACCGTGGCTATCAGAAAGGAGATCTTCCAATGAGCGAAAAATATGCGACTGAAATTCTCTCCCTCCCGATGTATCCGGAACTGGAGGAAGATCAGATTCATTATATTTGCTGGACAATACGGAGTTTTCAGCCCTAAGTCCTTATAAATGGACCTTGGCTTAAGGTAAAAGGAATGCAATTTCAAAATAATAAAAAAGGCCGTTTTCTAAAAGCTTTTGCCTTTTCTCTTTTCTTCCTCATCTGTATCAATCTTCTGTTTATGTTCATTATGTATTTGGAAACTCAGAACCTCAGAGAGGGCGTCCCCCGCCCTAATTTCAAAACACTCTTTCGAATATTTGAGATAAAACAGTTAGATTATGCAGACGTCCAAAATCACATATGGCTTATTGAAAATGGATATAACAAAATTGATACAAAAACGGCCGACTTTGATTTTGCGCAAAGGGGGATCAATTGGGCTTACCCCCCCTTGGCACCAACCCTTGGAGGCCTCCTCAATGTAATCATCGGATCTCCTTTTTGGTCTTTATGGATTATCAACCAGATAGCCCTCCTGATGATATTCATCGGATTTTCCTATTGGAGCAAAAGGTATTTGCCGGACAAAGAGAAAATCCTAACGGCGTGGATCCTCCTTCTTTTTTTCATCATTCCACCCTTGGTCTATTTCGTAAATTTTGTCATACTGCCAGGATTATTGATTGGCGCTGTTTTTTTCTCCTTTCGAACATGGTTAAAAGACCCGCTAGAAAAACAAACCGTTTTCTGGATTCTTGTTTTCAGTTGTTTCTTATTGGGCTTTACGCGATTTCAAGGACTTTTAGTCAACGCTTCATGTATCCTTTTCATCATTATTTTGATTGCCTGGTATAAAAAACCCTTGGGCAGGGCAAAAATAATCATCCTTCTCTCAGCAAATATCCTTCCATTGCTTACCATGATGGGGATTTTTAAATACTATGCCAATGATCCGTTTGCCTGGGCAAAAATTCAAAAAGCCTGGGGCGTTTCTTTTGTCTCTCCACTGAAACCGATCATTAGATACTGGAAGAGCGGTGTCATTTTTAATCTCCAAAGCGACGACTTGTTTTTTTCCTACTTCCGGGTTGTCGTGTTTCTGGTTTTTGCGTTTTTGGCTGGAAAAGTCATTTGGACAAAAAAAAAGTTCATGAAAGATTTTATTGCCCGCACCTATCGCAATTCTTTCATTAACCTCTATTTTGTGGCTGTTTCAATCTGTTTAGTCATACTCCTTTACTTTACAGATCTCATGACTGGAAACCACAGGTTAGCAACCCTCGCTTTTCTCAGTGTTCTGATATGGCTGGAACAAAGCCGAAACTCGATGAATCGATTTGCCCTTCT
>CAZLLG010000086.1:0-12326 GCA_964560275.1 uncultured Eubacteriales bacterium | reverse complement strand
TCCTCGAACTCTGGTACTATCGGGGAGAGGCCAAACTGGGGCTGCCTCCATATTTTTACCTCATCTTCTTTCAGGATAAAGGTATTGGCGCGTACCGCCTGTATTCGCCTGGTTTGGATGGGCCGGATAGACTTGTGGTGCCATCCATGGTGGGGCGAGTTGTAAATAGGGAATCTGCCTATAAAATGGTTAAGGACATATCCGGGGAACTAGCCAGTGCTTCCCTGTCCTATATTCCCGGCGCTGCAGATCGAGATATCTCTTCATTTTCTTCAGTGAACTTGATTTCCAGTATCTACCAGACTGCAGAAAAGAAAATATCCGATTCTTATGCCCGGGATTTTTTAAACTACAAGGATTATGTTGAAACAGATTATTCTCACAGCTTTGTGGAGAGCAATTCTCAGATTAAGATTTTAAAAAACGCGAATCAATTTTATATCCATTGGACTTTGGAGCCGACCGTGATGAATTTTGCTCAGGATCAGGGTGACAGGTATTATGCTTCACTCCGGCTCATCATAATGGTCGAGGATTTTTTGGGCCGCCGCATCCTGGAAAAGGAAGAAGAAATTCCCCTCTCCATAAGTCCGGAAGACTACCTCAAATATGATAAAAAACTCTTTGCCATTCAGGATCTCTTCCCAATAGTACCTGGGCGCTTTAAGCTCTCTCTTTTCATGCAAAACAAGACCACTAAAGACTTTACATCGTTCCAGAAAGAAATTTCCGTTCCGGAAGAGAGCCAAGATCCCCAACTTAGCAGCCTTCTGGTCTATCTGGCCCGTGAACAACTTCCCGAATTACAACGAAATAATTTCAAAGCCTTTACTTTCGATGGACAGCATTATGTCATCAATACCCAAAACCACCTGCTGCCAAACAGGGAATGCGGGATCTATCTTCAAACGTACAATATTACGGATAATAAATCCGCATCCATCGCTGTTGATTTTATTTCTAGTGAAACAGGCACAGTCGCTTACAGTTTGACGAAAACATTAGAGGAAGTTTTAACTCCTGACGGAATGGGGATCGATATTTATCCCCTCTCACTTGCTGCGGTAAAACCGGGCTACTATGCCCTTGAAGTTTCATTTCTGGATAAAAACGAGGAAAAAGTTCTCAGTCAGCGGGAAAATGTTATCTTGCTGTCACAAATCGCCCCTGTCGTTCCACTTGTCTATGCAAAACTGCATGAAACATCTCCCAATGTCGAGTTTCTTTTCCTTCTGGCCACTCAGTATTATCTGTCTCAGAAGTATGAACAAGCTCAAAATTATTTGGAAGATATATTAGACCTTCGAGACAGTGTTCGGCCGAGAGTTCTACTCGGACAGACACTTTTTGCTCGTGAAAAATTCGGTGACTCTATTGCCATTGTTCTTCCTGTTTACCAACAGACTCAGAACAGAGAGACGGGCAAACTTCTTGCCGCCAACTATGCCCGTTTAAAAAACTGGGCATCCGCCCTGGTCTATTTGGAAAAACTTCTGCAATCGGCCACTGAATTGAGTGTCTTGAATTTAGCCGCCGAATGTTATGTCAATCTGAATCAACCGGAGAAGGCCCTCCCCCTGCTGCAGAAATCCTTGGAAATAGAACCCAACCAGCCAAGCATAAAAGAACTGGAAGAAAGAATAAAAAAAATAATTCTATCTTGTCAAGGGGGCAAATGATGGTGCGCAAATCTATTTTTATTATTTGTGTGTTGTGTCTTTTCTCCTTAAATCTCTGGCCCGATGTCGAGGGAAAAATTGAAGGGATCGTTACAGACAAAGAGGGGAATCCAATCGCAAAGGTTGCGGTCACTATCGTCTCGTCCAAAATGTCGTCACGAAAGTTCCGGGTCACCACAAAAAAAGATGGGAAATTTACTCAGATCGGAATCTGGCCGGGGTATTATCAAGTGAGCTTCACAAAATCTGGCTTTGCTCCTCAATCACACGAGGTTCGTGTCTCCATTTCCGAGTCCACAAGATTAGATATCAAGTTGGAGAAAGTGCAAGAAGCCGCAGAACGGTCATTGTCTGCCGCAGATAAACTTTTTATCAAAGGCTCAAATTTCTATGAAACAGGAAAATATGAAGAGGCTGTATTAGCCTACAAGGAAGCCATCGAGTTGAATTCCACTCAGTGGGGATATTATTTCAATTTGGGATTAGCCTACAAAAAAAATGAGAATAGAGAGGCATCAGTCGAAGCCTTCCAGGAGGCGTTAAAACTCAATCCTAAGAGCTATTCCTGCAACAATGAATTGGGTGAAGCCATGGCAAAAAGAGAAGAGTATGATAAAGCGAAAACGTTTTATCTCAATGCCTCTGAACTCAGTCCTAGCGATCCGGATGCCTTTTACAATCTGGGTGTTGTTTTGACCAATTTAGGAAAACCGGAAGAGGCTTTTAAATACTTTCTCAAGGCTGTCGGAGTCCAGGAAAATTATGCCGATGCTTACTATCAAATCGGGACGATCTATATCAGCAAAGGACAGACTGCTGATGCGATTAAAAATCTCGAAAAATTCGTGGAGTTGGCTCCTGAACATCAGAATGCGAAAATCGCAAAACAGCTTCTTGAATATCTAAAAAAGTAAGGGAGATCAGCAGATGAAAAAAGGGATATGGCTCTGGTTTGTCACTTTATTTATTGTTTCTGGATCTTTTGTGTCGGGCCAGAATGAAAATAATCTTAAAAATTGGCACAAGGAAGAAGTGAACCTCATCATAACTAAGGCCGAGGCCGCCGAGTACAGAAAATTAAAAAATGGTGAGGATCAAAAATTTTATATAGAACTTTTCTGGGCCAAGAGGGATCCAACTCCGAACACGAAAAAAAATGAATTCAAAGAGGAGTATTATCGACGGATGGTGTATGTGGAGGAGACATACCGCTATGGCTACAATACAGGGAGTAAAACAGAACAAGGAAAAATCTATCTCTATTTCGGACAGGCAAAAATTCTTCAGCAGAGCCCAACTGCTCGAGCTTCTCAAAACCTCCAGTCAGATGAAGTGTGGTTCTATCCTTCTCAGCCCTGGATGAAGCTTCCCAAGGATTCCTATAGTGTGATTTTTTCCCATGATGGAGTCGGCTATGCTATTAACCACACACTCACTGAAAACCGCGTGATCCAAGCGATCTATAAGTACCCAGAAATAATCTTGCTCTATCCCGAATTGGATGAACTGCCAGATTATACTGAGATTATTGCTTTTGATCCTGACTCTTTTGAGGGGGAGCTTTTAGAAAAGGTTCAAAGTGCTGGGCAAGATCTTGTTTTGGTCCCCTTTGAAAAAAAGTCCCTTTCTATTAAAGCCGAAAATTCTAGCAGCTATTTGACACTTCAATTCAAAATCTCTCCGGCTGAAGATAGGATTATTGATAAAAACGCCATCTTTTTTGGAAAAATTGAATCTGAGGCATATTCTTTTTCCTTCCGGAAGGAGAAACCTCTTGTCACGGAACAAGATTATTTTGTGTCTCACGTAGGATTTCCTCTCCCGGCAGGAGACTACACTCTTTATTTTGGCTACTATTCCCAGGACAAACAGATTTATTCTGTAAAAACAGAAAAAATCACTGTCCCAGATTTCTGGGACCAATCTCTCTCTTTATCCTCTATCCTGGCATCCTCTCAGGTCCAGGAAAGAGCTACTCAAGGGGCGGGCGAAGAACATGATTTTTTTACGGTCGGAGCATATTCTCTTATTCCCAAATACAGGCAAGTTTACGGCAAAGATGACTTCCTCAATATTTTCTATTACATCTACAATATGGCGTTAGACGAAAAAGAAGAGTGTTCTTTGATAATAGAGTTCGAGCTCAAATATGGAGAACAAAAATTCAGTCTAAATCCTCAAAAAAGACAGAAAAAAGTAGGAGCAGGATCTGTTCTTCCTGAAGGGACACAAATTCCTGTCTCTGCACTTACAGCGGTTGGAGAGTATGTGCTAGTCGTAAGAGTGACCGACGAACTGACAAAAAAGGTTGCTACACAAACTCTCAGCTTTACCGTCCGCTGAGTTTCTGTTTGGTGAATTCTACAAGGCCTCCGGATTTGAATATATCCATCGCCATTTCATCCCACGAGGGAAAGGAAAATTCCCTGGATTCCGAAAAAATTATCCCTTTTGTCAGGTCGATGGTTAAAAAGGAGTCTGTTCGCGTACTTCCGGTTTTTTCGACGTTTTTAAAGAGGGATTCAACCAGCTGAGGGCATTCAACAACAGCCAGGGCAGAATTGATGGCATTCCTGTAAAATAGCCGGGAAAAAGAGGAGGCGATGATGGCGTCGATCCCCGCGTATTTTAGACATGTGACAGCCTGTTCTCTCGAAGATCCACATCCAAAATTTTTCCCTGCGACCAAAATATCGTGTTTTTTGATGTCTTTTGCAAAACCGGAATCATAATCCTCCATGGCATGCTTTGCCTGTTCTTTGGGTGAGAGAGGCTCGTAGGTGTATTTCCCCGGATAGATCAGGTCAGTGTTGATATTGTCGTCCTTGAATAACCAGACTCTGCCTTTGAGTTTCATCTCTGTGCTCCGGTAGTGATGTGTCCAGCTAGGGCTGAGTGTGCAACGGTGGCCGGGCTTGCAAGATAGATCCCTGTGTCTAGCTTGCAGCCCATTCGGCCTTTAAAATTCCTATTGGCTGTTGAGATGCAGTTTTCTCCAGGAGCCAATATCCCCCCATATGCTCCCAAACAGGGTCCGCATGACGGGACGGCCAGCTGGGCTCCGGCAGCCACTAGTTTTTCTATATATCCAAGGCGGAGTGCGTCCTGAAGGACTTTTTTCGAAGCGGGATAGACAAGAAATCTGACGCCGGAAGCAACACTCTTTCCTTCCATGATTTCAGAAGCTATCTTTAGATCGTCCAGCCGGCCATTTGTGCAGGTCCCAAGAAATGCCACATCGATTTTTATTTGAGGGAGATCTTTAACCGGGACTACGTTATCCACTTCGTGAGGGCAAGCCACTTGAGGATCGAGTTCCTCAAGGTTGTACTCAAATATTTTTTCATATTCTGCGCTGTCGTCCGCTGAGAAAGGCTCATAATCTTCAAGGATATGAGGAGCATGGTTGTCCAACCATACCCGTGTTGTCTCATCATAGGCCACGATGCCGGCTTTGGCACCCATTTCTGCGGACAGGTTGCACAGTGTCATGCGTTCACTGATGGACATGCGGCTGACCGTTTCTCCGGAAAATTCCACGGACTTGTAGTTCGCTCCTGATGCGCCAATCTGTCCAATAAGAAAAAGGATCACATCTTTGGCAAAGACCCCCTTCTTGAGATTTCCGCTGAGAACAAATTTTAGTGTTTCCGGCACCTTGAGCCAGGTTTTCCCGATAGCCCAAACACTGGCTGTTTCCGTGCGCCCGATGGGGATTCCCGCAGCGCCAAAAGCGCCGTGAGTGGTGGTGTGGGAGTCAGAGCCGAAAATAATCTTGCCGGGAAGAACATGGCCGTTCTCGGGGAGGATTTGATGACATATCCCAGCACCGCAGTCGTAAAAATATTTTATTTTGTGCTCTTGGACAAATTCTCGAATGACCTTGTGATTGAGAGCCTTCCTTTCATCGGGAGGCGGGACGGCATGGTCCAGGGCGATAAAAATTCTCTCCGGGTCCCAAACTGTCGGTGCATTGATTTGTTTGAAAATTTTAGAAATAGCGGCGGAATTGTCATGAGAGAGAATCCGGTGGGGAGAACAGAAAACAATTTCTCCTTTTTGCACTAAAGAGCGGCCGGAGGCCTTGGCTAAAATCTTTTCAATGATCGTTTGGCCCATCAAAGCACCTTGTGTACCATGTCGATAAACGTGCCGTCCACCCACTGGATGGCAGCGACGGTTTTTCTTTTGTCGATTTTAGGTGGATCTGGAGGCCCGCCGCAAATTTTTTCCACTTCGGTCTTGATGTCTTCAATCTGCCTGATCGGGAGATTGGATTTTTTAACTGCTTTGAGCAAGTCTTTCCTCAAAGGATTGATGGCGATGCCGCGTTCTGTCACGACGACATCGATCAATTCTCCTGGGCCGCAGAGTGTTGTGACTTTATCCAGAATAACAGGGAGTCGGTCCCTAAATGAAGGAACAGCCAGAATGGTGTTTTTCGAGAAGAGACAGTCCTGCCAGCCTCCGATCCCGTGAAGGAGCCGGCCGTCGGAATGTGTCACGACGTTTGCGTTAAAATGGACGTCGATTTCTGTGGCGCCCAGAACAACGGCATCCAGCATGCTGGCGAAATTTCCTTTGCCGTGATAATTGTAGCTAGTGAACGGACTGGTATCGACATGATTCGGATTGTCCCTCAAGGATTTTATCCCTTCTAAGTCGAAGGTCTGTCCGTCAAGGATGTAATCGGTCTGACCTTCCTGAAGAAGGCTGACCAAGTATTCAGTGCTTCCGCCACGGACAAAACGGGCTTTAACACCAACCTCTTTCATGAATTTTTTTAAATACCAAACAAAGGCCAGAGCGGTGCCACCGGCCCCTGCTTGAAAAGAAAAGCCGTCCTTCATGATTCCGGCTTCCTTGACAAAACGGGCAATGTATTCGGCGATCAGAAGACGTGAGGGGCTCCGTGTAATACGTGTAGTTCCGGAGATGATTTTCTCAGGATCACCGATGTCGTCCATTGTGACCACAAAGTCAACAAAGTTGCCGTGGATCTGCCATGGGATACAGGGGAAAGGAACAAGATTGTCAGTGACGACAATGACTTTATCTGCAAACTGGGAGTCTCCCAGGGCAAAACCCAAAAGGCCGCAAGCCGAGGGCCCATGGAGCCCATTAGCGTTCCCGAATGAATCAGCTGTTGGAGCGGCGATGACAGCGATATCAATATGGACATCTCCATCCTGGATGCTTCGATACCGGCCGCCGTGAGACCTGAGGACACCCATACCTTTCATTTTTCCCCTGGAGCAGTAATCTCCAAGAGGTCCGTTGATGCTGCCTTCGATGTGGTGGATGACACCGGATTCAAGGTGTTTGATGGTTGGCTCCTGGCAGGGGAAAGCGGCGCTGGGAAACCAGCGTGTGTTCTTGATCCCCATTTTAGCTACGGTGTCAAAGATGCGGTTGGCCACCTTGTCTCCATTGCGAAAATGATGATGGGTGGAGATGGTCATTCCATTGCGAAGGCCGGCCTTTTTTAAGGCTTCTTGTAGATTGGATACAACTTTGTTCCCATCTTTTGGATAGTCGCTGCATGTGGCAATGGGAGGAGCGGCTTTTGTACCGGAAGGTTTATATTTTCCAACTCCTTTATAAGGGATGGCAGGTTTCCCATTAATTGTATCTGGAATCCAGCGGCCGGCAGCGTTAATTTGTCCCTTCATCTCACTCCTCCTCGATCCAATTGGCCGGTATCTGTTGGTTCTCGATAGCCAGCTTCAAGACTCTCTCTGCCCGCTTGACTACAGGCGGATCGATCATTTTTGTTCCAAGAGAGATCACACCACTGCCTTTTTCCTGGGCCGCTTTCATTGCCAGGCTGATTTTTTTGGCTTTTGCGATGTCCTTGTCCGACGGAGCAAATCCTTCATGGACAATTGAAATCTGGCTGGGATGTATGCATCCTTTCCCCTCGAATCCAAGCGCTTTAGCTTCGGCTATGCTGGCCTTTAGACCTTCGTCATTTCCGACATCGGAAAACACGCTGTCAATGGGTTGGATGTCTGCAGCTCTGGCTGCTGTGACGATTTCAGAACGGGCGAATAAGCTTTCCCTTCCTTCAAGAGTCCGTTCTGCACCTATATCGGCAGTAAAATCTTCGAGTCCAATGGTTAAGGCTACAGTGCTGGTTGAAGCCACCGCTATGTTGTAGGCGTTGATGACACCGAGTGCGCTTTCGATAATCGGCATAAGAAATACGGGATCCTTGGTTTTATATTTTATCTGGAGCTCCTGGATTTTGGATTCCACTTCCTGGACTGTTTCGGCGTTTTCGCATTTGGGGATGAGTATCGTGTGTACACCGTGAGGGACGATAAAATCCAGGTCATCGAGCCCCGTGGGGAGCTGGTTGATACGGACCATTCTTTCTGTGTGATAAAAATCCACTTCACGCAGGGCATTACGCACAAGAAAACGAGTCGCGTATTTTTCACTGGGAGCAACAGAATCTTCAAGATCCAGAATGATGCCGTCGGGTTTGAAGAGTCCGGCATTGATGATGAGTTTGGCTTGGTCTCCCGGTACATAGAGCCGGCTTCTTCGAAGCCTTGATTTATTCACTGCATACATGTTGTTGGAATGGATGGGGGAGAGATAGTCTTCTTCTCTATCTGGAAAGCACGCCTTTATGGCCGCTTCGATTCTGGCACTAAGCACAAAAGGGAGAGCTCCGCTGTCTTGAATGGTCAGATGGGCATTCTGGATATTAAAAAATTCAAGCATGCGGCTGATGGTCTGGCTGATGGATTGCCCGTACATGGATTGAACTTTGCTCTGCTGCTCGACCTGTATACCTCCGGTCTTTCGGATTTCCAAACGGATCCAACAATCCGAAGAGGTGTCTTTTCTACCGACTGAAGAGATTTTTGCCATGGCCTGACCTCTTTGTTTTAAATTTATTTAAGCAGTCCTTCTCTCTGGTAGATTTCCATTTGGATGGATGAGAACGGAGATCCTGAAATTTTTTCCCGAGTGGAGACCGATATTGTTTCTCCTGAGGATAGATTCACGTCGATTTTGTCCCCATCCTTGAGGTCCAGTTTATCGATATCCGGAACTGTGAGAATTGGAAATCCTGAGTTTATCGCGTTGCGTTCATAGATTGCACCAAAAGATTTTGCGATGATGAGGCTGACTCCCAAAGATTTGAAACAGTCAACCGCCTGCTGGCGGCTCGAACCGCATCCAAAATTTTCTCCAGCAATTACGACGATGTCCCCCCGTGATACTTTCTTAGGAAAATCTTCCCAGCCTTTTAGATTGCCAAATGTATATTGTCCCATCCCTGAGGGATCGGTCACGGTCAAATGTCTGTTGTGGAAGATCATATCTGTGTCGATATTGTCCAAATGGATAATCCAGACACGACCTCTGATGTGGGTTGGCCGTGTGGAAGAGGTGTGTGCTTTTTTTGGTTTTTTTCTTTCAACGGCTGAGCTGGCCGAAAATACAGTCGGATCGACTGGAATATCGCCTGCATGTGTGATATGTCCGGCAATAGCGGAAGCCGCGGCTGTCGCAGGGGAGGCAAGATAGACTTTCCCCAGGCCTTGTTTTCCTGTGAAATTCCGATTGCCTGTGCTGACAGTGATCTCATCAGGCCCGTTCTGACCGATTTGGCCTTCGGCACAACCTGCACATCCTGCACTGCCTACTAAAGCACCCGCGTCCTTGAATACAGAGATTAGGCCCTCGGCCAAAGCCAGCCTCCAGATTCGGTCGGTTGCAGGAACAATCTTTAAAATGACACCCGGTGCTACTTTATTATTACGGAGGATGTTTGCGGCCAGTTGGAGATCTTCGAACCGTCCATCCGTGCAGCTGCCAATAAATGCAGAATCGATTTTCCGGCCTTTGACATCTCTGACAGGAACGGCGTTTTCCGGATGTCCCGGGAGAGAAATTTGTGGAGAAATTTGATCTGTCTCGAGATCAATTGTTTTTGTGTAACCGGCATTCTTTTCTGCATAGACCGGATTAAATGGGTGTCGGCTCACCGTCGTGCAAAAATCAATGATGTCTTGATTTGGTGGGAAAAAGCTGCAAATTCCCCCCATTTCTGTAGTCATCGAGGCAATGGTGATCCGCCCAGAAAGATCCAGGGAATCAACATAATGTCCGTAGAATTCTGCGGCTTGCCCCAAAAGTCCGTTTGGTCCCAAAGTCTTAAGAATAAAAAGTGCGATGTCTTTGGGATGCGCCAAAGTTGAGGGTTTTCCCTTTAGGATAATTTTTACTGTTGGGGGGACTTTAAACCAGACTTTCCCTTTTGCAAAGGCGAATGCAATGTCTACATCCCCCATACCCTGGCCGAATGCGCCGATGGCGCCAACAAGATTGGCATGTGAATCGGTTGAAATAAGTGTTTCTCCCGGAGAGACCAATCCTTCATCGATGGCGATGTGTGTGCCAATGCCTGCATTGCTGTCGTAGACTTTTATTTGATTTTCTCTCGCAAAAAGACGGCAGAGCTGCTGGTTGACCGCATATTTTTGAGAAGAACCTCCAGGATTGCAGTCGAAAGTGAAGAAGGTCTTTTCCGGATTTTCTATAGGCAGCCCTGATTCCTTAAGATTTAAAACGACATTGGCCCCGCCGAAATCACGGGCGATGCGTGTATCGACGGCCATGTCTACGATGTCTCCTGGTTTTACAGTCGAACTGCAATGACTGGATATAATTTTTTCTATAATTGTCTGTCCCATTTTTTCTACCAGTTTTGATTTACTTAATGAGCAATCCTTTTTCCATTAAAACCATAGGATCGAAGACGGAAAAATCTGCTTGATGAATGAGGATTGTCTCGATGCGTTTTGGCCGTCCTTCTCCTTCCTTCGCATGACAGGCAATGATGTTGATGATTTCATCCGGAAGACCGGCCTGAGCTGCCAGGATAGCTCCAGAGATAGGGTGCCGGGCGCATTGCCCCTGATGGCTTTTTTCATATTCACCCTGAGCGTTCATGCCGATTTCCAGAAGCTTGCCAACGTCGTGCAGGAGTCCTCCGGCGATGAGCCATTCCATATTGATGTCAAAGGGAAGGCTCCGATAGGAATCTTTTATTGCCTGGGCAAGACCAAGAGCTCCCTCTGTGACGGCAATTGTGTGCTCTACAAGGTTGATACCTTGAGTGTCTGTGAGGAGTGTAAAAGGAATATTTTCCAGATCTTGAGGTCCCCAACCTCCTTTCTCGGCAGCTGTTACCCAGATGTCGATGACACTATTCGACAAGGATGTGTCCTCAATAAGTTTAAGCTGATTTTGAAAAAGTTCTGAAACTTTCTCTCTCATGATTCTTCCCCGTTTCGATTTATTAAAGTTTTTCGATGACCGCGTCGGTCATTTCAAGTGTTGTAGCGGCTCCTTTTGAAAGTACATCTGGGCCTCCAACCAACTTCATCATATCATAACACTTTACTTTTCCTTCGGCGATAACGGCCCCGATAGCTTTGCGGATTCTGTTTGATTTTTCGATTTCCTCTAGATGTTCCAGCATCAGACAGGCACTGAGAAACATGGCTATAGGATTGACGATAGGCGGATCGAGGTGTTCGTATTTTGGAGCTGAACCATGCGTGGGCTCGAAGACAGCACAGGTTTCTCCGATATTGGCACTGTTTGCAAAGCCCAATCCACCTACCAGGCCGGCGAAGGCATCACTGACGATATCGCCAAACATGTTTCCTGAAACAATCACTCCGTAATCTTCAGGATTCTTGTTCAGCCACATCATTTGGGCGTCTATATTTGTTTCCCAGAGAGCGATCTCAGGGAAATCAGGCGAGATTTTTTGCGCTTCTTCCCTCATCATTCCCGATGTTTCTCGTATCACATTGGGTTTCTCACAGATCGTTACACTTTTGTAGCCGAATTTTTTAGCATATTGGAAGGCCTCCGAGATGATGCGGCGGCAGGCCTTACGGCTGAAGATACGTGTCGAGATGGCGAGGTCTTCACTTGGCACATCCGCAAACGCTCCCATTTTTTTATGTGTCTCCATCGCTGCCCGCACAGTATCAGGTGGATTTGTCCATTCGACACCGCTGTAAAGTCCCTCGGTATTCTGGCGAAAGATGACGACATCGATATTTGGTTCGATTACACCGCCATTCGCCCTGCGGACATAGTTTAGAGGATTTCCCTTGAATGACTGGCATGGCCGGATACAAAGATCTAGATTAAAATGCTGGCGCAGGCCAACAATCGGGCTGTAATAGACATACCCTTTTCCTTGGAGTTCCGGGGCGAGTTCTTCAAGGGCTTGATCTTTGGGTTTGGATGTAATGGCACCGAAAAGGCCGATGCGATGTTCCTTAAGATGATCGATTGTCCGCTGGGGAAGGGGATTGCCTTCAGTACACCAAAATTCCCAGCCGATGTCAGCTGGGACGTAGCTAGCCTCAAAATCTACACAGTCGAGAACTTTGAGGGCGGCTGGTAGGACAACTTTCCCAATTCCGTCTCCAGGCATGGTCACTATTGTCGGTCGATTCATTATTCCTCCAACACGTAAATAGATAGAGCGTTAAATTTATAAAAACAACGCTCATTTTATCACATGGGCCCTCACTTTGAAAAAAGAATTGGGGCCTGGCTTTGAAGATGTGAAAGATTTGAGGGTATCCGCAAATCTTTCGC
>CAZLLG010000085.1:11875-12333 GCA_964560275.1 uncultured Eubacteriales bacterium | reverse complement strand
GTTTTAATAGGAGTAAACGTAGTGACTACCTCTTCATCAAATGCGAGTTTTGAATTGAGCCATCTGAGCCTGGAATGCCTCCACGGTTCACTGTCTCCTGCGTCTTCAAGAACTGCGTCTGTCACATGCAAAACCAACTGGATCGTCGATTCCTTCATGCCCGTGGGTTGTATGAAGACTTTTCCTCGGTAGAGCCCTGGAGTGGTGTCCTCAGGAATTTGGACACCACACCAGAGTGCCTGAACCTCACCCTTAGCGACCGGACAGATCTTATCAAAAAATTCTCCATCCCAGTTGATACCCTCTGTATTGAAGCTCTGGAAGAGAGATGAGGAAATTGTTTTTTCTTCGTTGTCCTTTTTGAGATCCGTAAACCGGATTTTGATATTTTCAATATTCTTTAAGGCTGCAAATATGCCAATCTGGAAGGAATAAAATTCGCCTCTGTCTGCCTCGCC
>CAZLLG010000085.1:9511-11865 GCA_964560275.1 uncultured Eubacteriales bacterium | reverse complement strand
AAATCCTTCTTGAGGTTTGATTTGATCCACCGATAAGGAAGGTCTTCTGTCATTCGGATGGGAAATCTGCGGTCTTCGGGAAAAAGTAGGTATTCGGAATCCGGGAATTTTTTCAAAAGATTTGAGGTCTCCTGTTGAGTAGCGATTTGCTCCATGGGAAAAAAGCTGTTGAACTCATTTAGGGATTGAAAAGCGATAATCTCGGCTCGAAAAAATTTTTGTAGATTATCTTGAGTAATCCCAGCCGCTAATCCATGTTTTTTCTGCCATTCACTGTCGGCTGAGTCGATGGGTTCAGGATAGGTCACGGTAGGATAATTGCTGCGGCCTTCCATCACATAGGGAAGGTAGTAGGCATAGTAATCTCCAGGAACTGTCTGTGGTTGAAATATTAAATCTCCGTATTCTCGATTGATAATACCTCTGAATAGATTTTTTATTGGTTGGCCTGATTGTGCATCTATCAGAATAATGGACTTGTTTTCCGGATGGAGATCCCTCCGCCTCCAGGGAATATGCGCCCAGGCAGCATCCGTTTTTTGAGAGACGTGAATAACGACACGGTGATTCCCAAAGGAATCGGCATCCCATTGTCCTGTCCCATAAGGGATATCTTCAGTAGGACTAGAAAGGATGAAGAGCAAACTCAAGAAGAATCCTGTAATAAAAATGTATGTTGATTTACGAGAAAAGATTGATTTCATTTTGTGTCCCTCCGCGGCGACATTGTAAACCAAATTAAAATCAGCGTCTATCATATGAAAACATTTCCGCTTTTGTGTAATATTCATGTTTTTCATTTGACCATAGTGAGAGAATCATATAGGGTAAGACTACTTATTGGAATGAAGGAGTTTCAAGTGAAAAAGGATATATTTTTTATAATTATGGCAATCTTAATCTTTGGTGTGTGCCCATTGATGTCAAACTCAGTACAGGATATCTCCCAAGAAGAACCAGAGGTTGAGAGGGTCTCTCTGCCAGCCGGTCCAATAGATCCAGTTGAAATCGAAACCTTCCTGGATGGACTCATGTACGCTCAGATGGAGGCAAGGCATATAGCAGGGGCCACAGTTGCTGTAGTCAAAGATGGAAAAATCTTTTTTACTAAAGGATATGGATACGCAGATGTGGAGAAAAAGATGCCCGTCAGTCCGGAGGAGACTCTTTTCAGGGTTGGTTCTATATCGAAATTGTTCACCTGGACGGCCATCATGCAGCTCTATGAAATGGGCCAACTTGATTTGGATGCAGATATCAACACTTATCTTAAGGATTTCCAAATTCCCGATACATTTGATGAGCCTATCACTTTAAAGCATCTTTTTACTCATACACCGGGATTTGAGGATGTTATTGGTGGAATGGCTGCTCGCACTCCTGAAGATCTTATGCCGTTGAGTGATTTTATCAGGGAAAAAATGCCAGAACGAATGTTTCCGCCTGGAAAGTACACGGCCTATTCAAATTATGGGACAGCCTTGGCTGGCTATATTGTCGAATTGGTTTCAGGCCAGCCGTTCGAAGAGTATATCGAAGAATTTGTATTTTCGCCTCTTGAAATGGGAAAAAGTACATTCCGCCAGCCCCTGCCTATCCACCTGGCAGATTTTATGTCTCAGGCCTATTCTTTTAAGGATGGAACATATAAGGCCGGGGAGTTTGAGCTTATCAATGGGATGGGCCCGGCAGGTTCTTTGAGTTCTTCAGCTGGGGACATGGCAAAATTTATGATCGCTCACCTTCAAGACGGTCTCTATGTCCGTGATGGAGAAAATCGTATTTTACAGTCCGAAACAGCCCAACTGATGCACACTTTGCTCTTTACGCATGATCCGAGAGTCCCAGGTAATGCCTATGGATTTTGGGAAATGAAGATCAACGATCTGCGTCTGATCGGTCATGGCGGCGATACTGTGGCCTTCCACTCCTTACTCGCTCTGATCCCGGAGTACAACCTAGGGTTTTTTGTGTCCTACAATAGTATTGGTGCCTCGAATAGTGTTCGAAAGCAGTTCTTCCAAGCCTTTTTGGATCGCTACTATCCCTTGCTCAAAGCACCAGAATGGACACCTCTGTCTGAACCTACCGTCCGATCAAAAAAATACTTGGGCAGCTATGGTGGACTAAGAGGAGTGTTTACGTCCTATGAGAAACTAGGGAATCTTTTTATGACGTCTAAACTGAAAATGGCAGATGATGGAACACTCATAATGCCTCTTCCTATGGGATTGGAGACAAAACGTTGGATTGAGGTGTCTCCATTGTTTTTTAGAGAAGTAGGAGGTCAGGGGACTCTGCTTTTTATAGATGATGCGAGGGGGCGTATCAGTCACGCTTATATGCCAGATTTT
>CAZLLG010000085.1:0-9501 GCA_964560275.1 uncultured Eubacteriales bacterium | reverse complement strand
CCTATAATGAGAGCATTAACAACTAAGGAAGAGAGAAAAATTAAAATGGTACAAAACGCCGTTTTTTCACTATTGTCTCTTAGGCGTTTGTGTGCTTTTGTTTCTATCTGCTGCGCTTGGTTGGCCGCTGGGTGCGATTTCACGAAGGCTCTGCAGAAAAGACGTGGACAGGAAAAAGTTCCCCTCGTTTCCCAAATGGATTGCTGGACTGATGAGCTGGTTTTTTCTGGTTTTTATTGTTGGAATAGCGGGAGTGATGAGCAATTATATGGAACTCATGTTTGGTGTTCCTCCTGTTCTGAAAACCCTGTCGATTTTGACTATGATGGGAGTCATTCTGTCGGTTGCGATGCTGCTGAGCCTGTTTCTAGTCTGGGGAAAAGCGTATTGGACTGTTTACGGACGGATTCATTACACATTGATTTTCATGGCTTCGTGTGCCTTTATCTGGTTTCTCAATTACTGGCATCTCTTCGGTTTCAAATCTTAAACAAAATTATAATTCAAAAACCTGAGTGGGACCCCTCCGCAGTGCATCTCCGTCCTCACTTTTGTTGCGCGCAGAGATACACTGCTTCGCCCTTCACAGGTTTTCAAAAAAAATCTTGTTTATTAAGTCATTGACCGAAGCCGTTTTCTGTGATATTCACTAATTTGCTTTTTATAATTTTAAATGAGCTCTCAAGGAGGAATTCAATGAAATTTTCACACTACTTTTCTAAAACTTTAGTCTGTTTTGTCGTGCTTGTCTGTGCACTGCTTTTGGTGCCGGATATGTTCGGTCAGCAGGTTAGTGAAGATGCTCTTAAGAGCATGAACTACCGCAATATAGGGCCGACAAGACAGAGCGGCAGATTCGTAGATTTTGCCGTTCCAGAACAAGAACCCTATACGTTCTATGCAGCGACTGGTTCTGGTGGGCTGTGGAAGACCACCAACAATGGCCAGACATTCGAGCCCATCTTCGACTATGAAAATGTCTTTTCAATTGGGGATGTCACTGTGGCTCCTTCAGATCCCAAAATTGTCTGGGTGGGCACCGGAGAAGCCAACAATTCACGCAGCACTTATTGGGGAGATGGAGTGTATAAATCCACTGATGCAGGAAAAACCTGGACAAACATGGGACTCAAAGAATCCCATCATATCGGCCGGATTGTGATCGATCCGGAAAATCCAAATATTGTCTATGTTGCAGCCTTGGGCCATCTTTATTCAGAAAATCCCGAACGTGGTTTGTACAAAACGACAGATGGAGGGAAGACCTGGGATAAGGTTCTGGATATTGTTGTCAAAGGAAAGAATATGGGTGTTGTGGATGTGGCCATGGATCCCACAAACAGCAGTGTCCTCTATGCGGCCACATTCGACAAGGTGAGAAAACCCTATACATATAACCTGGGAGGCCCAGGAAGCAGGTTCTATAAAACTACAGACGCCGGAAAAAACTGGAAAAAGCTCGAAGGTGGTTTACCAGAAGGCATGCTGGGTCGGATTGGCATTGGCATCTATTTGAAAAATCCTAAGATTGTGTATGTTTGCATTGAAAATGCCAACAAACCTGGAATGTCCGAAGAGGATCGTTATGCAGAGCTGCTTGCAGATAAATCCAGCCGCGGCATGATCGACGGAGAAATCTACCGTTCGGATGATGCCGGAGAAACTTGGAAAAAAGTCAATCCAGATGATCAGAGCATTGGCGGCGGGCCGGCCTACTACTATGGTCAGATTATTGTCGATCCCAATGACGACATGGTTGTTCATGTTTTGAGTGCGGCCTCCTGGGGAACTCGTGATGGCGGAAAAACCTGGCTGAGACGGCCGCTCGGATTCGGAGGAGACGACCATGCTTTATGGATCAATCCTGAAAACTCCAATCACATGCTTTTGGGATATGACCATGGAATGGGTGTGACTTGGGATGGAGGCAAAAATTGGTATCATCCCGACTTTTTGTCTTTGGCGCAGTTTTATGCCGTGGGCTTCGATATGTCCTATCCCTACAATGTGGCCGGAGGCCTTCAGGACAACGGTTCCCACATGGGACCCAGCACGTCACGCAGCGGTGTTATCCGGCTCGAAGATTGGCGAAGTGTCGGGGGTGGAGATGGGATGTACAATGAATTTGATACCAAGACAAACCGTTATCTCTATAACGAATCCCAGTTCGGTCCTCTCTCCCGTGTGGACTTAAAAACAGGGGAGACCAAAAGAATCGCTTACAGCCGGGTGGACCGAGACATGCGCTGGAACTGGAACGCGCCGATTCTTGTCTCTCCTCACAACAGCGATGTCATCTATCATGCTGGAAACAAAGTTGTCAAATCTCTCTTCCGTGGTGAAACCTGGGAAGTGATCAGCCCAGATTTAACGACAAACGATCCAAAAAAACTGACAACGGGAAAGGGAGGGGATGGAAACATCCAGTACTGCACCATTACATCTCTAGATGAATCGACTCTCACAGAAGGTTTGCTATGGGTGGGGACGGATGACGGAGTTGTCCAGGTTACAAAAGACGGTGGACAAAACTGGACCAATGTCAGCGCCAAAATCACGGGTAATCCTGGATACTGGGTTAGCCGGGTTGTTTCTTCTTTTTATGAACCTGGAACAGCCTATGTGACCTATACAGGATTCAGACGAGATGATTTTAGACCCTTTATCTACAAAACAACGGATTTTGGTGAAACATGGACATCGATAGCAGCCAATCTTCCCGATGAACCCATCAATGTTGTCCGGGAACATCATAAAAATCCCAATCTCCTGTTTGTCGGGACTGAGTTTGCTGTTTATGTCTCGATCGATGGTGGTTCGAACTGGGCCAAGATGAAAAACAATATGCCCACTCAGCCTGTTCACGACCTGAAAATTCACCCCAGAGAAAACGATATCATTGTTGCTACACACGGTCGAGGCATTTATATTGCTGATATTTCTCCGCTTGTAGAGTTCACGACTGATGTGGTGAACAATGATGCCTATATGTTCGATATCGAATCTAAAATACGCTGGGTCAACAGCAAAAGGATGGCATCCAGTTCCTCCAATTTTGCCGGAGAAAGTGAACCGACAGCCATTACTGTGTACTATTACTTAAAAGATAAAGCGGCTGAAGCGCCTACTCTGACCGTATACCAAGGAAATGTTGTTGTCGGCGAATTTAAAGGTAATACTGATCCTGGAATCAACAAGATCCTCTGGCCAATGACTAAAGCACCCAAACGAACTCCGGAGCAGATAAAACAAATGGAAGCACAGCAGCAGAGAATGAGGCAGATGGGGTTTGGCGGCCGGTTTGGATCGAGGGATCCTGCAGCACCTCTGGGCGAATACCGGTTTGTCTTGACGGTTAATGGAAAAACATTCACCAAGTATGCGTCCATCCTGCCCGATCTCTGGTACGACAAATAATTGGAGGCGGTTATGTCGAGAGTATGTAAAAAATATCCCTTGAAGTCTATTCTTTCTCTCTGTATGGCAGGATTTATACTAATAGCTGGACTCAGTCTCTTTGCGGGACAACAAAAGAAGATCGAAAATACCGATCCTGCCCAGAGGCTTGCTTGGTATAAGCAGCACCAGGAGATGAAAAAAACATCCGCATTCAAAGATCTGACTTGGCGGTATCTCGGTCCTGATATTATCAGCGGCCGGTGTACGGATATCGCTGTACCAGAGGGGAGCAAACACACGATCTATGTCGGAGCAGCCACAGGTGGTGTCTGGAAGACAGAAAATTCGGGAATCACTTGGGATCCTATCATGGATGAGGCTCCTTCCATGTCGGTAGGTGATCTGGCGATCGCAAAATCGAATCCAAACATTGTTTGGGTAGGTCTCGGTGAAGCCAACATCTTCCGTGCGTCTGTGGCAGGTACAGGCGTCTACAAGTCGCTCGATGCCGGAAAGACCTGGCAGCACATGGGACTTGCCGATACACATACGATCGGCCGCATAATTATTCATCCCAAAAATCCCGATATTGTCTATGTCGCGTCTCCAGGCCATGAATGGACACGCAACGAGATGCGTGGTGTTTTTAAGACATCGGATGGGGGAAAAACATGGGATAAGGTTTTTTACATCAGTGATTTTATCGGTGCCTGTGATCTCGTTATGGACCCGTCCAATACGGACACACTCTATACTTCTATGTGGAACCGGACACGGGAACGCTGGAGTGATCCCAAACCCGGGCCTGGAGATGGGATTTTTAAAACCACAGATGGAGGGAAAACCTGGACGCAGAAAACAAACGGTCTTCCTTCGCTGGATAAAACAGGAAGAATTGGCCTGGACATCGCTCAAAGCAATCCAAAGGTGCTTTATGCCTTTGTGGATAATCACAATCCCGGACGGGAAGTCCAAGAAGGAGAAAGGGATGCCTATGGCCGCTTGAAGACCGGTCGTGTGATCAAGGGAGCTGAAGTCTACAGGACAGACGACAAGGGTGAGACTTGGGCAAAGGTCAGTCCGGACGACCGAATGATGGAAGGGTTTGGCGGCACATACGGTTGGGTATTCGGACAGATACGTGTCGATCCCAGCAATGAGAACACTATATATATTATGGGATTGGGATTGTCGAAATCCACGGACGGAGGGAAATCCTATGTGCGTCTCAGATATTCAGGCCTACATGGAGATCACCACGGATTGTGGATCGATCCTTCAGATTCCAACTATCTCATCAATGTCAACGATGGTGGAATAAATGTATCCTATGACGGGGGAGAGATCTGGAGAAATTTTCACACGAATCACCCGCTCGTCCAGTTTTACAATGTGGCTTATGACATGGAAAAACCCTTTAATGTCTATGGTTCAGTCCAGGATCATGGAACGTACAAAGGAAACGTAGCCCATAATATGCCTAGGCGGCGCAGAGAGCCGCGGGCTGTCACTCATTGGGAATCAGCTCCCGGAGGAGAGGGAACCCATGTGGCCGTTCATCCGGAAAACAACAATGTCACCTATTCGTCAAGTTTCTATGGCCGCTTGATGAGATCTGAATTCAAGAACGGGATATGGACAAGCAAAAACATTCTTCCCGAAGTTCCTGAAGGTGAGCCTCCTCTGCGAGGGCAGTGGATGGCGGTCACAATTGTCTCTGCTCATAATCCCTCTGTTGTCTATCACGGCATGCAGTATATTTTCCGGTCCATGGATGAGGGAGAGACCTGGGAGAGGATAAGTCCTGATTTGAGTTATAACAATCCCGAACAGCAGGGAGAACTTCCTTTTGCTATTCCTTTTGCCACAATTACGGCCCTCTCAGAATCTCCATTTCAGTTTGGATTGATCTATGCTGGGACGGACGACGGCCGTGTTCATGTCACAAAAAATGGCGGCGAAACCTGGACAGAAATCATTAAGGGGCTTCCATTTAACAAACATGTTTCAAGACTTGTCGCATCCAAATATGACAAGGAGACGGTTTATCTCACATTAAACGGCCGCAGAGACGACGACTTTGCCGACTATATCTACAAATCTGCAGATTCGGGGCAAACATGGGTGGATATCTCAGCGAACATCCCTGGCGGACCTATCAATGTCATCAGGGAGGATCCAACAAAAGACAATATTCTCTATGTGGGATCAGATCTTGGTGTCTACGTCACTCTTGATGGAGGGAACTCTTGGCAAATTCTGGGCAGCAGTCTGCCTAACTGTTTTGTATGGGATCTCATCATCCACCCAAGAGATAACATTGTAGTGATCGCTACAAACGGACGCGGAATGTTTGCAATGGATGATATCTCTGCCGTTCAAAAATAAAGGGAGGTTTTGTTTATGGCTGAGAAGAAAAAAGGATACGGTCTTGTACTTCTGCTCACAGTTCTTGTGACACTCAGTGGGCTTGTGACGCTTCTTCCTTACGCCTCAGCGAGTAAAGCGAATTTACTGGGATATAAATCCCTATGTTCAAATGCGCCCATAAGCACACTTGTCTGTTTTGTTGTTGCGGCTGTTCTCTGTATTGTAAGAAAAAAGAAATTTACTTAATACGAACGGACTTTTTTAAAGATCTGTCCGTCGAAGTGGAGAGGGAGATATCCCTCTTAGGTGAACTCATTTGGAATTCATTCTGTTTTAAACATATAAGGAGGGATTAAAATGTTGAAAAAAATATCAGGAATTATTGTTTTAGCCTGTTTTATCCTGTTTTGTATGGGTTGCAGCCAGCCCTATGATGGTCCTCCTGCAGACCTTGTCATAAAAAACGCTAAAATTGTCACTATCGACAAAGATAATCCGCGGGCTCAAGCCATTGCCGTAAAAGGGGAAAAAATTCTTGCTGTTGGATCTAACAACAAGATTAAAAAGTATGTCGATGAGGCAGCGACTCAAGTTATTGATGCAGGCGGACGTCTCTTGATTCCCGGATTTAACGATGCACATATCCATTTTCTCAGCGGCGGCCAGTCCTTAATGAACCTCGATTTCCGCTATGTTCATGATCCGCAGGAAATTGCCCAGATGGTCAAGGATAAAGTGGATCAGGTCGAGCCGGGAGTTTTAATCTCTGGAAGGGGTTGGGAACATGAGACTTTTCCCGATCAACAGTGGCCAACCAAAGAGATACTCGATGCAGTGGCTCCCGATAATCCAGTTATTCTCAGCCGTGCAGACGGGCATTCCGTCTGGGTCAACAGCTATGTGATCAAGATGTCGAAGATCACAAAAGATACACCGAGTCCTCCCAATGGAACTATCGTTAAAGATCCGGAAACTGGAGAACCCACGGGAATTTTAAAAGAGGGGGCGTCTCGCCTTATCAGACGGACAACGACACATGAACTCACTCCCGAAGAAAGACAGATCCAGACCGATTTGGCTCTTGAGCTGGCTCTTGAAGCTGCCAGAAAAACTGGTGTGACCAGCATATCCCAGCTGAACGGTGGATTTGAACTCCTCCAGAGATTTCAGGATGAAGGGCGGCTAACGCTTCGAGCAACAGTCAATATGGGGCTTCCTTCAGCCGGAGAAGGTCAAGAAGATGTCTGGAATCGACTGGATCAGCTGAGGAAAGATTTTCCATCAGAAAATGATTGGATCCGTTTCGGTTATCTCAAGATTTTTATAGATGGAACATTAGGCTCCGGTACGGCCCTAATGTTTGAGCCCTTTTTGGACGATCCCACGACAAGCGGTCTTCCTATGATGCCCTATGACGAATTCGAACGTCGGATTATCGAGGCCGACTCCAGAGGTTTTCAGACTGGAACACATGCCATTGGGGATAAAGGGAATAACTGGGTACTAAATGCAATCGAAAAAGCCCAACAGGTCAACGGCAAGCGTGACAGCCGTCATCGGTCCGAGCACGCCCAGATACTGCTCCTATCCGATATTCCTCGTTTTGCCGAACTGGCCGTAATCGCCTCCATGCAGCCGACTCACTGTATCACCGATAAGCGGTTTGCAGAAAAAAGAATTGGCCTAGAACGCTGTGAAGGGGCATATGCCTGGCAGAAGCTTCTGGATGCTGGAGTGCATATCGCATTTGGGACGGACTGGGCTGTAGAACCCATTGATCCTCTGGAAGGGCTCTATGGAGCCGTATCGAGGAAGGATAGAGCCGGGGAAGAAGGGGACGGCTGGTTTGCTGATCAGAAACTCTCTATGGAAAAAGCCATTGAACTCTACACATTCGGTGCTGCCTATGCCGAATTTATGGAAGACCGAAAAGGTAAACTAGCGGAAGGTTATCTTGCTGATATGGTGATCTTCAACAATGACTTGATGACCATTCCCCATGACCAGATCATGACGTCAAAAGTGGATTACACCATCGTTGGGGGAAAAATAGTATTCAATAGAGACGGCGCCCAGTAAACCTTAGCAGTGCGAGAAGGCTCTAATTAGGGATTGAACCTTTTTTGGCTGGATTCCGTATATGTTGCTAGAGGAGGCAGTCAACATGTCGAATCAAAAATTAAACACCTTTTTAATAGTGGTTTTGCTTTTAGGAGCTTTAAGTGCTTGTGTGGAAGTGGGAGATCTCCGGGAAGATTATCATGCTGTCAAACTCGAGAGAGCACAAACTGTTGAAGCCCGGTTTAAGATGTCTGCAGGAGAATTTTCACTTAAAGGCGGTGCAAGGGATCTGATGGAAGGCTATTTTGAATACAACGTAGATCAGTGGAAACCCGATGTAGACTATTTCGTCTCAGGACAAAAAGGACGATTGACAGTCGAGCAAACAAGTAGATCAGGAATTCCCCTAGGAGATTCAAAGAACAGATGGGATGTTAATTTAAGCGAAGAGGTGCCTATTGATCTGAAAATAGATTTTGGAGCCGGTGAAGGCCATTTGGATTTAAGAGGGATTGATCTCAGAGATCTTGATATCGATATGGGAGTTGGTGAGTTGACCATCGACCTCACGGGCGAACTGATGGAAGATCTGAAAGTGAACATCGATGGGGGTATCGGGAGTGCGACAATTTATCTATCCGAGAATGTCGGTGTGCGGGTTAAGGTGGATGGAGGGATCGGTTCTGTGGATGCCCGTGGTATGTACAAAAATGATCACACATACACCAATGACGTCTACGGAGAAACAGAGATCACTATCAATATCGAGATCGATGCCGGCATTGGAAGCATTGATCTAAGATTAAAATAAGAAAATATCTTCTAAATTCTCAATAATCATCCTTGACCTCATTAAGATTGTTCTATAATCTAAAAAACTATAGTCAGAAAAAAAATTTGTTCTCAGGAGGTCAAACGATGAAAAAACATTCCCATTTCTATGTAATTCTAGGGCTGTTGATATTTGCCCTTGTCTTTCCCCTTGTATCTAAAGCTCAAGATAAGAGACCGTTAACTCATGAAGACTACGACTCCTGGAAATCTCTGGGTTCGTCTGCAATTTCTCCGGATGGAAATTGGATTCTTTATCTGGAAACACCACAGAAGGGCGAAGCGGATTTGGTTGTTTTAAACATCAAAACAGGAAAAGATTTCCGTCACCCTATTGGTTTTACGGGTGAAGGAACGACGGCCCATCGCTCGGCACGGCCCCAGTTCAGTTTCGATTCAACTCATGTCGTTTTTCTCGTGTCTCCCTCAAAAGCGGAGCTTGATGAGGCAAAGAAGGAAAAGGAAAACAAAAAGGACCAGATGAGGGGGGGAGGAAACAACAACTCAACCCCCAAGAAGAGACTGGGAATAATGTCTCTGGCCAGCGGGGATGTCACACTTGTCGAAATGGTGAAAGATTACATGATGCCAGAAGAGGCAAGCGGTTGGGTGGCCTTTCTCAAGGAAGCGGAAAAAGAAGAACCTAAGGATAAAGAAGCAGCAGCAAAAAAACCGCCAGAGAAAAAAGCTGAAGAAACTAAATCAGAAGAAGAGGAAGAAAAGAAAGAGGAAAAAAAGAAGGATTATGGCACTGATCTGATTCTCCGGTCATTGAAAAACGGACAAGAATCCACAGTCAAATCCGTTCTGTTCTATCAGTTCAGCAAAAATGGAAAATTC
>CAZLLG010000084.1:0-12483 GCA_964560275.1 uncultured Eubacteriales bacterium | reverse complement strand
TTTTGGGCGGGTGATCCAACGGCGATACAGTATTCCGGGAGAGATTCAATAACCACAGATCCTGCCCCCACGACGGTTCCCTTCCCGACATTCGCTCCATCCAGAACGATGACTCCGGCTCCCAGCCAAACATCATCCTCGACTATGATCCCACCCTTAGAATAGGACGGTTGGAACATGATCGGTATAGAGGTGTCTTTGAAGCTGTGATTCCCCCCGGCTACGAGATAACACTGGCCGGCCAAGAAACAGAATTGACCCAATCGGATCTCCGTCTCTGAAAGAAGCATACAATTGGCGGAAATGTTGCAGGAATCTTCTAGATAAATAGATCCTCCTTTGCAGCTTAATATGGTATTCCTGCCGATATATATATTTTCTCCGATCTGGATGCCCTCATTCTTTTCTCCCTTGGCATCCAGCACGACATTGTCGTCGATAACGGTATTGTCCCCAATCGTGATCTTTTTCGGATGACGCATAGTGATATTCCTTCCAAAGACCACTCCTTTTCCAACTTTCTTGAATAAGCTCGGATAGAAGACTCTGCGCAGGAAGAAACCCAGCGCACCGGGTATCCCGGAAAAGAACAGGAGCACACTCTCATATTTGAGAAAGAAAAAAAATCCTTTTTTCCCAGGAAAAAGGGAGGAATACTTTGAAAAAAATGATCCCCTTTTTTTAACGAGTTCCTTCTGTACACTTCCTCGAAAATCGTCTTTCATCCCTTTCTCCTTTATCTTTTGTCCGCTTTGTTATTTTTTTGGAAAATTTTTCCATGCATATTGAGATCCTTAGGGTGTTTTGTTCAGAGGAGGCTCGACTTTAGGTTCTATATCCACATAATCGAGCCATACATTTCCTAAACCCGTAAATAAAAACTTCAAATACAGCCGGCTCTCCTTGTTTTGATAATAGTTGAAGTTGTATGTCTGATAATCTGTTTCCTTTTTGGTCATCTCTCCATTCACCATATAAGATGCCTTTTGTTCGCCCTTTGGCCCATTTAAAAGTGCAATGCCGAATAATCTATCGGCTTCTCGCTCGAAATCTTGCGACTTTATCCGCACAGAAATTGAGTATGGTCCCGGCGGGAATGTCTTTTCTGTCGTGTAGTAGCCGAGTTTTCTACCCTGCTCCCATTTGGGGACAAAGACGGTACTTCCCCTGGATACATCTTGCTCGTATACGACTTTTCCGAAGAGAATTGGAAGCCATTCTCCCTCTAACGTATGTGCGGGACCCGTAAGTTTTTCTGACGCTTCATTCCACAAATAGACTTCTGACATGCCGTCCTTACCCCGAAAGACCAGTTTTTCAGGATCCGATTTGATGAAAAGAGCGATGTCCTCTTTGATGTGGTCTCTACGGAGGATGGAAGGAGAGGCAATAATCCAAACCCTTTTTTCAAGATTCTTCTCCAGCACCTGTCTCAGATCTTCCAGATTGTTGATCCACTGGGCTCCGATATAAAAATCCTTCCACCCCTCGGATGTTTCCTCCCAAGCATCCCAAGTTCCTGGACCCCCGGACCACAGCCAATAATCGACACGTCCTGCATAGATGTGCTGAAAGACGACATGGATGGCCACGACCAGATCATCTTCCTGGAGAAAATGCCGGACATACTCACCCGCCCCCCTGTGATCATAGTGCTGGTATCTCCCCGACTTGTAGATGATATCCGTTCGTATGGGATCTCCATACTGCCGATTCACGATCGACTTCACCTTTCCCACACCAATGCCTTCTGCGGTAAAAAAAAGAAGGGCCAAGAAAAGAACTCCCGTAGCAAATGAAATACTCGTCGTCTTCTTTCTCGGGTAGAGTTTTGTTAAGAGCTCGATGAGGAGCTGGGCCATTTTATAAAGACTTACAACATACAGGATTACAAGAAGGGGAAACAGCTGGTAGAGATAACGGGGGTGGACATGGGTCCTGAAAAAACCGAGAAAGACAATCGGGAAGACCAAACAGAGATACAAAAAAAACCAATCCCTAGAAAAGGACGAAGACCGGGGCCTCTTTGCACTCCTTTCCTGGAGCCAGGTTCCGAGGAGAAGAAAAAATCCGACAAAGATGACCAGGCACATCTGAGGGAAACTCCTGTAGAACTCAAAAAAATATTTGAGAGAGAAGCTGGAAAAGAAATACTGGAACATTCCTTGAAGACTTTGATCTGTCTTGGCGTAAACGTATCCCACCTCCCAAAAGAAATATTCATGGAGCTGGACGAAGAGGTAAAATCCAGATGTCATAGAGAAGCTTATGAGCACATCTCTTCGGAAGAATCTCTTTATGCCCTTGATCAGGAAAAAAGCAGGGAAACAGAACCAGACGCTCATTCCCAGTTGATGTACCAACGGAGCCAAAATAAAAGCGGCTGTGGCCAAAACTTTATACTTGGATTTTTCCTCAAAAAAACCTCTGTAAAAAAGATAGAGGCCAGCAAAACTCACCAGCTGAAGAGGCGCAAAATAGAGGCCGACGCGTCCATATTCTGCCACCCAAACGCACAGTGAAAATATAGCGGCAGCACACAATCCGATTTTTCGATTGAACAACTTTTTCCCCATGTGATAGACAAGAGGAAGAATAGCGACGGTACACAGAACGCTGATCAGCCTTAGGTTATACACCGTGAATCCAAAGATGCCCGTAAAAAAGGCAGAAAAATATGCGTATAAAATTGCCTTGTAATAAATGTGTCCAGAGGGAAAAAGAGGATAGCCTAGATCCAAGATCTTCTGTGTAGCCAGATAGTAAAATCCCTCATCCATCCAAAGGGAGAGGACATCCAGAGATTGGATCAAGAGGAGAAGGATAAAGACGGAAAAAAGAGCGATGCCAATCCAAATCAGAAGGTCGGCTTTCTGTTGAACTCTTTTGAACAAAATATTGTTCAACAGCACTTCCTCATTCCAGGCCCAATCTCAGCTTCCCTCATCATTCCTGGGAGGCAGGTGGGATTTAAGTTCGGCCACAGAGTAAATCCGCATTTTATGAGTGGTGAAATAGATGCGCGAGATGATCTCTGCCAGCAGACCGGTCATGATGAACTGGAGCCCCAGGATCATCATGAACACGCCGAGAATTAAATTCCCCAGGTTATCTCTGATCGACCATTCAAAAAAGTAAAATCCCACTGTCAGGATAAGAGCGATGGTGAATCCGATACCTCCGAAAATTAAGCCGATAAACCCAAAAAACTGCAGAGGCCGGTCAATAAAACTGATGATGAACTTGACGGTTATCAGATCAAAGAGCACTCTGCGGACTCGGGAGAGTCCGTAATTTGACTTTCCCCTCTTCCTGACAACATTCTTAATCGGGACTTCTGTGATCTTAACTCCTGTTCGGCTGATGAGTGCCGGGATAAAACGATGAAGCTCTCCATAAAGGCGAAGACCTTCGAGGGCATCCCGTTTATAGGCCTTAAAAGTCGTGCCGAAATCGTGGATTTTGACTCCCGAAAGGGATCGCATGATCCTGTTGGCGACCAAAGAGGGAAACCGTCTCAGAAAAAAATGATCTTTTCTTTTTTTTCTCCATCCCGAGACAATTTCGAAGCCCTCTTTTATGGGGGCCAGCAGCTTTGGGATATCGGCAGGATCATGCTGCAGGTCTCCGTCCATAGAGATTATGATCTCACCTTTGGCATGATCGAATCCCGCCTGAAGAGCGGCCGTCTGTCCAAAATTTTTTCGCAGTATGATGACTTCAACAGTCTTGTCTGTTTCGAATAAATTCATCAGAATGCTTTGAGTGTTGTCCGTGCTTCCATCATCGATAAAGATTAACTCGTAGGATACACGCAAATCCTTGAGAACAATAATCAACTTTTCGTAAAGCTCTTCGATGTTATCCATCTCATTGTAAAAGGGAACAATTATCGAGACTTCGATGTTTTTATTTTTATTATCCATAGTGTGTCTTATAATTGATTAAAGTTTATCAACTGAATCTCCAGATCGGCGATGAGTTTTGACAGTTTGTCATCGAGCAGTGCGTATAACTCTTTCTCTCTGTATTTATTGATGTAATAAGGGCCAATCTGCTTTTCTAACTCTAGCATTTCTTGCGTGATAAATCCAGGATGCACCATAATTTCTGTGACACCCTCTTTGGCTCTGTGAAGTGCCTGCTTGAGTTTTGCTGCTGTGATCCTGCCGCTGTCGCACACGCCATAGAACCTGTCGGCAGAGCGAATCCCTTCCTGGACCATTTTCTTCTTCATGGAGGTCGAAGACAGAGAAATGAACATCGATTTGAACATCTGCCCAGGCCGTGGGGTCATACAGTTTTCCTGAATAAACCGCACTTTTTTGATTTTGTACTCCCTTGCCAGCTTAATAACGATCCGGAAAAGAGGCCTGATCATGTGGATATGCTTCTCGCTGTCGATGTGACTTGGATCGATACCCGCCCCCTGCACCTTCTCTACTTGAGCCCTGAACTCTCTCTCGACTTCTTCAAGGTTCAGCCTTTTCAGGGCCAGTTGTCGAAGAAGGGTCGAAACACTTGGAATAAACCGAAGCTCCTTTGAGAGAAGGCTGCCTACCGTCCGTGCCGTTGAGAGAGGGTGTCCTCTAAGTATATTGAGGTGCACGCCGACGCCTAATTCCGGATTTGTGCCTGCCAATTCCACAGCTTGATCAAATGCCGGCATGTTGGCCATGAGTGTGGTGCTCGTGAGGATACCTTTTTGATGCGCCTTGACGATTCCCTGGTTCACCCCCTGAGTTAGACCAAAATCATCGGCATTGATTATGACTTTTTTCATGACTTTCGAAAAAGTGACAGCGCGTTTGAGGCTGCTACACTCACATCCCGGAAATTCCGAATCTGCCGCACCCTCTTGAACAGATAAGACGGCCTGAGGTGAAATTTCCTGACTGCCAGATTTCTGAGCTTCCAGACTTCATCCTTCGACAGACTCCCTGTCTCAAGAACGGGATAGTCGGTGCTGTCGAACACATCCTCCTCGGGCCGCATCCATCCTTTTAACAGAGCCTCTCTTCGCAGCGGTGTCCCTACATCTGGAGTGGCAATGGCAAAAGAGGCAAAATCGATATCCAGTTGTTTAGCCAGATCGATAGTCTGCTGGATGGATTCCCTATCCTCGCCCGGCAGACCGATGATGAAATAGCCCAGCACATGGATCTTGTAGGCGTTCAGCATACGGATCGTGCTCTTGATCTCGCCTGTTGTGATTTTTTTGGAATATTTTTGCAGGATCTTTTCATTCCCGCTCTCGATACCCAGAGAGACCGTATGGCATCCCGCTTTCTTCATGTGTTTGATTTTATCTTCGTTAAAAGATTTGATGTCAGCGTTGCAGCTCCAAGTAAAATCAAACTCGTTTTCAACCATCTTGTTGCACAGCTCAACCACACGGTTCGTATTGATCGTGAATGTGGGATCTTGGAAAAGGATCTCCTTCACTCCCAGACTGGATAACAAACGAAGTTCTTCGACAACTCCGTCCACATCTCTCGTCCTGTATCCAAAAGCACCAGCCGTGCAGAATCCACAGTTGTGGGGACAGCCCAATGAGGTCACAACCACTGTAAATGGAAATCGCCGGGCAATCGGGATCCGGTATTTTTTAAAATCGAAGAGGTCATGCCTGGGAACGGGTACGGTATATGTCAGTGACGGTTTTTCTGAACTCTTGATAAATCGACCATTTTTTCTAAAAATAAGTCCGTTCAGCGGCTTATCAATCTGTCCGTCTGCTCTTAAATAAACATTTATATCCTGGCTTGTAAAATCCAAAAGGAGCGCATCGACACATTCATATTGCTCGAGGAATTCTTCCCAAATAAAAGGCAAGATTCCCGCACTCGCCACGATTTTGATCTCGGTCTTGGCCTTGATTCGCTCCATCAGCCGGAGATCAGACTGCATCGTGGCTGTCCCGGTCGTGAATATCAAAGCCCGGGCTCCGGAATCCTCGACCTGAGAGAGAACCTCATCCTCTGTTTGCTTGTGGATGATGGCATCGATAACCCGGACAGAATAATCCACATCCAGGATCCCACTGAGATAAATGAGGTCCTGGGGGGGCCAATAGTAGTCGGCCTTAGAAGAGAAACTGCAGTAATAATCACGGATATACAGCTTATCCCCAGGGGGGTTGAGCAGAATTACTTCGTTCGAGTCCAATCTGTCGGTCCGTCCAAAATTTGGCTAAAATTATAACACACCTCAAGGTCCTACACACGTTTTGTTTCCGGGGCGGGGATTGATATTCTAACAGCGTTCAGATACATTAGGACTCCAGAAGAAAACAATGTGTGGTATTTGTGGCATCTACGGATTCACCGGTCTTGGACTCGAAGCAGAGGTCATCACAAAAAAGATGTGCTCTGTGATGGTTCACCGCGGCCCGGATGATGAAGGTTTTTATTCCGACGAAAAGGTGAGCTTGGGGATGCGCCGGCTGAGCATCATCGACCTTGTCTCTGGACACCAGCCCATCTCCAACGAGGACAAAAATGTTTGGGTGGTCTATAACGGAGAGATCTACAATTTTCCCGAATTGCGTGAGCAGCTCATCCAAAAGGGGCACATCTTTGCCACTAGGTCCGACACGGAAGTTATCGTCCATCTCTACGAGGAGGAAGGGGAGAATTTTGTTTCCATGTTGAATGGTATGTTTGCCGTTGCCCTCTGGGATAAAAGGACGAACACGCTCTATCTTGCCAGGGACAGGTTGGGTATCAAACCCCTCCACTACTGGCAGTCGGACACCAGTCTTGTTTTTTCTTCCGAGATAAAATCCATCCTCCAGGCCGGCTATCAGCGAGAACTGGATTTTAGCGGCATGTCGCGCTTTTTTACATTCGAGTACATCCCCGCCCCGCAGACAATTTTCAAAGATTTAAAAAAACTTCTGCCAGGTCACATGATGATCATCCGTGAATCAAAAGTCCAAATTAAAAAATACTGGGATGTGACGCCTGGATGTGGCGGAGATGCCGCCAAAAACGAAGAAACAATTATGGAGGACATTTACCGCAGGCTGAAGGAGTCCGTGAGGAAACGTTTGATCAGCGATGTCCCGTTGGGTGTTTTTCTCAGCGGAGGGATGGATTCGAGTTCCATAACAGCGCTGATGAGCGAAGTGGCAGTCTCCAAGATAAAGACGTTTTCCATCGGATTCAGAGAAGAATCATTTAACGAACTTGGATATGCGAAAGTTGTGGCCGATTGCTTCCAAACCGACCACCAGGAATTTGTCGTGGAGTCGAACCTAGTGAAAGAATTGGTCCCGAAGTTGATCGAGTATTTGGATGAGCCGCTGGCCGACGCATCGATCATTCCTTCTTATATTATCTCGAACCTGGCACGTAAGTTCGTCACTGTGGCGCTGGCAGGCGAGGGGGGGGACGAGCTCTTCGCCGGATATGACACTTACAAGGCCTACCAGGTGGCGCGGTTCTACAGAAAAGTTCCAAAGCTCATCAGAGACAAGATCGTTAAAAACATCGTCAAAAGCCTTCCCGCTTCAGGAAAAAGGCTGAGCTTTGAATTCAAGGCCAAAAAATTCATATCCGGGATCGACTATCCCCCCGAGATTTCAAACTTCATCTGGTGGGGCGCCTACAGCCCTGCAGAGAAGGAAAAATTGTTTACGGCCGACACCCAAGAAAAATTGAGTGAAAACCTGTTTGCCCCCATCTCGTTCCATCTCGATAATACCTCTGCTGTAGACGCGGTGAGCAGGTTGGGCTATCTGGATCTCAAGCTCTACCTTCAGGACGACCTTCTTGTCAAGACAGATAGAATGAGCATGGCCAATTCCCTGGAGATCCGCGTACCCTTTCTGGACCACACCTTCGTTGAGTACGCGGCAACCATCCCCAGTTTTCTGAAACTCAAAAGACTCACAACCAAATACATCCTGAAAAAAGCCATGGCCCCCTATCTTCCCCCTGAAATTTTGACCAGAAAAAAGATCGGTTTTGATATCCCCTTGGGGACCTGGATGAGGAATGAGCTCAAGGATTTTGTCACGGATGTCCTCTCTCCAACTAATTTAAACAAACATAGATTCTTCAATTTGGCCGCGATTGAAAAACTTCTGAAAGAACACTTACAAGGCGCACACAACCATCGGCAGCTGTTGTGGCCATTGATCATTTTCCAGTTCTGGTACAATCACTACATGGAGTAAAACTCAGTTTCGGCAAAGAAAAGCATCCGCAGAAAACGGCCGAAAGGAAACAAAGTAAAAGCTAAATGATAGATAAACGAAAAATCTTCGAACTGTATAAAGAGGCCCCATTCCTCATGCGAGCCTATCTGCGGATCAAGTTGAGGATCTGCCCCTTGATCGCACTGGAAGATTTTTTTCCAAAGGGGGGGAGAATCGTTGATCTTGGCTGTGGCAGCGGCCTTTTCTCAAACATCTTGAGCCTTGGTTCTCCCGACAGATGGATTTTTGGCCTTGACCTGGATGAAAAAAAGATCGGAATCGCAAACCAGACTAAAGCCCAGGGCTCACACATGACATATCAAGCTGGAGACATCGTTGAAACGAACTATCCTGAAGGAGATGTTTTCTCTCTTGTCGATGTCCTCTATCTGATCCCCTATGAAAAACAGGAGCGTATATTCAAGAAATGTTATTTCTCTCTCTCAGAAAACGGCATTCTTTTTATCAAGGAGATGGATGCCAAGCCGCGGTGGAAGCACATCTGGAATCTTTTGCAGGAATCTCTGGCGGTCAAAATGATCGGATTCACCCTGAGTGAAAAGCGTGAAAGATTCTTCTTCCGGAGCCAGGAGGATTATCTCAAAATTCTCAGGAAAATTGGCTTCTCGGTGAAAGCAGTCCCCATGCATTCAGGCTACTGGTATCCACATATCGCTTATATCTGCAGAAAATAACTTGTTTCGTTCTTACGAGGAAGCCGTTCAACTGTTCAATATCTGTTCGACTTCTTCCTTATCAACATCTGTGACAAACGGAATACCGCTAATGTGGGCGGACTCCTGGGTCAGCGCCGCGATATCGTCTCTTGTGATATATTCGAGGGCAAATTTTCTGTTTCCCGCCATCATCTGCCGCAGGCCTTGACTAAGTCTTTCCCAGTATCCGAAAAGTCCCATGGCCCCGGTGGGAATGTCTTTGAACCGATCGTGATATTTTTCTTTAAGTTCTGTAGCCGTAACAAAAATTTCCTCGGCTGTATTTCCGAACCGCTCGACGTACACGGGAATTTGATCTTCCTGGATTCTCTTTCCGATTGTTTTACCTACCATGGCTGCAGCCATCGGGCCTCTGGCCATGCCGACCAATTTAAAGTAGGGGGCTCCGAGAGCGAGGGCCTTATAGATCTGATCTTCGAATGTGATCCCGCCTGCAGCGGCGACATCAGGAATGTACTCTCCCTTTTCATCGAGCTTCTTGAGGTATTGATATGTCAATTACCAGAGTTCAACGGTGGGAATTCCCCACTCGTTCATCATCCTCCAGGGGCTCATGCCTGTTCCCCCTCCCGCTCCATCTACGGTCAGCAGATCCAATTTGGCTTTGGATGCGTATTTCACGGCTCGGGCTAGGTCGACGGGTCTGTAGGCGCCTGTTTTCAAGAAGATATACTTGGCTCCTGCGGCCCGCAGTTCTTCGACACGATTCATGAAGCTTTCTTCTTCCACCATGCCCAACCTGGAATGTCTTTCGAATTCTTTAAAGCTGCCCTTCTCGAAGGCCTTTATGACTACGGGATCATCAGGATTTGGGAGTACAATATAACCTCTTTTCTGCAGTTCTTGGGCTTTTTTAAGGTTTTTTATCTTGACTTCACCACCAATGTTTTTGGCGCCCTGGCCCCATTTGAGCTCAACCGTGTTAACGCCTAATTTTTCGATAACGTATTCCTGTACACCCAGGCGGGTGTCTTCGACATTGCCCTGTACTGCAACCGTGCCGTATCCATCTGCCCAATCCTGGAAGGATTTAACGCGGAATTCCATGTCCGGCGAGCGGATGATTTTGCCGTTTTCGATGACAGATTCATCGTCCATCGCGCACACGTTTTCTCCAACAGTCAGGATCCCTCCGGATAGAGCCACGCCCGCTCCCAGTCCAAGCCAGTTCTGTTTGGCCACGTTTGTAGATCCCATTCCGGAAACAACAAACGGCACCTTCATTTTGATGCCTTTATCATGACCAATGGCAGTCTCGATTGTTACCTTAGGAAAGGTGGCGTGATCTGAATCAGCCGGAACGCCCTTGGCTCCGACTGCTGTTCCTAAAATCGTAAAATCCGAAAGGTCGACAGGGTAATCTTTTTCGGAGGCAGCCGTAACGATTCCAAACGGTTGCGGATAAAGAACTTCATGTCCTCTGTAGGCGGATTTGCCGATTTCACACATGCCGATACAGCCGTCCACGCAGGTGACACACATCCCGCTGAAAGGGCTGACGGAACCTTCAGTCCTGTTTTTAGTCAGTGTAGCGGCGCTTCTGTTTAATTTTGTATAACTCATTGGGTGACCTCCTTAATATCTTTTTGTATATAAGCAGTGAAAGACATGTATTTATATTGTTTTTTCATTGTCTTCACTGTTTGATTTCTCGGGTTTTTCTTGGACACACGTTCCGCATCTGCCGGCATCATACATCCAACACTGGAGCTCATCGTAGGTGTCGAGGCACGTGGCATCGAGAGTGAGGCATCCATTGCAGACATCCGTATCAGCATCAGGTCCCTGGCATCTCAACTGACATGCCGGGCAGATATAAATGCACCCGCCACAGAGCCGGCATTCTTCAGAACGCATGTCAAAAGGCGTAGATATTTTCTTTTTATGACCCCGGTTCTGAAAGCCGATCGCATTTCCATCCATCTGTTCTGCACATATCCGGACACAAAGTCCACAGAGGATGCATTCTTCATTGCGGACTTCAAAACGCATTTGTTTGACACCAAATTTAGATGCGAGATCCTGAATGACCTTTGATCCGGGCGCCGTAGACAGCATGAGTTCGATCATCATCCTCCTCGCTTCAAACACTCTTTTGGTGTCCGTCCTAACTATAAGTCCTTCTTCTGCAGGATAAGTGCAAGAAGAGACGAGTTTGGCCCTGGGGCCTTCCCCTATTTCGACAAGACAGAGCCGGCACCCACCGAACTGTGAAAGCCCCTCATCATAACAGAGTGTAGGGATTTCCAGTCCGAAGAATTTCGCCGTTTCCAGGATGGTCCAGCCGTCCTCGGCTTTAACATCCAAATTGTTGATTTTCATATTGATCATAATATCCTCACTCAACGTTAATGGCATCAAAATTGCAAACCTCGAAGCAGGCTCCGCACTTGATGCATTTTTCCTGGTCTAGGACATGAATCTTTTTCAGTTCTCCAGTGATGGCCTCTTGTGGGCAGGGTTTGATGCAAGCGAGACAGCCCGTACATTTTTCGGAGATGATGCTGTACTGGATTAAATCTTTGCAGACGGCGGCAGGACATTTTTTGTCCTTAATATGTGTCAAGTATTCATCTTTAAAATATCTGATTGTAGACAGAACGGGATTTGCCGCCGTTTGTCCCAATCCACACATGGAGGCATCCTTGACGGCACTGGCAAGTTGTTCTAAGAGATCGACGTCGCTGGTTTTGCCGTTTCCTTCTGTAATGTTTCTGACGATCTCCCACATGCGTTGAGTTCCTTCTCGACAGGAGATGCATATTCCGCAGGACTCGTCCCTAAGAAAATTGAGGAAGTATTTTGCGACATCAACCATACAGGTGTTCTCGTCCATGACGATCATTCCACCGGATCCCATGATAGAACCGGCTTGGAAAAGACTGTCATAATCTATAGGAAGATCCAGATGTTCTTTGGGGAGGCATCCTCCCGAGGGACCGCCGGTTTGCACGGCTTTAAACTCTTTTCCTTCCGGGATTCCGCCACCGATGTCATAAATGACTTCTCGGAGAGTGATCCCCATAGGGACTTCCACAAGTCCGGTATTGTTGATTTTTCCAACAAGCGAAAAAATCTTTGTTCCTTTTGATCCCTGGGTTCCGATCTTTGAAAACCAATCGGAGCCGTTTGTGAAAATGACGGGAATGGTTGCCCAGGTTTCGACATTATTGATATTCGTCGGTTTTTTCCAGAGTCCCCGAACAGCAGGATAAGGAGGACGCTGACGCGGTTCCCCTATTTTTCCTTCAATGGATGCGATCAGAGCAGTTTCTTCTCCACATACAAAGGCGCCGGCTCCTTTAGAGATATGAAGACGGAGGTTAAAACCTGTTCCAAGAATATTCTCTCCTAAAAGGCCCATCTGCTCTGCCTGTTCTATCGCTAGAGTTATGTTTTGAAGTGCAAGTGGGTACTCATCACGGATGTAGATATAGCCTTCCTCGGCGCCTATGGCATAAGCCCCAATAATCATTCCCTCTAGAACACGGTGCGGATTTCCCTCCATCAGGCTCCGGTCCATGTAGGCCCCAGGATCGCCTT
>CAZLLG010000083.1:11405-12586 GCA_964560275.1 uncultured Eubacteriales bacterium | reverse complement strand
GGGGAAATTTTGAAGCCAACTGCGCATCACAAAATAGGCCACCGGCCAAGCAAAAATATTGGCCAACACCACCCATTTTGTGAATTCCCGGCCCAAGATAAAAACAAGCCCTGAGATAGAGGCTCCCAGGACCTTCCGAATCCCGATTTCTTTGGTCCGTTGTTCGGCCATAAAAGACGCCAATCCAAAAAGACCAAGACAAGAAACAAAGACAGCCAGGATTGTAAAGGTGCGGACGATAGCGCCAACTCTTTCTTCTGAGCGGTACAACCGGCCATAGTCCTCGTCCAAAAACCGGTAGACAAATGGAAACTCGGGATTGAGAGTCTTGACTGTCTCTTCGATAAATCCAAGTGTTTGCGGCATTTTTTCTGGACGAATCTTGACAAACACATAGTTGTATTTCAAAAAACTTCCGATGGTTCCATAGTAAAGCAGCATAGGACCGATTTCATTGTGAATGGGCTGGAAATGGAAATCTTTGGCCACTCCAATAATCGTGAACATGTTCTCACCATTGCGCAGTCCTTTCCCTATAGGATTGTCCATCCCGATAATGTCGGAAAACCGTTCATTGATGACCACATGACTTCGATTTTTTTGTCCTTGAGCAAAAAACTGTCCCTGGGCCAACTCCATCTCGAATGCCTCTAAAAAATTAGGTTCAACGGCATAATACGTCACTAAGGGATCGACCGTCGGCTCTCGGCCTTCCCAGTCCCAACCGTGACCGTTTGTTCCCACATAGACAGGTGTTCGTGATGTAAAGGTAACAAAAGACACATTCGGATCTTTTTGAAGTTCACTTCTCAAAACCTCGAAATTCTCCTGCAGATTTCCCTTTAATGGTGTGTAGATGAGCAAATCCTTTTCAAAGCCTAAGCTCTTATTCTGCATAAAGTGAACCTGATTGTAGAGAAGCGTTGTGCATATGATCAGAATAATGGAAAAAACAAATTGAAACACGACAAGGATTTTTCTAAAAAGAGCACCTTTAGCCCCTACCGAAAATCGACCTTTCATGATTTGAACCGGCTGGAAAGAAGAGAGAAAAAGAGCCGGATATATTCCGGAAATTACACCTGTAAAGACGGGCTTGTTCGGCGTCCGCGAGGAGACTATTCAGCGTGCGCCCATCGTTGAATTCAAATACGCTCAGGGCGCCAAACCCGGACTGGGCG
>CAZLLG010000083.1:945-11395 GCA_964560275.1 uncultured Eubacteriales bacterium | reverse complement strand
ATTACACCTGTAAAGACGGTTATGCCGACAATGCCCAACAAAAATTTGATGTTCATTAACATGTGGAAATTTAATGGTTTACCAGAAAGCTGTCGAAACAATGGAATAAAAAGAACACAAAACATAATGGCCAAGAGAAGTGCAAGAAATGTCAGCAGTAGGGATTCACTAAAAAATTGTTTTACGAGCTGCTGCCTGTGGGCACCGACAACTTTCCGCAATCCCACTTCCTTGGCTCGCTGAAAAGAACGTGCGGTTGTGAGATTGATGAAATTAAAGCACGCAATGAGCAGGACAAAAAGAGCAATCAAGGAAAATAAACGAATCTGGCTTTTGCGACCATAGAGGTCTAGGTAGACGCTGTTGAACGGGATAAGAAAAGGCTCCATCTGAGTTTTTCTATTCGATTGGATAATTCTTCCCTTGATTTTTTGACTCAGATCCGGATAAAAAGCATTTTCATCAAGTTGGACATAAGTGACAAATGAGGCATTGGACCAGGTTTTTGTATAGTTTGGTCTCCAGATTTCATTCGCAAAGGTCAGGGGAATCCAGACCTTAAATTGTATGGTGGAGTTGTGAGGCAGATCTTTGAGGACTCCTGCAATTCTAAAATCATATCGATTATCAATAGTGAGAGTTTTTCCAACCGGATCTTCTTGGTAAAATATTCGCCTAGCAACCTCTTCAGTGATAACCATGACAAAAGGATCGGTAAAGACACTCTGAGGATTACCCTGTGTAAAAGGAAATGTAAACAGTTCAAATATCTCAGGATCTGCCATCTGAACATTTTCATAGAAGTGGTTTTTATCGTAGGTGAGCACCATCTCACTCTGGCCGTTGTTGATCCGTGCCGCATTGAGGACCTCAGGATATTCGGCCTTGAGTGCAGGTCCTAGAGCCGGAGGTGTTCCGGAATGAGCCGTTTTTTGGTCTCCATACAGCGACCAAGCCCGGACCATATAAAGATTGTCAATGTTCTCATGAAAGGTGTTGTGTTTGATTTCATCCTGAATCCACAACAAAATAAAGATACAGCAGGCCATCCCCAAAGCGAGGCCAACCAGATTAATACCGGAATATCCCTTGTGTCTTTGAACCGTCCTCCACGCGATCTTAAAATAATTTTTAAACAAACATAACTCCTTCCTGTCTTTGACCTCTTTTCATCCTACAGTTTTCCGTTTTCAATACTATAGACGTCATTGAAATATTTAAGGTTGCATATTGTGCAAATATGAATAATTCCATTACAATATCCATATGAACATTCAAAAAATCCTAGTCATCTTTGGAGTTTGTTTGTCTTTAGCATTTTGCGCATCAATCCAAAAAAAGCCAAAAATTGACAAAGATAACGATCCTCAATACATCTACGAAAAAGCCGTTGTATCCATGAACTATGACCTTGTAGATGAGGCCATCAAATACCTGCATCAAGTTTTGTCTCTAGATCCTCAACATTTCCCATCTTTTTATCTCCTCGGAGTTGCCTATGTTAAAAAGGAGAACTGGATAGAAGCTAGAAAGTTTCTCGAGGAGGCGGCCAAACTGAAACCAAATGAAACGGATCCTCATTCCTATCTTGTGACTGTATATCAAAACCTGGGATTAATCGATGAAGCCATAAAAGAATACAAAAAGATATTTGAATTGGATAAAAACTTCAATGTCAGTTTCACATTAGCCAACTACTATTATGAGAACAATGAACTCGAAGCTGCATTAGGATATATAAAAGAGGCTATAATTCAAAATATGCAATCGGCCGCTGCATTTAATATCCAGGGAGCCATTCTCAGCAAACTGGGGCGTTATCCAGAAGCAATTTTGAGTTTCCAAAACGCAATACATATCGATCCAAACAATGTCATTGCCGGGATAAACTTGGGAGTCGCTTATATCAACACTAAAGAACTCGACAACGCCCGTCAGATCTTGACCAAGTTTTTTTCCATAACTCAAGATCAAACCCTTAAGGATAAAATAAAAAAATATCTTGATGCGATAAAATTTCTGTCTTATCGTTTATAAAGATAAATGTCGTGCTCCTCCCCGTCGTCTGTGTAAACCGAATCGACAGAGATTTCTTTTTCTGACCAACCGGGAATGTAATAATTGTGCGACACAACAAAAGTTCCCTGCTTCAGATACTTTTCCAATAGAGGCCGCAGCACTTCATTGGACTCTGGGAGCAGGTAAAGAGTGATGACCGTAGCTTCAGATAGATCGACTTTCATAACATCGCTCAAACGAAATTCAACGAGGCTTTCGACCCCTTCTTTTTTTGCATTCGCGTTGGACTCTTCGATCCGCACCGGATCGATATCGATCCCAACTCCTTTGGCTCCGTATTTTTTTGCTGCCTGGACCACAATCCTCCCATCTCCACAGCCTAGATCATAGAGAATGGATTGCGCGTTGACTTCAGCCAGTTCCAACATTCTTTCAACGATAACCATGGGCGTAGGCACAAAAGGAGCTAGATCTTCGGCATCCTCTCTTCCGTGAGACCCCTCATAGAGTTCGAGTGAATCGTTTTCGTCGTAGCGGAATGAATAGGGCATTCCTCCATCAAGATTATAGGTCTCCGGTTCTCCATCTTTGATAAAAGTCACATCTATATCAAATGTTCCTGGATAACGATGGATGGCTCCGATTTCGAGGGCTCTCTCTTCCGGTTCATCTGCTCTCCCCACAAATTCCACTGTGTAATAGATCGTTTCTTCTGTCACATTACGAATTGTGGTTTCCTGCTTTTGCGGACGCTTCCCCTGCCCAGAGTTTTCCCCAGTAGAGACAGCTGGCTTAAGAGTAAAAAACAAGAGGGCCGCGACAACGACCAGGACAATCGCCGATAGTACAAAGATCTTCTTTGGCATAAAAATCTCCTTCATTCATTTTTTGGAGAAACCGGGAAAAAAATATCCAGTTCTTCTTTGTTGAACCGAACCGTCACTGTAGGACTTCGGAGCTGTCCCTCTTGTACCGCAAACATTTTAAGTGTTGTCGAGTCTGTTATATAGAAGGGGTCTGTGTACACAAAGGATTGAAGTGTTGGTTCTCCTCCATTTAGGGAGTAGTAAATACTTGTGTCTTTACCGATCGCCTCAAGAACAATGAGTGTCGATTCAAAGAATGGATTTTCGCCTATTTTGACGAAGGGGATTGGAACTATTTTATTATCCGAGATTTCAGATTTAGGGATTCCACCGGGACTGTTCCCCCACTGTTTATTTGGGGCCCTTCCCATAGCAAACTGAAGTTCTCCTCCATTTATCAGATCGGCGTGTTTCAGAAACGATTGTTCAAAAATCCCACCGTTGAGAGTCGCCTCTTGGATGTAGACATTATACGTGGAGATATTTTTTGCCCTTATAACAAATGCTTTCCCATTACTGACATCAATCGAGACTTTGGGAAATAATGGAGTCCCTATCAAATACTCGTCTCGACCCGGGCAAACCGGATAAAAACCAATGGCACTCAAAACATACCAGGCTGACAATTGTCCGTTTTTTTCATTTCCGGATAGACCGTCAGGCTTTAAAGAATAGAACGTGCGCATAATTTCCCAGACTTTCTCCTGAGTGATCCACGGTTGATTAACAAAATTATAGAGGTAGGCCGCATGCTGAATAGAGGCATGTTCATGGAGATACAAACCGACTGTTTCTGTTTCTTTTTCCCCTTACCACCAAGTGGGGGGGTAATTCAAAGCAAACAATTTTTCTAATTTTTCTGAGAACTTAATTTTTCCTCCAAATAGTCCTATCAAACCTTCCACATCATGAGGCACAAAAAAACTGTTCATCCATGAATTTGAATCCGTGTAATAAGAACTCTTTTCCAGGGGATCAAAGGGGACAATCCAAGAACCTTTCTCCTTCGCCCGCATAAATCCTTCGGCAGGTTCAAAGATGTTCTTATAAAACTGGGCTCTTCGGATATAAAGTTTGTAATCCTCAATTTTGTTCAAGGCTTTAGCCATCTGGGAGAGGCACCAATCGACATAGGCATATTCCAGTGTTCTGGACACGGACTCTGTCTCCGCACTTGCTGGAATATAACCCAAATTTTTGTAGTTTTTCAGCCCAAAACCGTCTAACTCGGCGCTGAATTTCATCGTCTGGTAAGCTTTTTCAACATCAAAATCTCGGATCCCTTTTATATAAGCATCGACCATAAGAGGGATCGTATGGTATCCGAACTTATCTCCTGTATCGTATAGTGATCTAATAAAATGGACAGCCCTTTCCGGCTCGATAATCGTAAGCAGAGGAAATTTTGCATGGAAGGCCTCCCAAATTGGATGTACCGAATAGACATCAAACTCATCTGTATGATGAATTTTCAGATCTGTTCCCCGGTAAAATCCATCCACATCGCTGAAAAGATTAGGACTGAGGAGAGTGTGATACAAGGCTGTATAAAAGATCTTTTTTTGTTCTCTATCTCGTCCGTCCACACTGATTTTTCCTAGAACGTGATTCCACTGCTCTTCTGCCCTTCCTCGTATGTATTCAAAATTCCAATCTGCGACTTCAGCCTTCAGGTTTTTCCTTGCACCATCGATACTTACGGCAGAAATTCCTACTTTTACGAGAATCTCTTCATTATAATCTGTAAGAAACCGGACATAGGCTTTGATGTTTTGACCTTCGGCTCTGTTTAAACCGTTTTCGAATTTATCTCCGACAGCACACCCAAATTCAGCGAAGGGTTTTGAAAAACTGACGACAAAATACACAACATAGTCCTTCGCCCACACGGTCGATCGTCGTGTCCCTTCAATTTCAGTCGGACTGACAATAAACACCGAAGATTCCAATTCAGAGTCTTCTCCATGCGAGAGGTCGAGGACAACATTGGCATTTTCTGTTTTTGGGAATGTATACTTATGAAATCCCACACGGTGTGTTGCCGTTAGCCCAACATCTATATTGTAATCATCTAACCAAACCCGGTAAAAACCCGGCGAAGCTTCTTCGTTACCATGAGTGAACTTAGATTTGCAGCCAGATTCTGAATTTTTCGCTGATTTTTGCTGGATATGAAATGGGCCAACAAAGGGCATGAGCAGAATATCGCCATGATCCACCTGTTTCACCCCACTCAGGTGTGTATGACTAAAACCATAGATAGTATCGTCAGAATAGTGGTAACCATTAAATTCATTTTTATTTGCCAATCTTGTGTCAGGGCTGAGCTGGACCATACCAAAAGGCAGACTGGCCCCGGGAAATGTGTGTCCCAAACCGCCAGTCCCGATAAAAGGATCGACAAAATCAGTAATATGGGCATCCCTGTCCTTCGAACACAGCGAAAAAAACAAGATCCCTAAAAAGAGGAAGGCCCATTTTGCTTTCTCTGATTCTTTCATAGGTTCAAGACAAGAGAGCTTATAAAATAGTGATCCATTTTCTGAAATCCAGGAACAGATTTATGACTGTAGAAAAGTTGGTAGCTAAATTTAAGAGCCAGAGTCTTACTGATATCTGCAGTAATCGAAACAAATGACGTCGAATGGAAATCCTTTGGATCTTTAAGATTGAGGGAATAGAGCTCCTGACAGAAAATGTGGGAAGTGGGAGTAAGAGCCACTTTGACAGAACTGGAAACAAAAAGAGACATATAAGATAAAATCGTGGAATCTTGGCCAATATTGCTTTCATGACCCCATCCAAGCGATACTTCAGAGATGGCTTCAACTTTTTCTTTTTTTACCCATATGTAACCAGCACCTCCCGACAAAGAAAATCTGTGATTGTATCCGGCCAGAACATTTCTTTCAAACCGGCCTAAACTGAGGAGAAAAACCTTAGGCGCCAATTCTCGTTTAACCTTTAAATGACCATAATAAAATTCAGCATTTTTAATCTTTTCACTCTGGCCGTAGATCACACTCCCCTTGAGTTGAAAATGATTTTTTTTCACGTTCAGGCTCTGTTCGGTATCGAATCCGAGGGTCAGCTCCCGAGTATTCCCGGAGGTGATCAATAGAGAAAAACTCGTTGAGGAAGAATATTCAGCGCCAAGTAAATGAACCGTGAAAACAAAGAACAAAAGCCAAAATAAACTTTTCTTCATTTTCTTAATACCTCAAGCTTATAACATATTTCCTGGGGTCTTTCTAGCCCAAGGTTTGCTTTCCTGAACTCTGAAGACTTTCTCAATATTGCTTTTCCATAGACAAATTCTTTAAAATAACCTTTTCCATTTTTGAATTTTTGGAGATCATCTGATTTTAAGGAGATTTCAGCATGAAACTTGAAAGCTTATATAAAAAAGCCATTGAGATCGGTATGCGTAACGACTTGCGAAAAAAACAGGATATTAAGACATCACTGACCGAAGAAAAGGATAGATTTAAAAAATTTGAAGACGATGAAAAAGAATACTACGATAAGGACAAGCTTTTTAATCCTTATACTGATACACGGATTCTCTTTGGAGATCCAGCCACAAAAGTCAAAAAGGTGGCCGTCGGAATCGACATGGAAATCGGGGAAATTTTGCTGACATATCTTCTGAATAGAGAGAAGACTCAGAACGTCGACTTGATCATTTCCCATCATCCTGAAGGTTATGCACTCGCCCAGCTTTATGACGTGATGAAACTGCAGTCCGACCTGTTGGCACAATACGGTGTCAATATCAGTGTCGCCGAACAGCTCATGGAACAAAGGATTGCGGAAGTCGAACGGAGGCTTTTACCGGTCAATCACACCCGTGCTGTCGATGCAGCCAGAATTTTAGGAATCCCGATGATGTGCATTCACACACCTTCAGACAATTGCGTCACCAACTACCTTACAAAAGCCTTTGAAAAGGAAAAACCCACCAAGCTAAAAGATGTGATGACTCTCCTTAAAAAAATCCCTGAGTATAAAAAAGCGGCCAAGGCTCAAGTCCCGCCAAAAATAGTGAGCGGCTCTGAAAACAGCAAATGTGGAAAAATATTTGTAGACATGACGGGAGGAACTGGTGGATCAAAAGACATCTTCGAAAAATATGCGACGAGTGGTGTCAGCACTCTAGTGGGTATGCATCTGAGTGAAGAGCATTTGACTAATGCCAAAAAAGCAAAGCTGAATGTCATCGTCGCCGGCCATATTTCCAGTGATACTCTAGGCTTGAACCTCCTGTTTGACGAGATCGAAAAAGAGGAAAAACTCGAATTTGTTTGTGTTTCGGGATTCGAACGTATCAGGAGATAGACTAAGTCTCAAGAGTTTTCGGATGAGGCGCCTTCCAGATAAAAGTCATTCCAATAGCAAATAGCAAAATTCCGGCTGACACATACATAAAACGGTACCCGCTCATATCTGAAATCCAACCAAAAAATGCAGATCCAAATCCCATCCCCACATCAAAAAACGTTTGGTAAAGACCGATGGCCAGCCCTTTATTCTGTCGACCGATAATTTCAATCGTGTATGTGCTTAAAGCCGGAAAGATCAGACCCTGACCTAATCCTCCAATAAATCCTGTAAGGATAAATAACCAGAAGGATTGAACCTGAGAAATCACGATCAGATTCAAGCTGATCAAACATATAGAAGGAAGCAGGATCCGTTTCCGTCCGTATTTATCTGAAAGGCCTCCCATCAAAAGACGAGTTAAAATGGCTGCCGCAGAAAAGGCCACAAAAAAAGCTCCGATCCGATCAAAGGAAATAGATTTCCCAAACAAGGCAATAAAATACACGACTGATCCTCTTACAGCACCGTGGGCAATCGGGAGAGAGGCGACAAGAACAAGTGCAAAAACAGAAATATTCAACTTAAATTTTGAAGACGAAATGAAAGATCCATTGTTCAGTTTGATGGTTTCCTTTGTCACCAACATACAGAGGAAGGAGATTATAAGAAAGATGAGGCTGAGGTTAAATATTCCTCCAAAACCAAATCGATTGACAATTTCCTCTCCGATCAAAGGCCCCAGAGCGACAGAAACAAGCCCGGCAACGCCAATGATCCCCATGGATTGAGCGAGCCGATTCACAGGGGCCAGATCGGAGCAAATCGTCATGGTCGCCATCATGCTGATTCCCCATCCGAGTCCGGTCAACGCTCTTAAAACCAGCGGGAGAGCTCCTGCATCCTGAATGAAATGGAACAAGGGCATAATAAGAATTAGAGAAGCGATGCCCACAAGTGATATACTTTTTCTTCCTTTCACATCGATCAGCCGGCCAAATATAGGACGTATGATAATGGCTGTAAGACTGTGAATCCCCATAATCCATCCGATTCGACTTTTTGAAGCTCCGAATTGTTCAAAGAACAGCGGGAAGATAAAAAACAGAGTTATGCTCATAAAAAGGGAAAAAAATCCAACGAGGGCAACTATAAAATTTCGATTCCAGATTTTTTTTAGCTCTTTCATTGTCGCTGAAGCAATCTCCCAAAACCCTTCGTGAATCCAATAGTCTAATAAAACTCCTACCTTCCGTAAAGACATTTTTGTCGATGTGGAGAGGAAGAGTGCTGGCTGTTTTAATTGGGGAAAATAAGCAAAAGGGATAATGAAGGAGGGATACTGTCCTTGCCCAGCCAGCATAGCAAGGTATTGATGATATTATAGCAGATTATAAATAAAGGTCAACATTTTTTTCAGGCAAGTTGCTCACTTTATATGTGGGTGATATAATTCTGCCTGAAAATTGACAATATGTACGCAATCGGAGTCGATTCAGGAACTCAGGGAACAAAAGTTCTCATTATGAACTTTTCTGGAGATATTTTAGGAAAAGGGTATGCACCACATGTGTTCATAGAGGGACTTAATCCTGGAGAAAGTGAACAGGCTCCACAAGTCTGGCTTGAGGCACTGGAAAAAGCGCTGGTGGAGGCCTTGAATGAAGCTGCGGTCGAAACGCGCGAGATTGTCTGTCTGGGGATCTCGGGTCAACAGCATGGATTTGTAGCTTTAGATAAGGATGGACATCCCATCCGTCCCGCCAAACTTTGGAATGATACGTCATCGGTTAAAGAAACTGAATTTCTTTTGGATAAAATGGGCGGTCAAAAACAGTATATCTCAAAGCTCGGAATCAATCTGGCTGTCGGTTACACGGCATCAAAAATTCTCTGGTTAAAGAGACATGAACCGGAGAATTATGAAAGGCTTGACACAGTTCTTCTCCCGCATAATTATCTCACCCATTCTCTAACGGGAGAAAAACATATGGAGTACGGCGATGCCTCCGGGACTGGGCTTATGGATATCAAGAATCTCCGATGGCACCAAGAGGCAGCCCATGCAATCGATCCGGATTTAATTCAATATCTTCCACCTTTATCCCATCCTTCAGAACCTGCAGGACAGATGAAAAAAGAATTCGCTTTGCGTTTTGGTTTAGACAACATTTTGGTCTCCAGCGGGGGCGGAGACAATATGATGGGAGCCATCGGAACTGGAAATGTTGTTCCGGGTGTCGTCACCCTAAGTTTGGGGACGTCAGGGACCATTTATTCTTTTTCTGACACACCAGTCATCGATACCGAAGGTGAGATTGCAGCATTCTGCAGCAGTTCTGGTGGATGGTTGCCGCTGTTGTGCACCATGAATGTCACCAACACAACTGAACATCTTAAGACACTTTTATGTATAACAAATGAAGAGTTGGAATCTTGCGCTTCTACGGCGAGAGCAGGAGCAAAAGGTCTTCTTTTTCTGCCTTTTCTCGATGGAGAACGAGTTCCTCCACTCCCCGCTGCGAATGGTGTTTTTTTTGGATTGAACAAAGACACATTTAACTCTTCGTATATGGCAAGAGCTGTTCTGGAAGGGACCATTCTCAATCTGGGATATGGATTTTCCCGGATGAAATCTCTCGGAATAAATCCTGGAGAGATCAGAGCAACTGGAGGAGGAGCCGGAAACCGGCTTTGGCTTCAAATCGCTGCCAACATATTGCAAGTGCCGGTTTCGACACTCTTGGAAGAGGAGGCGGCAGCGTTTGGGGCTGCGATTCAATCCATTTGGAATTATTTTATTCACACTCGACAGGAGCCTGTTCCAATCAAAGATTTAACGGATGCGATGGTTAAAAAAGACAAGAACATTGTCGAGCCCGAACCAAAAACTTTCCAACTCTATGAGGATCTTCAGGAAAGCTTCAACACCCTCTGGCGCAAACTTTTTAATTAAAAAATGGGGACAGTCCCTAATTAAAAATGGGGACAGTCCCCATTTTTTATTAATGGCGGTGGAGGTTCCGGTGCATGATCTTCCGGATCTCATGCAGACGGTCATTTAGCGGAAGATCGGCCAATTTCTGGGCCATCATTTCATCATTTTCAGCTAAAAGCAGCTTGGCTACGAAATCAATAACACTCTGTGGAAACACTGTGTCTCTCTCGTAAAGACCGCGCTTTTCTATCAGGAAACGACTGGATTCAACACAGCTCGTTGGCAGAGAAGGATATTTATCGAGTAG
>CAZLLG010000083.1:0-935 GCA_964560275.1 uncultured Eubacteriales bacterium | reverse complement strand
CTAAAATCACTATGGATCTCATTCTTTGCATAGTATTTTTTTGCCAATTCAAGCGAATGATCGTCCTGAAATCCCCAAGTCGCTGCCATCGTAATTCCGGCCAGCAAAAGATGAATCAATGCGCTTCCATCCGGGCTTCGAAGCTCAATTGTCTGGCCGTTTTGCTGCACAGAGTCATCGGAATCCTCTTGAGGATTGATTAATTTTGCAAGAAAAGAAACATTGGACCAAGAAAGAGGCACCCGAATTAAAGCATCCCTATTTAAATCACTCCAAAAGATCTGCGTTGGAGCTTCTTGATTGGACACCAACCTCATATAGGAAGATGCTTGTGTATTCCCAAAAGCTGTTAAAGACTTTGCATACTCACACAGGCCCCCGACGAGCCTAAAAGCATGTTCAGATAATTCGCCTTCCCCGTCACGCATAATATTCTTTCCATCTTTTAAGAGCTCCAAATGAAAATGGAATCCGTTGCCAGCCACCCCTTTCTCCAGCTTGGGACTAAAGGTGGCATCACACCCATATTTATAGGCCACATTCCTGATAATCCAGCGCCCCAATACGAGTGCATCGGCCATTTCTTGAACAGGTTTGGGCAAAAATTCAATTTCAAGCTGCTCGGCTTTTTTCCCTCGCAGCTCGATAAGGTCGCTCTCGATGTGATCAATCGAACCCACTTCACTGTGAGAATATTTGACAGATCCAGTGATTTGGGCGAGATGATGCACCATTTCATTAAGGATGTCGCCAGATTTGACAAATGGGGCGGACTCATGATATCCCTGCTGCCTCTCTAGATGGAAGAGCTCGGGTTCACGGAGCGAGATCAGAAAAAACTCCAATTCTCCTAGTGCACTGAGAACAAGATCGGTCTTTTCTTGAAAGACTCTGTCCGCTTTAAAAAGAATATTATCTGGAGCAAAAGGAGCACG
>CAZLLG010000082.1:6668-12660 GCA_964560275.1 uncultured Eubacteriales bacterium | reverse complement strand
GTTCCATTTTTGACTATAAAAAAGACTTTTTCCTCTGGCATTGTCCAGAAAAGTTTCACCTGTTTCCGGAAAAGACTTAAAGATATGAAGTTCAGCCAGAGAAAAGAAACGAATGGGCAGTTCAAAGAGTTCCGCCTCGATCTCTCTTTTTTTCCCTGGATTTGTGGTTGCAACGAGAAGAGGTGTTTCAGTCAACAGTGATCTCAGTGATGTCTTTGTGATTAATGAGGCTTTTGTGAAACTTTTGTTCGCTTTCCTCTATGGATGGGAAAGTCAGTGATAGTGTGGCCATCTCTTCTTCTTTTTTATACTTGATTTCCTTAAACTTGATGCCTTCATGAAGAGCGATCTTTTTTACATCCATTATCACCTGCATTGGGGCTGCAGTCTTTATTCGGTATCGGTAGAGAGTTTTTGTGCGAAACCGGTCCTCAAATACCCGGAAAATAATCAAGGTTAAAATGATCACAGCCGCATAGATAAGGGCGATGATATAAAAACCGGCTCCGATGACCAGACCTAAACCTGCAACAGCCCACAGTGTGGCCGCGGTGGTCAATCCCAAAACCATTCCCCTTGCCTGGATAATCGAACCTGCGCCGATAAAACCCATTCCGGTTATGACAGCCGCTGCGATTCTTGTGAAATCCCCGCCTCCTTCCTGGCCTTCAAGCAGCAGTCCGGACAAGATCATCACCATTGTCGAGCCAATGCAGATCAGGATATTTGTCCTGAAACCGGCCGGTTTGTTGCTCGATTCCCTCTCCAATCCAATCAATCCCCCAAGAGCTACAGCCAGGAGAAGTTTTAACACTATTTCAGTAATATCCATCGTGCCTTCTATGCCAAACATGCTGCTAATTTATCAAGAATGGTAGAATTTGGGCTACTTTTTTATCTTTTCAAGACAAATCTTGTACAGCGTTGATACAGCTATGTATTGAGGATCTTGATCCATTACGATCTGGAACTCTACGGCTGCCTTTTGATAATTCTTTTCTGCCATATTGGCCACTCCTAAAAAATAGCAAGCTTCAATGTTTTTGTTCTCAATGAGCTTTGCCTGTTCGAGGATCTGAGTGGCTTTCTGGAATTCCAATTCATTCACATAGATGATTCCAAGAGATGTATAAACTCGTACGCTTTCTGGGAATTCAACAAGCAGGTCGTGGAGATTTGTTTTCGCTGCATTAATTTTATTTTGTTTGATGAGTTTCTTGATACGCCGTAATTCCTTTTCGAGATCAGAGATTTTTTCCTTTTTTTTGGGGACAGTTTGTGGTTTTGTGGGAATGGGTTTCGGATCCTGTTTGATTTTTAATTCTTTCTCTGGAGTAATTTCGGACGGCGGTTGTGTTGAAGTTAAGTCATTGTATCTGCTCACCAGATTTTCGGGCTGTTGGATAGAGGTGACATATGGCTGAAGATTCAGCCTGCTGATTTCATCGATAAAATACAAAGCCCGTTCATGGTTGTTTAATAGAGAATGGCAGACCGCAAGATAGACATAACTCTCAGTCAATTTTTGCAGATTATCAAGGAAACCAAAAAAGGCGATTTTAAAATTTCTAATGGCCTCAGAATAATCCCTTTCGCTGTAAAAATTTTTTCCCGCATCAAATAACCTCTGATAAAAGGGATTTTCTTCAACTCACTGAGAGTACAGAGGTGGAACTAGAAAAAGAAAGGCAAGCGAGAGAAAAATCAAACTTTTTTTCATGGTTCAACTTATTCTTACTATATCATATTGATTAAACCATTAAAATCTTAAAGACAAAAAGAACGGCCCTTTCTCCCATATTACAGAACCCCTTCTAGAGGGAGATGTCCATTTTTTCGAGGATGAGTTCGGTACCGTCAAGAGTTTTAATTTGGGTGGATTTGCATTCTGAACAGATATAGATCAGTTCGTCGGAGATCGTTTCCATCCCACAGCTCTGGCATTGGATTTTAAGCGGCACTCTTTCAATTTCCAAAATGGCGTCCTCGGCCATGGTGTCCTTTTTAAAGATGTCAAAGGCCGTTTCCAGAAAGTCGGGCACAACTCCCGATAGAATCCCAACCCGAAGTTTGACAAACGTGATCTTTTTTGCCCCCTGCTCTTTGGCCTTTTCCTCCATGATTTCGTACAGGTTGGCGATAATGGACAGCTCATGCATGTTTAGCTCTCAGTTCTTTGAGTAATGACACAAGATAGTCCTTAAATACCGCCATGCCTGTTCCGGTCAACGACGAAATCACAAACGTTTTTAAGTGAGGATTGATCTCTTTCGCCTCTTTTTTAGCGCATTCGATGTCAAACGGCAGCAACGGTACGAGGTCAGCCTTTGTAATGAGCAGGCAGTCAGAAGTCACGAAGGCCTTTGGGTATTTCTTGGGTTTGTCGTCCCCTTCAGGGCTGGAGAGCAGAAGACAGCGGATGTTTTCACCCAGGTCATAACCGGCCGGGCAGACAAGGTTTCCTACATTTTCGATGAAGAGAAAATCAAGATCGGAGGGGATTTCGGAAAAGAGCTTGCCCACCATTTTAGCCTCTAGATGACAGGCGCCGCCTGTTGTGATCTGCCATGCGGGGATGCCCTTGTTCCGGATTCTCTCTGCATCTCGTTCCGTTTCGATATCGCCCTCGATAACGGCCATCTTGTAATCGGGACTCAGATAGTCGGACAGGTTTTCGAGCAGCGTTGTTTTGCCCGCTCCTGGGGAACTCATGAGATTGATTGTCAGGATTCCCCTTTTTGTGAGTTTATCCCGGATTTCATTGGCGATTTTTTTGTTCGATCCAAGAAGGTCTTCCAATATAAGGATTTCTTTTTTCTTCATTTTTTTTCCATATAATACCTTTTAAAGACCTAATATAAAGTATTGCTTTCACTACAACAAGAGGAAATTTATAAGGAGTCAAGCCACTCTCTTAAGTTTTAAAAAATTTGTTCTTTTTCTCTGATTTGCCTATTGACAAGACCGATATATTCGGTTACTATTTCCCGTAATTATAAATAAATCAATATCTTTCCTATAATTACAATAAAATTTATAATTACACTATATATTATATTTTTATAAATTTTGTAATGGCCTCATTCAAAAGTTTTTCAAACAATCCCTGCACAAGGATTTTCTTTTATCTTTTTCAGCTCTCCAGGGGGAATTGTCTATCTTCAAACTTGAGGAGTCCATTAATATCAGAGTGAAAACATGAACAAAATTAAAAGTGATCCTGAATTGCTCAATGAAATCCGGAAATTTGGAGACTTCGACACCAACGCCTGTCTTCAGTGTGGAAGTTGTACAGTCGTTTGCGATCTGTCGAATGGATCGGTTTCTTTCCCACGCAAGCTGCTTCGACATGCCCTTTTTGGTCTGCGTAAACTTGTAAGAAACAGCCTGGATCCGTGGGTCTGCTATTACTGTGGAGATTGTTCCGAGACATGCCCGAGAGAGACTGAACCCGGAGAGTCCATGATGACGCTCCGCCGGTTTCTCACAGCCGAGTATGATTGGACGGGGCTCTCCCGAAAATTGTACACATCCAAGGCTTGGGAAATCGGAGCTCTGCTTGCAGTCGGGGCTTTTATGACCCTTCTCATATTTCTCTTTCATGGCCCTCTTGTACGAGATAAAGTCGAGCTCAACACTTTTGCTCCTGCCCATACAGTCCATTTTTTTGATATCACGCTATTTTTTGTCCTGGCTTTCTTTCTCCTCTCCAACACATTTCGTATGTACTGGTTTAATATGCACCCCGACAGCTCTATCAAAATTCCAGACATTATCCGGGGTTTTATAAAGGATGGCTTTGGTTACTTTGAGCACAATGGAGAAAGAGTCAGAATCCCCATGCGGCACTTCCTTCTTGAAGTAAAAACACTTTTTATGCATTTTTTCACACAGAAACTTTTTCTCAGCTGCAAAAAAAACATAGGCCGGTGGGTCAAACATTTGCTGCTTGTATCCGGATATCTGTTGATGCTCTTGCTAGTGGTTGTCCTGCTAATCTGGTTTCAAACAGATGAGATCTATCCCCTTACCCATCCTCAAAGATGGCTGGGGTATTACGCCACGGCCGTTCTCCTCTTTACGACCATCGAGATCCTCATCGGCCGGATCCGCAAGCGCGAACAGATCCACAAATTTTCTGATTTCAGCGATTGGTTGTTTCCTCTGCTGATTTTGCTGACAACTGTGTCTGGAATACTCGTCCATATATTCAGGTACATGGGCCTGCCTCTGGCCACCTACTACACCTATGCCGCCCATCTGGTCATAGCTGTAGCTATGTTGGCCGTCGAGGTCCCATTCGGCAAGTGGTCCCATCTTGTGTACCGTCCTCTGGCAGTGTTCCTTCAAAAGGTCAAAGAAAGGTCCATGGCGGAGCATTTGTCAGCTCAGGCCATTCCAGAAGAGGTGGTTTTAGAAAATGCTTAACCAAAAATTTGAAGACAAAAAGGTCGGTTCCGCCCTTGTTATGGGGGGTGGGATTGGTGGCATGCAGGCCGCACTTGATTTAGCCGAATCCGGAATCAAGGTGTATCTTGTTGATAACCAACCATCCATCGGTGGAGTGATGGCCCAGTTGGATAAGACCTTTCCCACAAATGACTGTGCCATGTGCACCATGGCGCCGAGATTGGTAGAGATTGGCCGGCATAAAGACATCGAAGTGATCACTCTGGCCGACATAGAAAAAATAACTGGGAAGGCCGGGAATTTTGAAGTTAAAATCAGGGTGAGGCCTCGGTTTATCGATGAGGAAAAATGCACGGGATGCGGTTCCTGTGTGGCCAACTGTCCGGTCCAAAACATCATCTATGTCACTCCTGACAGAGAGGAAATCAATATCTCTGTCCAGGACATGGAGATTATGAATAATATCATCAAAGAGTTCGAGATTTCAGAAAGATCTCTGGTGCCTATCCTGCAGAAGGCCAATGACACCTATAACTACCTGCCTGAATCGGTCCTCAAGTATATTGCCGATCGGCTGAAGCTGCCTTTGAGTGCTGTAAGCCGGATAGCGACCTTTTACAATGCCTTCAGCCTGGAACCACGAGGCAAGCATCTCATCACCATTTGCCTTGGAACAGCCTGTCATGTGAAGGGTGCGGAACGAGTGATTTCGACATTCGAGAGTGAACTTGGAATTCCAAGGGGAGGTACGACACAGGATAAGATATTTTCACTCGAGTCCGTCCGGTGCATCGGGTGCTGCGGGCTGGCCCCAGTCTTGAAAGTCGGGGAGGATATCCACGGATTGGTCGCAAAGAATATGGTCGCCGAACTTCTCAATCAGTATCAAAATGCCTAAGGGATTAAAACGATGCCAAAAATAAGTATTTCAGATTTAGACAAAATCAGTCAGAGAGTCAAAAAGACTGTAATGTTGCGTGACGGTGCTGGGAAAGCAAAAATCACCGTCCACATGGGCACCTGCGGGATTGCTGCGGGCGCGAGAAAGATCATGAATACGCTTATGGAAGAAATCGAAAAAAAAGAGATAGCTGATGTTATTCTCACAAGTTCGGGATGTGCGGGACTGTGCAGTAAAGAGCCCATGGTTACCGTTGAATTGAAAGATGAGACACCGGTAAAATATGTGGATTTGACTCCAGAAAAAATCCGTCAGATCTTAGAAGAACATGTCCTAGGTGGCAAGGCGGTCCGGGACTATGCCTTTGCCATGGGCAGCGAACGAGTCTCCTGACATGCTATTTATAGAGGTCAAATAGACTATGAACGAACATAATACAGAAAAATACAGATTGCATTTAATGCTCTGTGCGGGAACAGCCTGTGTTTCTAACAAGTCCTTTAAAATCAAGGAACTGTTGGAAGAGGAGCTGAAAGAACAGGGATTGGAGAATGAAGTTCTTGTGGTGATGACCGGCTGTAACGGATTTTGTGCCGTTGGTCCTGTGATGGTTGTTATGCCGGACGGCATCTTCTATCACACCCTGACAGAAAATGAGATTCCGCATCTTGTGGAAGAACA
>CAZLLG010000082.1:0-6658 GCA_964560275.1 uncultured Eubacteriales bacterium | reverse complement strand
TTTCTTAAGGGTCGTCCGGTCAAAAAGCTTATGTTCACTCCCTCAGAAGATGAAATCGTAATCCCCAAAATGATGGATATTGGTTTCTTTTCCCGTCAGACGTTGATTGCTCTAAGAAACAGGGGTCTTATCGATCCCGAGGTCATTGACGAGTACATTTCCAGAGATGGATACAAAGCCCTGGCCAAAGCCCTGTCGGAAATGACTCCCCAGGAAATCATCATGGAGATCAAAAATTCCGGTCTCAGAGGTCGTGGAGGGGGCGGATTTCCTACGGGCCTGAAATGGGAGCTCTGCAGCAAGTCCAAGGAAGAGACAAAGTATATCATCTGCAACGCGGACGAAGGAGATCCGGGGGCCTATATGGACAGGAGTATTGTTGAAGCCGATCCCCATTCTGTTCTTGAAGGCATGCTGATAGGCGCGCGGGCCATGGGAGCTAGTGAGGGCTATGTTTATATCCGTGCAGAATATCCGCTGGCTATGGAAAGGCTGAAGCTCGCTATAGAGCAGGCTAGAGAATATGGTCTTATAGGAAAAAATATATTCGATACAGATTTTAATTTTGATATTCATATCAAACAAGGGGCCGGAGCCTTTGTCTGTGGAGAAGAGACCTCGCTGATTGCCTCTATAGAAGGCCGTCCTCCTGAACCAATTCAACGACCTCCCTATCCTGTGGAGTCCGGTCTATGGGGCAAACCGACCAATATCAACAATGTCGAAACTTGGGCGACCATTCCCACGATTATCAACAGAGGTGCAGATTGGTTCTCCAGCATTGGTACAGAGAGAAGCAAAGGGACAAAAGTGTTTTCTCTAGTTGGAAAGATCAAAAATACAGGTTTGGTGGAAGTCCCGATGGGGATCCCATTAAGAGAGATCATCTATGATATCGGCGGAGGAATCCCTAAGGACAAAAAATTCAAGGCTGTCCAGACCGGCGGGCCTTCCGGTGGATGTATTCCCTCTACACTGTTGGATCTTCCGGTTGATTTTGAAAAACTGACTGAGGCTGGTTCAATTATGGGATCGGGTGGCATGATCGTTATGGATGAAGACACCTGTGTAGTGGATGTCGCCAAGTATTTCATCGAGTTTACCAACGATGAATCCTGCGGCAAGTGTACGTCTTGTCGTGAAGGATCGGCTGTGCTGCTTGAAATTCTTCAGAAAATCTGCCGGGGAGAAGGTGTTGAGTCAGACATGAAACTCCTGGAAGATATCAGCCTTGCTGTTAAAAACGGATCCATGTGTGGATTGGGCCAGACACTGCCGAATCCTGTATTGAGTACACTGAAGTATTTTAGGGATGAGTATATTGATCACATCAAATATAAAAGGTGTCCCGCTTTGGTCTGCAAGGGCATCATTTCTTCTGCATGCCAGCACTCCTGTCCGATTTCACAGGATGTCCCCAGCTACATCGGGTATCTCGCTCAGGGAAACTTTGACGAAGCTGTGAAAGTCGTCCGGAAAGAGAATCCCCTCCCGCTTATCTGCGGTCGTGTCTGTGACACGCCCTGTGAGGGAAAGTGTGCTGCCGGAGAGTGGGATGATCCAATCGCTATCAGATCTCTCAAACGCTTCTTGGCCGACTATGAAATGAACAACAACGGCGGCGCTTTTCGCGAAACACCTAAAGAAAAGAAAAAAGAGCATGTGGCTGTGGTTGGTTCAGGGCCCGCAGGATTGACATGTGCTCACTATCTCGCTTTAGAAGGGTACAAAGTGACTGTCTTTGAAAGCCAGCAAGAGTTGGGCGGGATGCTGTATCTGGGCATTCCTGAATTCCGGCTGCCCAGAGATATCTTGAAGTATGAGATAGACCGGATTGGTCAATTAGGGGTCGAATTTAAAACGAATGTTAAAATAGGACAAGATATCTCACTCGATAAAATTCAGGGAGAACATGATGCCGTCTTTATCGCCATCGGGGCTCACGAGGGATTAAAGATGAATATTCCCGACGAGGATTCCGAAGGAGTTCTGGATGCCGTAGAATTCCTGAGGAATTACAATCTCGGGAACAACGTCAATCTTGGGGACAAGGTAGTCGTTATCGGTGGGGGGAATTCGGCAATAGATGCGGCCCGTGTGGCCAAACGATTGGGGAAAGACACGAGTATTTTTTACCGAAGAACAAGAGCGGAAATGCCTGCTATTGAAAGTGAAATTGAAGAAGCTCTCCTGGAAGGCATAAATATCGAGATTCTTGTAGCCCCTATAAAAGTCTTTTCCAAGAATGGGAAAATCGAAGCCATTGAGTGTATCCGGATGGAGCTGGGCGACATGGATGAGAGTGGACGTAGGCGACCTGTCCCCCTCGAAGGATCTCAATTTAAAGCAGATGTCGACACCCTCATCCTGGCTATCAGTCAAAAACCCGATGTGTCCCCCATGGTTAATGGAGACGGCCTGAAGATTTCCAGTTGGAGCACGATCGAGGTCAATCCCGAAACTCTTTTAACGAATTTGGACGGAGTTTTTGCTGGCGGAGATGCTGTGTCCGGACCAAATACAGTGACTGGAGCCATGGCTCATGGAAAAGTTGCTGCTCAAATGATAGATAAATATATCCGCAGAGAGAAACTGGATCCAATTTATGACGTCACCCGTCCAGTGGCCCGTGTTGAGGCCACTGAACTCTCTGAGGAAGAATCCAAAAACCTCAAAAGGCCAGAAATGCCATCTCTTCCCGTCGATCAAAGGGCCACTTGTTTTAAAGAGGTTGAACTGGGATTCAGCGAAGCCGAGGCTCAAGCCGAGGCCAAACGCTGCCTGAGATGTGATCTTGAAAAGAAGGAGTAACCACAGTGGTTAAGCTGACAATCAACGGTATAGAGGGCGAATTTCCAAAAGGCCAAACAGTTCTGGAATGTCTTGAAAGCGCCGGGCAAAAAGTACCGACACTCTGTCATCACAAAGCACTCGTGCCCTACGGAGCATGCCGGCTGTGTTTGGTAGAAGTGTCTATGAATGGACGGAGTTCCATTCAGGCCTCTTGCACCTATCCGGCCACCGATGGACTGAAAGTCCAGACGGATACTGAGGAAGTCGTCAAAACACGTAAAGTCATAGCTGAACTTTTATTGGCCCGGTGTCCAGATTCGAAGGCTATCCAGGTTATCGCTGAAGAACTTGGCGTTACAGAGACCCGGATAGAGAAGAAAGATGATGACTGTTTTCTCTGCGGGCTGTGTGTGAGGGTCTGTCAGGAGAGAATGGGCATCAGCGCTGTTAATTTTTCTAACCGCGGATCCAAGCGGATTGTAGGACCACCCTTTGATGCTCTCTCAGATGTCTGCCAGACATGCGGGGCCTGTGCTCATATCTGTCCAACCAGTAGAATCAAGCTTACAGAGATCAGCAAAAACACACCCATTCCCATCCATGATGAGTACAATGAAAGGTTGATGCAGAGATCAGCGGTTTATATTCCATATCCTCAAGCTGTCCCCAATAAGGCCACCATCGATGAGCGCTACTGTGCCCACATACTTACGGACTCATGTGAAATCTGCAAGGAATACTGTGAAGCAGATGCCATCGACCATGAACAGAAAGAAAAAGTGCTGGATTTAAATGTAGGGGCCGTCATTTTGTCTCCCGGATTCGATTTGTTCGATCCCAAAGAGAAAGAAGACCTGGGATATGGTGTCTATCCCAATGTAGTGACATCGATTGAATTCGAAAGAATCCTATCAGCAACAGGCCCTTTTCTCGGCCATGTTTTGAGACCAAGTGATGAAACAGAACCCAAAAGAATCGCTTTTATACAATGTGTCGGCTCACGCGACTGTGACCGGGATTACTGTTCATCGGTCTGCTGCATGTATGCCACTAAGGAGGCCATCATAGCCAAAGAACACGCGAGCCATGATTTGGATTGCGACATCTTTTTTATGGACATGCGTGCCTATGGGAAGGGATTTGACGAATATTACCAGAAGGGAAAAGAACTCAATGTCAATTACATACGGTGCCGACCCCCGAAGATCGAAGAGGTGCCTGAAACCCAAAACCTCATTGTTGAGTATCTGGATGAAGAAGACAAAAAGATTTCCCGGGAGTATGACCTGGTCGTGCTGTCCGTAGGTATTCTGCCTCCCAAATCGGCCCAGGACATCGCCAAAAAATATGGATTAGAACTCAATGAATACAATTTCTGTCAGACGTCGCCTTTCAATCCTGTAGAATCGACACGGGAGGGAGTTTATGTTGCCGGACCTTTTACAGAACCAAAGGATATCCCCGAGACCATTATGCAGGCGTCAGGAGCCTCCTCTAAAGTCCTTGCGCTCTTGAAAGATGAAAAAGGCAGCCTTCTTAAGAAAAAAGAATTTCCTCCTGAAATTGACGTTGAGGGTCAAGAACCAAGAATAGGTGTTTTTGTCTGTCATTGCGGAACCAATATTGCCGGAGTTGTCAATGTTCCCAGTGTCGTCGAATACGCCAAGACTCTGCCCAATGTTGTCTATGCAGACAACAATCTCTACACATGTTCCAATGACACACAGGAGTTGATCAAAGACCTCATCAAAGAGCACAATCTCAACCGTTTGATAGTAGCTTCCTGCACGCCGAGGACACACGAACCTCTGTTCAGGAACACCATGCGTGAGGCCGGTCTGAATCCTTATCTTTTTGAGATGGCCAACATTAGAGACCAGTGCTCCTGGGTCCACATGAATGAGCCTGAAAAAGCGACAGTCAAATCTAATGATCTGGTGCGCATGGCCGTAGCCAAAGCTCGACTGCTGGAGCCTCTTCAAAAAAGGTATGTCCCCCTCGTGAAATCTGCGCTTGTCGTTGGCGGTGGCGTATCTGGTATGGCGTCTGCCATTGAATTGAGCAGCCAGGGATATGATGTCCATCTTGTGGAGAAAGAGAAAGAGTTGGGAGGGAACCTGAAAAACATCCACTATCTGCTGAATCAAGCTGATCCTCAGAAGGAATTGACCACCTTGATCGAAGAGGTCAATAAATCAGACAAAATCAACCTGTACACTCAGGCCACTATCGAAAACATCGAAGGTTCCATCGGGAGCTTTAAAACAACTCTATCCATCAATGGAAATTCGACAGAATTTGACCATGGTGTGGTGGTTGTGGCCACAGGCGCGCAGCCCTATAAGCCGACGGAATATCTGTATGGAGAGAATGATTCTGTTGTCACGCAGCTTGAGCTGGAACAGCGTCTTGCTCCAGATGGAGATTGGTCGAGCCCTGGAAACATGGATATCCCTAAGAACATCGTCATGATTCAGTGTGTCGGATCCCGGGATGAGGAAAGGCCTTACTGTTCACGGATCTGCTGTTCGGAAGCCGTAAAAAATGCTTTAAAAATAAAAGAAATATCCCCTGACTCCAACGTGTATATCCTCTTCCGGGATGTGAGGACATATGGATTCAGAGAAAAGTTTTACACCGAAGCCAGAAGAAAGCATGTCATGTTCATGAGATACGATGAAGACAAAAAACCGGAAGTGTCACAAAACGGAGATGGATTAAAAGTGGAGGTGTTTGACCAAACCTTAAATTTGCCAATTGAACTCTCAGCTGATCTCGTTGTGCTGTCCACAGGAATTGTTGCCGATGAGGGGAATGAAGATCTTGGGCAATTTTTAAAGGTTCCACTCAACCAGGATAAATTTTTCTTAGAAGCCCATATGAAACTCCGCCCGGTCGATTTTGCCACGGACGGTGTGTATTTATGCGGATTGGCCCATTCGGCAAAAGCCGTAGACGAAAGTATCATTCAAGCTCAAGCCACAGCTTCAAGGGCAGCAACAGTACTTGCAAAAGACAGTATTGAGCTTGAGGCCACAATCTCTGAGGTGATCGATGAAAACTGCGATGGCTGTGCCTACTGTGTCGAACCCTGCCCCTATCAGGCGATTACATTAATCGAGTACATGAAAGAGGGTCAAATAAAAAAGACTATCGAGGTCAATGAAACTGCTTGTAAAGGTTGTGGTTGCTGCATGGCTACATGTCCAAAGAAGGGAGTATTTGTCAAAGGCTTTACACTGGAACAGATTGGGGCTCAAGCCAGTGCAGCTTTAGGAGTATAATTATGCAAGATGATTACGAACCCTTAATTATAAGTTTCTGTTGTAACTGGTGTTCTTATACCGGAGCGGATCTTGCTGGAGTATCCAGACTTCAGTATCCGCCAAATGTCAGAATCATCAGAGTCATGTGTTCGAGCATGGTGCATGCCAACTTAGTGATTGATTCCCTGACAAAAGGGGCTGATGGTGTCATTATCTGTGGATGTCACCCAGGCGACTGTCATTATGAAGATGGAAATTTGAAAACAGAAAAAAGAGCTGAGGCCATAAATCTCATGCTTGAAGATTTTGGAATAGAAGAGGAAAGATTTAGATTGGAATGGGTGTCGGCGTCTGAAGGTCCAAAATTTGCTCAGGTGATGAAGGATTTTACGGAACAGGTCAAAAAACTGGGGCCCAGCCCATATAAAATGTAATAGAGAGGGAGTGTTTTATGCCAGATTCTTCCCGGATAATAGACGGAAAAAAATTCATGTGGGATAAAGTGATCTATGAGACAAAAAATGAAGCCCAAGATGTTGAAAAAAAATATAGTGAAGATGGCTTCGAAGTCAGGTTAGTAGAGGAAGAGGGGAAGTCTC
>CAZLLG010000081.1:0-12697 GCA_964560275.1 uncultured Eubacteriales bacterium | reverse complement strand
TGTACAATCTGGCCGCATTCTCAGAGCCAACCTTTTTTAAAACATCGGCAGGCAGCTGATGTACAAATGTCCATGTCTCCCACCACCATCCGGTTGGCCATTGGCAAAATCCTCCCCTTTGCTATTGGAGATTTCCTATGCTATATAAATTCTTATTATATTATTTTAGGCGCTCGATTCTGAAACATTTTAAAACTCTCTTTTTAATAATCTGTCTCGCTACCGTTTCTCTTTATGGACAACAATTGGCAGGACCAAACGCCAGATTGTAAAAAGAAAATTCGAGCTGACCAATGTGATGAACAATGATATTTTCAAAGTCGATACGGTTGTGGGTGAGACTGAAATAAAAGACTTTTTCTATATCCCCGATGTGGGGAGTATCGCTATAATTTTAGAGGACAAAGAATCAGAAGAAAATATGGGAATTTTTTATCTGGACCAAAAGGAACCGGAGAAAATCTTCCGGGGCATCCTCAAAGACGAGCATTACACATTTATCGATAAATCCAAGGAGCGATTTGGTTTTTTAGCGGATATAATCGCCGATGAGGTTATGTTGAGAAAATGCCGTGCAATCGAAAAAGAAGGGAGTTTTATCGCCCAATACATCAAAGGGCGGATGCGCGGATCCAAAATCCCATTCGACCTCTATATCAAAAACGGCATGAGCGAAAAAGAGATCGCCGACATGATGACGATTTTTATCTGCTCCCATCAACTCATGCTGGCATTTGAGGACCGGGACAAATAACGATAATCTGAATTAGAGGGACATCATCTTAATTATTGCTGGATGTTAAGAGGCGATCTTTTACCCCTGCCCATCGACGTTCGCGTAAAATAAGGAAGACCAGGGACACCGCTAAGAGCAAGGCAAAGTGACACATCACAGAAGCCGTGAGCCCACCCGAATTTGAAACCACAATGCGAACGACAAGTGACGGCAGAACAAATCCTAAAATCCCAACCTGGAGATTGGCCAGGTGTTTTCGCAGCACTTGATCGGACTCATAAGCCAATCCAACGGCTGTCCCAAAAATAAGAACCAAAAGTCCGCTTTGATAATATAGGGCATAGACGATGTCAAAAGGATTAGGAGAAATGTAGCGGGCGACAACTATTTCACAAACAGATTTTGTCACGCACCTTGGATCCACCATAACCCAAGTCGCAAGGACAAATCCTACAGCAAAATATGTCAAAGGGATAATAGCCATCCATTTTTTTCGAGCTGCAAACAGCTGCAATCCCAACCACATGGCAAGAGGAGGAAGCCAGGTGATATCAAAAAATGCAATTCTGGCAAAAAGCAGCTGGCCGGGATTGTAGCAAACAGCCACTTCTGAAAATTGGTACCCTGCCAGAAGAAGAAGCAGGAGACCGGTTGGATAGAGAATCCGCTTCCTCCCCGGACTCGAAAAAACAAAAAGTGCGGCAATAAATTCGAAGACTCCTGTGAAAATTGCAAGCAAAGGGGAATATTCCATAATCGGTTGCTCTGGAGATAAGTATGATGTCCGCATAATTAAAAAATGTCAAATGTTAAGTCGCCACTTCGTTGATTTTGTTGACAGGTCTCTCACAAACGGATATTTTATAATCACATAGGAGGTGTGGGAACAGTGACAACCGAGTGTCCGAAATGCCGCGCAAAAAATACGGACACCCAGCAGTTCTGCGGGGACTGCGGGACCAGACTCCCCTCCTTGGGTGAAACAAAAGTCTCTCACTACACCACTTTTGAAGTCCCTAAAGACGAATATACTACAGGCACGACTTTTGCCGATAGGTACCAGATTATCGAAGAGATTGGCTTTGGGGGGATGGGGCGTGTTTTTAAAGTTCTGGATAAAAGAATCAACGAAAAGGTCGCCCTCAAACTCATAAAACCGGAAATTGCCTCCGATTTGAAAACCATCGAACGGTTCCGGAATGAGCTGAAAACGGCGCGGAAAATCAGCCACAAAAATGTCTGCCGCATGTTCGACCTGAACAAAGACGGAGAAAACTACTTTATAACAATGGAATTTGTCCCTGGTGGAGATTTAAAAAGGTTTATCAGAAGGTCGAAACACCTATCTGTCGATACTTCTGTGGCCATTGCCAAACAGATCTGCGAGGGACTCGACGAGGCCCACAGCCATGGAATTGTCCACCGCGATCTCAAGCCAAAAAATGTCATGATAGATGATAATGGAAACGTCCGCATTATGGACTTTGGCATTGCCCAAACGATAAAGTCGAAGGGGATCACAGAATCAGGCATGACTATCGGAACTCCGGAGTATATGTCGCCCGAACAGGTGGAAGGATTAGAGATCGACCATCGCACCGATCTCTACTCGTTAGGAGTTATCCTGTATGAAATGGTCACTGGAGTCGTTCCATTTATAGGAGATACACCCTACTCGGTCGGCATTAAACACAAGAGCGAAATCCCGATCAATCCCGGGGAACTCAACGTTCATGTTCCGGAATCTCTCTCCCGGATCATATTTAAATGTATGGAAAAGACTAAAGAGAAGCGGTATCACGAAGCAGAGGAAATCTGGAATGACCTAGACGAGATTGGAAAATCCAAAACTGAAACAAAAAGTTCATCTGAATGGAAAAACTCCATCGCTGTGCTTCCATTCGCCAATATGAGCGCCGATACGGATCAGGAATATTTCTGTGATGGAATCGCTGAGGAGATCATCCATGCACTCGCTCACGTCGAGAAATTGCGGATCGTAGCCAGGACCTCAGCGTTTGCATTTAAAAATAAAAATGTCAATGCCATCGATATCGGCAAGGAACTCCATGTCAAAACGATTCTTGAAGGAAGTGTCAGAAAAGCCGGTAATAGGATTCGAATTATCGCCCAGCTCATCAATGTCTCGGACGGATTTCACATGTGGTCAGAAAAGTATGATCGGGAGATGGACGATGTTTTTGCCGTCCAGGATGAAATCACACAGGCCATTTTCGACAATCTTAAAGTTAAGCTCCTTGGAGAGAGGAAGGAGGCACTCGCCAAGAGATACCAGGAGAATCCCGAAGCATACAACTTCTATCTAAAGGGCCGTTTTTTCTGGAATAAACGAACGGAGGAGGCGCTCAGGAAAAGCATTGTTTATTTTAAGAAAGGGATTGAACAGGAACCCCTATACGCCCTGTGTTATGCAGGTCTTTCCGATGCCTATCACTCCCTTGGCTACTACAACTTTCTCCCCGGAAAAGAGGTCTATAAAGAGGCTAAAGCCGCTGTTGAAAAAGCCCTGGAGCTCGATAACAACTTAGGAGAAGCACATGCATCTCTGGGATGCATCTATCTCTTTTATGATTGGGATTTGTCGGCAGCCGAAGGTGCCTTTAAAAAATCCATTCACCTTAATCCCAACTACGCATCGGCTCATCACTGGTATGCATTTTATCTGACGGCTGTGGGGCGGCATGATGAGGCTTTGGCCGAGATGAACAAAGCGCGGGAGTTGGATCCACTTTCGGTAGTCATCAGTGCAGCCGCTGGCTGGGTTTTGTATCTTGCCGGAGAGAACGACCTTGCTGAAGAGCATTGTCAGAGAGCTCTCGAGATGGACTTAAACTATCATGTGGCGCACGTTGTCTGCGGACTTGTTTTCCTTCAAAAGAACAAGTTTTCGGAGGCCGTGTCAGAATTCCAGCATGCGAGAAGGCTTGTCAAGGATGATGCCGGAGCAGCGGCTTATCTTGGGATCGCTTATGCCCGGTCAGAAGAAAAAGAGAAGGCAGAAAAAATGGTATTGGAATTGAATAAGCTCTCGAAAAAAAAGTATGTTCCTCCATATTATAAAGCAGCACTTTATGCGGGTTTGGGCGAAAAAACAAAGGCCATCGAACTCCTTAAAAAAGCCCTTGACGAACGCACTCCATGGCTAATTTTTCTAAAAACCTGGCCGATATTTGAGAATTTGTTTACCGAATCCGATTTTAATTCCCTTCTCAACAAAATTGGCAATTAATCAACTGCATTTATGAACAAACTCGGCGAAGAGACCAGCCCCTATCTCCTTCAGCACGCCCACAACCCCGTTAATTGGTACCCCTGGGGAAAAGAGGCGCTCGAGAAGTCCAAACAAGACAATAAGCCAATTTTTCTCTCCATCGGCTATGCGGCCTGTCACTGGTGCCACGTCATGGAACATGAATCCTTCGAAAATGAGGATATCGCCAAGATTTTAAACACTCACTTCATTTCCATCAAGGTCGATCGGGAGGAACGTCCCGATTTAGATGAAATCTATATGTCGGCCGTAATTGCCATTTCAGGAAGCGGCGGCTGGCCCATGACGGTTTTTCTCACTCCCGATCTCAAGCCCTTCTACGGCGGCACATATTTTCCTCCCGAAGACAAATGGGGCCGCATGGGTTTTAAAAAGATTATTTCTCTTATCCATGAAAAGTGGCAGAGCCCAAACGAACGAAAACATCTGCTCCTCGATGCTGATTCACTTCACAAAGCTATTGCAGAAAGGACGTCAATCACTCCACACCAATCTCCACATATACAAATCTCGGACAAGCTTCTTGAAACGGCCGCAAACCAGCTTAAAGAATCTTTTGATCCCAAATGGGGTGGATTCTCCGCCGCACCAAAATTTCCACCGACCAATGCCATCCGCCTGCTCCTCCGCTTTCACTTCCACACAGGGAATAAAGATTCTCTCGCGATGGCAACCTCCACACTGGATAAAATGTCCAGGGGAGGGATGTACGACCACCTAGGTGGAGGCTTTCACAGGTACTCCACAGATGAGAAGTGGCTTGTCCCCCACTTCGAAAAAATGCTCTATGACAATGCACTCCTCGCCGCTGCTTATCTCGAAGCCTTTCAAATCACAAACAAGTTGACATACGCGAGGACAGCCGAAGAAATTCTCGTTTATGTCCAAAGAACGATGACCGATAAATCCGGAGCGTTCTATTCGAGTGAAGATGCCGACAGCGAAGGACAGGAAGGCATTTACTACACCTGGACGTTCGATGAGATTCTGAGTGTTCTGGGTAAAGACGCCACAGAAATCTTCTCAAAAATCTACAACATAAAGAAATCAGGGAACTTTTCCTCCCGGGAAAGCTATCATCAAGGACAAAACATCCTCCACCTTCAATCCGCCTTTTCTCTACCTGAATTTTCTCAAAATTTCGGAATCGATAGTGACAAATTGGAAGGCATTCTTAAAAATGCGCGTGAAAAACTCCTAGATTTTCGCCGCCGCAGAGTTCGTCCGGGACTCGACGACAAGATCATCACATCTTGGAATGCACTGATGATTTCCGCATTCGCACAAGCATACCGGATACTCGATAGTTCTAAATATCTAGAAGCAGCCACCAAAGCAGCCCAATTCATCAAAAGGGAGTTGTGGACCGAGGAGAATTATCTCTTGCGCACGTATCGCAGTGGTTTGAGTAAGTTTTTTGCCTACCTGGAAGATTACGCGTATACGATCCGCGCTCTTACAGACCTATATGAGGCCGGTTTCGAGACAAAATGGTTATTTTTTGCCGAAAATGTTGCAGATTCAATGATTCACCAATTTTGGGACAAAAAATCTTACGGTTTTTTCGACACAGGACACCTCCATGAAAATCTCATCGTGAGAACAAAATCCGCTACTGACAGCGCAATCCCCTCTCCCACTGCCTTAGCCGCAGAAACACTCCTGCGGCTGAGCAGGCTTCTAAATAGAGACGATTTCTATAAAAAGGCTACTCAAACACTCCAGGCCAACGCAAATTTCATGGAACGCTTTCCCCAAGCCTTCTTGTCTCTTTTTTTGGCCGCGGATTTTTCACTTCATCCCATAAAGGAAATCGCGATTGTGGGGAAAAAGAATTCCAAGAACAGTAAGGAACTCCTCCGGACAATCCAGAGCTCGTATAGTCCTTCTTGTGTCACGGCCTTTTTGGACACGGATTCGATCGAGACAAAAAACATAATCAAAAAAATCCCTCTCCTTGCGGGAAGAACACTTGTGGATGGAAAGGCCGCAGCCTATGTCTGCGAAAACTTCACCTGCCAACTCCCTGTAACATCAGCCGCAGACCTCCAAGAACAGCTGGACATAAATCTTAAACATAAGTGAGCCTCAATCCGTAATTAATAACGACACCATTTCTTTCTAAGGATATCCAGATGAATAAAAAACTCGTTATTTTGACAGCCAGTCTTTTTCTTTTATTGGCCTTTATTTCTGCACAAGAAAAAAACATCATCGACGCAGCCAAATCCGGGGAAACCTCAAAAGTCAAATCCCTGCTCCAGAAAAATCCGAAACTCATCAACACGGTCGATGGCGGATTAGGAGCCACCGCTCTCCATTGGGCATGCATCTACGGAAGGAAAGAAGTCACTGCAGCCCCTCTCAGATACTTTTTTTATACGGCATGAGGAGCTCGGATATTTCAGGTTCATTTTAATTGAAAAAGGGGAAGTGAAAGAGGTCATCTTCAAAATAGGCAGCACTGAATCCAGGACGAAAAAAATAAAATATTAAGAGGTATTTTTATGCTATTAAAAAAACAGCTTATCACTATTCTTGGATTATCTCTTTTCTTTATTCCATTAGGGACTGCAAATACTCAGAATCCACAAGATGTCCTTAAGCCTGACAATGCCAATGAGGCCAGACTGAACCGCCTGCAGCCACCCAACCAGGTGATGGACGCCATCGGAGTAAAAAAAGGTATGGTTGTAGCCGAGATCGGAGCCGGACGAGGACGCTATGTTGTTCAACTGGCCGTGCGCGTGGGAGAAAGTGGAAAAGTCTATGCGGAAGACATCGATGCAACCGCCCTCAAATATCTGGAGAGAAGATGCGAGCGGGGTGGACTGAAAAATGTAAAGACAATTCTAGGGGACGTCTCCGACCCAAAACTGCCAGAGGGAGAGCTGGATTTGATTTTTATAATCTCTGCCTACCATCATTTCGACGATCCGGTCGCCCTCCTGAAGAATGCCAGGCCGGCGCTCAAACCCGAAGGAATCCTCGCGATCGGTGAATGGGTTTCGCTGGATGGAAGCAGTCCAGAAACCACCACGCCGGAGCAGATGGAAGCCCAGATGAAGGCAGCCGGTTATAAACTCGACCGCATCGAAACTTTTCTAGAAAAGAACGATATGTACATCTATATTTTCAAAATTCTTTGAACCGATTTTATTTGCAGAATCAATCAGGTTTTAAAAAAAGCTTTGAGATCTTCGACTCTGTCTGTCTTCTCCCAGGTAAAATTCTCGAGTTCTCTCCCAAAATGGCCGTAGTATGAGGTTTTTCTAAAAATAGGCCGATTGAGATCCAGCTGTTTTATGATCCCCTGAGGAGTTAAATCAAAAAGCTCCTTCACGCCTTCCTCCAGCCTATGATCGGGCACAACACCTGTGTCAAATGTTTCGATCAGTACGGATACGGGCTCTTTCACGCCGATAACATACGCCAGCTGGATTTCACATCTTTTAGCCAGTCCGGCCGCCACAATATTTTTGGCGACATACCTGGCCATATACGACGCCGATCGGTCAACTTTGCTCGGGTCCTTTCCGGAGAAACATCCTCCTCCGTGACGTCCCATCCCGCCATAGGTGTCGACGATAATCTTCCGTCCGGTCAAACCCGTATCAGAATCAGGCCCGCCGTTATTCCAGGATCCCTTCCCATTTACGATAAAGTTGGCCTCAAGCCCCTCAAACTGAGCACTGTACTCACAGCCGTATTTTTCGATCACAGGATTCACCACGCCCTCATAGAGATCATGCTTGACACTCGATTTTTCGATATCCTTATCATAGGGAACAGCCAGGACCACCTTTTTTACTGCCACAGGCTTGCCCTTCTCATATTTGATTGTCACCTGAGATTTCCCATCCGGTTTGAGGTAGTCGATTTGTTTCTCTATCCGGGCAGAATCCATTCTTTCGATAAGCCTGTGGGCCATCAGGATGGGAAGCGGCATGAGTTCAGGAGTTTCATCGACCGCATAGCCAAACATGAGCCCCTGGTCGCCCGCACCCCCACTGTCAACCATTTCACGGATGTCTTCCGATTGAGAGTGCAGAATATTTATAATTTTGCAGGAGTTGTTATCAAAGTTGTATTCAGGATTATCGAAACCCACATCTGCAATCACCCCGCGTACAAGCGTTTCGAAATCGAGTTCAGTTTTTTGACCGGACACACTGTACTCTCCGGCCAGCGTCAGATGCTGTGTGGTGGCTAAACTTTCGATAGCCGCATGAGCCATCTGAGGATTGGATGAATTTGCGATGATCGCATCCAGGACCGCATCCGATATCTGATCACAGAGCTTATCGGGATGGCCTTCCGCCACCGACTCCGAAGTAAAAAGAAAATCATGTTTATTCATACTATCGTCCTCCAAATATTAAAAGATACAAAGTTCTAGATTCTGGCATTCTGAACCTCCTGGTCAAATTTGGGGTGACAGGGTGCCTTTGGAGGATGTGTGGGAGCGAAAAAAAACCCGCTTTTCCAACATCAGGAAAGCGGGTTCGCTTCGGACATTTGGTTGTCACTTTCGCGACCACATCCTCGCCTCTTGCGAGTGGCACCTTGGGTGTCCGCCCCAGGTTGCCGGACCCGAATCGCTTCAGGCCTCTCCTGATGCCAAGATTATTTTACCAAAGCAGCTTAATATTTTCAAGAGAACGTTCGATTTTTTCAGAATTAGGTGTAGTGTCCCTTGTGGTTCCAATGATATAGTTAGAGTGTGAGATCCGTAAAAGTTTTTCTTTTTTCTGTTTTTCTTTTCCTCCCCCTAAAAACCGTTCTTCCTCAAATTCAATCCATCCGGACTGTCACTCTCAAGGTCGTCGTGGATGAGGAATACAGGAAAAAAGACGACTGGAGAACGGAAGTGAACCGACTAGTTTCCAGTGCTTCAAATGTATTCGAGAAAAATTTTGAGATTCGATTTGAGATCAAAGATATAGGATTCTGGACCTCAAAAAACTCACATATCTCTTTAATGGTTCTTCTCAACGACCTTCAAGGCTCTGTCTCCCATACAGAGTGTGACATCGTCCTTGGCCTTACGGATCAAACCAATTTGAGTTCCAATCTGAATGGAGCCGCGTCCTACCTCAATGGTTATATCCTTCTCCGGGAAAATGAGTTCGTGTCCTCAGAGAGAAATACTCTCCTTCATGAACTCTGCCACATATTCGGCGCCATCGACCTCAACGAGTCAGGCTCCATCATGAGCTCCAATTTTGCCGATGTGAAATTTGACGAATTTACACGAGAGATCATTCTTCTGAACAGACTCCGGTATTTTAATCCCTTTATTTTTCCCTTGCCCGGGGAAAAAATAGACGAAGCCATTTCACTCTATAAACAGAGAAAAGCTTTAAGCCTGAAAGAATTGGATGTTCACATCATGCTGGCCCTCTTCTACCTGGAAATGGAGAACTATGCTCCCATGATCAGAGAAAGTCTCCATGCTGTTGAAATCGATCCAAATTCGCCCGAAAGCTACAATCTTCTCGGCATTGCCTACCGCCGTACAGGGAGGATAGATGAAGCGATCGAGCAGTATTTTAAAGTTCTGGAGCTCCAACCGAATAAAACCGAAGTCCACTACAACCTCGGCATTGCGTACAAAAAAAAAGGCATGAAAAAAAAAGCCATAGAAGAATATAAAAAGGCCATAGCACTCGATCCGAATTATGCCAAGGCCTATTCCAATCTGGGGCATCTCTATCTAGAATTGGATCGTGTGGATCACTCCATCGATGAAGTCAGAACTGCCCTTCGCATCTTTCCAGAACTACCCGAGGCTTTGACGACTTTGGGGGCGGCCCTGATTGTCAAAGAAGAATACAAGGAAGCAGAAGAGGTTTCTTTAAAGGCCCTGTCTCTCGACCCCGGACTTTGGGGCGCGCACAATAATTTGGGCAGCGTTTTTTTGAATAAAAATTTGCCCGAGAAAGCCATAGAAGAATACACAAAAGCCATCGAACTCAATCCCTCATTTTTTCAGGCGTTTTACAATTTGGGCCGTGTGTATTTGACTTCAGGAGAAATTGAAGCCGCGATAGAGGCATTTAACAGGGCCATATCTCTTAACGGGAATTATTTCGAAGCGTATGCAAATCTTGCTTCTGCTTACCTGGAGATGGGCCTTTTCGATGAGGCCTTATCCGCCTGCGAAAAGGCCATAGCCCTAAAACCCGATTACGCCATTGCCCACTTTAACCGGGCATCGGCTTTTCTCTCTCTAAATATGTTCGATCAAGCTGAAGCGGAGGCAAACAAAGCCATCGAACACGACTCAGAACTTGCGGATCCATACAATCTTTTGGGCATCCTTAAGGAACGAGAAGACAAGACCGAAGAGGCCCAAAAGGCTTATGAAAACGCCCTTAATCTGAATCCGGACTTTATTGAGGCTCAAATGAATCTGGCTAATTTTTTCTACAAAGAAAACCTGCTTGTTCAAGCCGCAGGCGCTTACGAACGGGCGATTGCTATCGACCCTGAGAATGCCCAAACCTGTAACAACCTTGCTGTGGTCTATTTCAGGCTGGAAAAATACAGAAAGGCTTTAGATTTCCTGCGGAAAGCCGAATCAATGGGTTTTCAGGTTCATCCTGACTTTAAATCTGCCCTCCTCAAAAAGATTAAGAAAATTATTGAAAAAGAGAGTTATTCTGCCCCGGAAAACTCATGCATGTACTCGATGTACAACTGGTTGAGGTCTTCATCAGCCAACTCCTCTTTGTTTTTCAGCATGACCAGTTTTCCCTTGAGCATAAATCCAACCCTGTCGGCCACAAACTTAGCCCGGAAAATATCATGAGTGGACATAAAAATGGATTTGCCCTTATCCCGAAGCTCACTCAGCAGCCCTAGAAATTCCTGGCCGGATCTCGGATCCAAACCCGAAGTGGGCTCATCGAGGATGATGTTGGGCGCATCTTTGACTATTGCGATGGCAATGCCCAGTTTTTGGCGCATACCTTTAGAGAAATTCTTTGTCCGCATGTTGAAGGCTTCTTTCTGGAGTCCGACACGCGCCATGGCCTGAGCAAAATCATCCCGGCCCAGATTTCTTTTGCCGGCCAATTTTGAAAAATAATTGATGTTCTGGAAAGCTGAGAAGTTTCGGTAGAGCATGACATTCTCGGAAACAAAGGATACAAAATCTTTAGCTTTCAAGGGTTCTTTCGTGATGCCGATGCCTTCAATGAAAGCCGTTCCTTCCGTCGGTTGAATAAAGTTCAGAAAACAATTTATGGCTGTAGTCTTACCGGCCCCATTGGCCCCGAACATGCAGAAGATTTCTCCGGGTTCGACCTGGAGATTCAAATGATCGAGAGCCACAATGCCGTCTTCGTATTTTTTTGTTAAATCTTTCGCTTCTAACATGATTTCCTCTCTTTTATCATTTTAGGATTCCTCAGCGTACATCGTATTTGAGGAACGAGATATAGGCACCCACGAAAAACAGGATGATGAGAAAGACCATCAGCACCAGGTCAGGCAGCATGCGTTTAAAGGAATCCCCGAGCTCTTCGGGCAAAAATTCGACCTGAGGCATATCATCCAGATTCGGCAGGGATTCTTGGTCTTCTGAGAAAAGTTTTTCGTTAATCCACTTCGTAAAAATGGGTTTATAGGTTCTTATGGAGTTCAGGAAACGTTCATATTCGCTGATACCCGTTCTGGCCAGGCTCATGGAGCCGAACATCAAAGCCGAAGCCGGTGAGATGCGCGACAGATTGACAGCCAGTTTTTCCTGCCCCCTCATTTTCAACTGGTAATCTCTCTCGATAGCGGCATTCCTTTCATCGATCTTTGTCGTGAGTTCCTGCTGGAATCCCGCGGCCCATTCCTGGATATCCTCATTCCAGCGTTTTAGTGCCTCCGGATCTTCGGGCCTGGGATGTTCTTTAAAATACTGGTCCCGCCCCTCAAAAGCCTCCTTCTGTATTTCCTGAAGGTAAGCATCTTTCTGAGCGGTGATCTCGTGAACCGAAGGGATGGGCTTTATCTGACCGGCAATCATCACGGCCGCCTTTGGAATGATCGTGACAAAGGTGACCCAGATAAAGAGCAGAAGCAAAAAACTTGTCGATGACCGGGATGTCCGGGCTGAAACAAAGAGTCCCAGGCAAAAGAATACGGAAAGGTAAAGCAGGAACATGATGAAGATGAGAGCAAGTCTTGACCAGTCCTGACCGGAAAAAGAGACGTTTGGATAGATCATCAGGACGAGAAGTCCCAACACCATAGGTATGACCAAAGGGATAAGAAGGCTGATGAATCCGCCGATGGCTTTTCCCAGGATCAGCCTGTCTCTCGGCACCCGGTTGGAGAGAGCGAGCTTTAATGTCCCCCTCTCTTTTTCACCGACGATGACGTCGTAGGTAAACAGAATGGCAAAAAGGCTCAGGACAATCTTGACAATAAACGACAAATCTAGTGCACCAAAAACGGCAAATATGGGGCTGGAGCTGTACTTGGAATCAGACAGACTTGGGTCAAAAGCGATGTTGACTGTGGCCACCCGGCCCACGGCTTCTTGAACTCCGCTGACAATGGTGCTCAGCACCTCGGGTTCCCGGTTGACCTTGACACCGATTCCCGCTATTTGCTGATAATTCTGCTGGCTTTCCAAATTTTTCCGGTTCAGCGATATGGCCGCACTGTAC
>CAZLLG010000080.1:0-12719 GCA_964560275.1 uncultured Eubacteriales bacterium | reverse complement strand
GTCGTAGTTCAGTTTGGTTAGAACGCCGGCCTGTCACGCCGGAGGTCGCGAGTTCAAGTCTCGTCGGCCCCGCCATTTTCCCCCCCCATATCTTGCATCCAAATCAACAACTTAACCTGAAAAATTTGCAGCTGAGTTCGTGAATGCTCGGCATTCGTTTTGCCAGTTGAAAATCCCCAGAGTTGACAGTTTGAGCTGTCTGGCATAAATAATAAGACAAAAAACAACTTTACACTCAAAGAGGATTAAATGGAAGACTGTAATCACACGGGCCGAAAATTAATCTCTATTCTTTTCCTTGTTTTTTTCTCTCTTGTTTTTTTGTGCAGAGCATCTGTGGAATGGGAGGGAAAAGTCAAAATCTGGGAAGAGGATTTAGTCATCCCAACTTATCTTATTGGACAGGCTGACAAACTCCCGAGGTTTTATGAAGGCCGAGCTTATCAGGGTGCTAAAGGTCCGGTCTATCCTTATCCTATGTATGATAAACTGACAGATGTTCGTCAAGAGAAATCCTATAAGGCCCTGTATCTGGAAAACGACTACATTCAATTGTGTGTTTTGCCGGAAATCGGCGGAAGGATTTTTTCAGCCTTAGATAAATCGAATAATTACGATTTTTTCTACCGTCAGCATGTCATAAAACCCGCTCTCATAGGAATGCTCGGTGCATGGCTCTCAGGAGGCGTGGAGTGGAACATCCCGCACCATCACCGTGCCACAAGCTTTTTGCCTGTCGATTATGTGCTGGAAGAAAATCATGATGGAAGCAAGACCATCTGGGTGGGTGAGTTAGAACTCCGCCACAGGATGACATGGCTCGTTGGTTTGACTCTGTATCCGGATAGGTCTTTCATTGAGGCTACGATCAAGATTTTTAACCGAACCCCCTATGCCCATTCCATCCTCTGCTGGGCCAATGTGGCGGTCCACACCAATGAGGATTATCAAATTATCTTTCCACCGGGAACTGAATTTGCCACCTATCACGGAAAGAATCAATTTTCCGAATGGCCGGTTTCACGACAGATATACAATCGTGTGGACTATACTAAGGGAGTCGATATCAGCTGGTGGAAAAACCATCCTTCAGCCACGTCATTATTTGCTTGGAATTACGAGGATGATTTCCTTGCCGGTTACGACCACGGTCGAGAGGCGGGTGTGGTGCATGTGGCCGACCATCACCTTGTGCCCGGGAAAAAGTTCTGGACTTGGGGAACTGGTGAGAGGGGAAAGATGTGGGAGGAAATTCTGACTGAAACTGATGGTCCGTATATCGAGCTTATGGTTGGCGCTTTTTCAGATAACCAACCTGACTACAGCTGGCTTCAACCGTATGAACTCCGGACCGTCAAACAGTACTGGTATCCCATACACAATATCAAAGGAGTCAAACAGGCGAACATTGAGGCGGCCGTAAATTTGGAAATGAATTCCCCTAACAGCGTTGAAATCGGATTTGTCACAACCCGGCAACATGAGGGCGCAAAAGCACGAATCGAGTTGGATGGAGAAAAAGTTCATGAAGAGATTTTTGATATTGGTCCTTCCAAACCTTTTATAAAAAACATCGCCCTCTCTATTGGAATTGACAAAGATGCCCTGCGCGTTGTTCTTCTCTCTCCTGATGGGGACGAGCTCATTGGTTACCAATCTGTAAAAAGAAAAGGAAGACCTCTTCCCGAACCGGTAAAGCCGGCGCCGTCTCCTGAAACTATCCAATCACTCGAAGAACTCTATCAAGCGGGATTACGGTTGGAGCAGGTCTACAGCCCTGTCTTAGAGCCGGATCCCTATTATGATGAAATCTTGAAGAGAGACCCGGGAAATGTTCAAGCGAATACGGCTCTGGGAATCCAATTTTTAAAAAGGGGGAAATATGAAGAGGCCGAAAAGAAGTTTAGATTGGCTTTAAAGAGGGCCACTCATAACTATACGAGTCCTAAAGATGGTGAAGCCTTCTATTATTTAGGAGTTGTCCTCAGGGCTCAGAAAAAATATAGTGAGGCTTACGAGGCGTTTTACAAAGCCACATGGAGCCAGGCTTGGAGTGGGGCCAGCAACTATTCTCTGGCTGAATTGGCCTGCCTAAAAAATGACTACAAAAAGGGATTGGAGTTTTGTGACAAATCAGTGATGGGCAATGCAGAAAATCTCAAGTGTTTAAATCTTAAAACAACAATTCTTCGAAAGTTAGGCAGGTTTAAAGAAGCGGATAAACTGGCATGTGATGTTTTAAAATTTTATCCATTGGATTTTTGGGCCGGAAACGAACTCTATTTGGTTCAAAAACAGGCTGGTTTGAGGGATACGGCCCAAGATCGACTGGGTAAGCTAGTGAAAGCCATGCGCGGATCTGTTCAATCCTACTTGGAATTGGCTGTGGATTACGGAAATTGTGGTTTTTGGGATGAAGCCGCAGATGTGCTGCAAAGAATTTCCGGCCAAAGTGAACATGAGGCATCGTCCAATCCTCTGCTTGACTACTATATGGCCTATTACTTGGAGCAAAAAAGTGACTATCAAAAGGCCCTCGAGTTCTACCAAAAAGCGAGTCAGAAACCTGCCGACTACTGTTTTCCCTTTCGTGCAGAGACTGTGGATGTTCTTTTGAGGGCCCAGGAAATAAATCCTGAAGATGGGCGTGCCGCCTATTACTTGGGAAACATCCTTTTTGATTTGCAGCCTGATATAGCTGTTGAGCACTGGGAACGATCTGTCTCTATTGATGACAGCTTTTATCTCTCTCAACGCAATTTAGGAATGGCCACTGCTCGAGTAGAAAATGATATACCCAAAGCCGTTCAGCACATGGAGAATGCCGCTAAATTGAATCCTGAAGAACCGAGACTTTACTATGAATTGGATTTGCTGTATGAAACGGCCAAAAAACATCCATTGGATAGGTTAAAGCTTCTTACGGAACACCATGATATTGTCAAACAACGGGATGACTCCTACTCACGCGAGATTCTTCTCCTGGTGGAAACAGGTGATTACATCCGGGCTATCGAGCTGCTGCAGAATCATCACTTCCATGTATGGGAAGGAGGAGGACAGATACACAATGTCTATGTAGATGCCCATATTTTTAGAGGCCACGAGTCTCTCCAAAAAAAGCAGTATGACAAAGCTCTCCAGGATTATCTGAAAGCTCTCGAATATCCAAAAAACCTGGAGGTGGGAAGGCCTGCTCAGGGAGGAAGGGCTGCTCAGATCTTCTACTTTATCGGGGTAGCCCATGAAGCCCTGGGTAATACAGATCAGGCCAAGGCTTATTACCTCAATTCCGTCGAATCCAAGAGAGGTTTTTCCGAATTAAGCTATTTTCAGGCTCTATCGTTGGAGAAATTGGAAAAAAGAGGCGAGGCCTTGGAAATTTACCAGAAATTAATTGATCTGGGGAAGGAGAGAATTGAAACGTCGACCTCTTTGGATTTTTTTATCAAATTCGGCGAGAAACAGTCGGCAGCCAAAAGACTTGCCCAGGCCCATTATCTCCTGGGTTTAGGGTATCTAGGACAGGGGAAGTCCGAGAAGGCACATGCGGAATTCAAAGAAACTCTTGATTTGAACATCAATCATATCTGGGCCAAATATTATTTGGATCAACTTGAATAATCCTTTAACACATATCTCCCTATAAATTTTTGACCTGAAAGGGAAGCTATTAAAGGATTTTTTTGCCTACCTTTTAAAAACTCGAATTGTAGGAGAGGAAAATGAAGAAAGTGGTTATCCTTCTTTTCGTTGTTTCATTCCAGTGGTCAATCTATTTCTCTCAGGATAAAAATACTGGTGTTCGAGGTGCCCCCGAAGCCATCGCTGAAGCAAAAGATATGGTGGAAACCATGGGAGGGATAGGTATTTGGGCCAATGAAGCGGTTTGGAAACCTCTGGATTCCTAACTGGGCCGTTTATGAGAATGGGGGAACCCTGTATGAGATGATTTCACTTAAAGGCAGAAATTCAGCCCCTGATCCTTCACTATTCCAACCCCCTCCTGAACACAGAGAGACAAAAAAGTAACTTGAATCAGCTTCCCCTTTTTATCGTTCTTTTATCTCATGATTATAAGCGTTCAATAATGTTTTGTTCTGAAGGATCCACGCTGAAAATAGAGTGATCAGAGCTACAATGCCTAAGATGATAGCCATAACGGTCCATGATTCTCCTGCAGCAATTCTCAAACGGCGAAGAAAAAGCAGTCGTTCTATCCAAATAAGACCACCTATAATCAGGTAAATCTGATAAATCCTTATAATCCACTTCCGCTTAATTAACAGAATGAAGGGAAAGAGAAGAGCGAACGGGACCAATAAATTCAAATCAGCTCGTGAAAAATGGGCTGCAAGCAGCACACTTGAAAAAATGGGGAGCAAAAGAAATCTTATCATAATAGTCAAATTATAACATGTTTCTTCACCACAAAATCAAAATTTTCTCTAATTGACAGAAATGTTGCTTATTACTATCCTGTTATTCTATGTAATTATTACTTCTATTTTAATTTTAGCTAAAGGAGTCAAGCATGCGAGGACGAACTATTGTTCTGATATTCACTGTTTTGATAATGCTCAATTTGGGTTTTGCTTTAGAGCAGAACAATTGGCCTCAATTTAGAGGCCCTGGCGGATTAGGGATTGCCAAAGATGGCCAGGAACTGCCGGTAGAATTTGACCAGACGAACAATATGATCTGGAAGAGTGAAATAATCAAAGGAAATTCTTCACCGTGTATTTGGGGGGACCGCATTTTTTTAACAGGATTAGTTGACAAAAAATTGGAGACAATCTGTTTGGATCGAAATAATGGGAAAATTTTGTGGAGGCAGTCTGTGACACCTGAAAAAATCGAACGTGTTCATCCCATAAACTCTCCGGCAACGCCCACACCCACAACCGATGGAGAACACGTGTTTGTCTATTTTGGTTCATACGGATTACTCTGTTATGATTTTGAAGGCAATGAAATATGGGCCAAAACTCTTCCTCCACCCTTGAGTATGTATGGGACGGCGGCCTCTCCGATTATGGCGGGAGATTACCTGATCTTTTGTAATGATCAAAAAACAGGATCTTATCTGGAAGCCATAAATCCGGAGTCTGGGAAAACTGTGTGGAAAACACCACGGGAGAAGTTTCCTGCAGCCTGGTCGACGCCAATGCTCTGGACAAATCATGGAGTCGATGAACTTGTCATCTATGGCATTTGGTGGATGACGGGCTATGACTTAAAAACCGGAACAGAACGGTGGTCGGTGCCTGGACTTACGGATGAACCCTGTATTACTCCTGTTTACGGAGAGGGTTTGGTGTTTACCACGTCTTACAATATGAAGAACAATCCCGAAGTGATTGGGCTGCCCGAATTCGATGAACTTTTAGAGGACTACGATAAAGACAATGATGGCGAGTTAACCCGTGAGGAAGTCAAGGACAATCAAAGCATTTTGTCCAGATACGATGCCGATGGGGAGGGCGATCATCCTCTGCGTGGTTTTTTTAGATTTTTAGATGTGGACCGCAGTGGAAAGATCACTGTCAAAGAATGGGCTAAAATGATTTCCTTTCTCAACAGCTTTAAACAGGAAAATGCCTTAATGGCGATTCGCCCATCCGACAATCCGGAAAAGGAGCCTGATGTCGTTTGGAAGCACAACTATGGAGTGCCTGAATGCCCTTCGCCGCTCTATTACGATGGCCGTATCTATATGGTTAAAAATGGGGGAATTGTATCCTGTTTAGTGGCAGAGACGGGCGAGCTGAAATACCAGGATAAATTAAGGGTGGGAGGACCTTACTACTCCTCTCCGGTTGTTGGAGATGGGAAAATTTATGTGCCCTCCGCAAGGGGCGTGATTACAGTTTTTGAACCCGGAGATGATCTTAATGTTTTGGCACGAAACGATTTAAAGGAGCGGATGATGGCCACACCTGCTATTGTCGACGGGACGATCTATGTGCGGACCGAAAACAATGTCTATGGCTTTGGACTCTCCAAGTAGGTTTTTACATAAGACAATATGAAAATATGGATTCTAATCTTGTAAGGCCTTGGATCGATTGGATGACTTCTGGGATTATTTTCTTCTTGATAAAATATATCCATTAAGTCAATTTAAAGGATAGTATGACATTACAATATCACATCCTCAAGAGGATTAAAAGGAGGAAGATGTGAAAAGAATATGCTCTGCACTTTCGATTCTATTTATCGTCTCCAGCTTATGCTTTTCCAGTGAAATGAACTTTAATCGGGATTTATCATATGGGCCGTTTGCTGCAGAAGGATCAGGAATCAGGCCTTCTCTGATTGAGTTTAACACTGGTTATATGGCCCAAAAACTTCGGGATATCGAAAAGGCCAATTCTCTTCAAAAAACGGGTCGCCTGCTTTTTATCGGGGGAGGGCTGCTGGCTGTAATGGGTTCGATATTTTTTATCGGTTCTAAAAAATTCGGCGGTGTCTGCTGCGAACAAAAGTACAAAAATTGGGGATATCTATTTTTAGGGACAGGTTCTGCAATGGTTGTGGGCGGTTTAATCATGACGAGCAAAGGGAAAAGAATTGAGATGGGTTTGGCTTTGCACCTCGATCCTGCCCGGAATGAAGCGGCAATTGGATACAGGTTGGTGTTTTAACGCTAAAGATGAAAGCCATTCAAGTTAGAAACCTGACAAAAAATTTTAACGGCGTTGTTGCCGTAGACAATATCACCTTCGACGTAAATACAGGAGAACTCTTTGGCCTCCTTGGCCCGAATGGGGCCGGGAAGACTACGACAATCAATATGCTGTCCACTCTCCTTAAGAAAACATCGGGTTCGGGAACTGTTGCCGGTTTTGATTTTTCTAAGAATAGAGACGATGTGAGGCGCAGTATAGGTGTTGTTTTCCAAGAACCGGCTCTTGACTCCAAACTGACAGGGCGAGAAAACCTTGAGTTTCATTCCATGATGTATGGGATCGGAAAAGAGGACCGGAAGGCAAGAATTAAGAACGTCCTCAACCTGGTCGACCTGACTGAAAAGGAACACATCCTGGTGGAGAAATACTCTGGAGGTATGAAGCGAAGGCTTGAAATCGCACGAGGATTGATTCACAGACCAAAGGTGCTGTTTCTGGACGAACCTACGCTAGGGCTCGATGCTCAGACTCGACGCCACATTTGGGATTACATAAAAAAACTCAATAGAGAAACAGATGTTACGATTATACTGACCACTCACTATATGGAAGAGGCCGATTTTTTATGTTCTCGGATTGCCATCATGGATCAGGGCAAATTTGTAGTCCTAGGTTCACCATCCATGCTCAAGGATATAATCGGCGGCGATGTTGTCACACTCGAAGTTGAAGGGTTAACTGATGAATTGACCATTCTGATGGAAGGCCTGGAGTGGATAAAAACATTGACTCAGCACAACAGCCATCTGAGCCTGACCATGGAGAAAGGTGAGAGGCGAATTCCGGAATTGATCAATTTAGCCAATAAAAATGACGTCCAGGTCACATGTGTGCATCTCCGGAAACCAAGCCTCGAAGATGTATTCCTCCATTATACGGGCCGGACGATAAGGCAGGAGGAAGCCAGTCAAGCCGAACGGAACAAGGCCATGATGAGAGGACGGATGGGGCGAAGGCGATGATAAATCCAACCGCGATTTATGTTCTCTGGCTCAGGGAAATGAAACGGTTTCTCCGTGCAAAATCGCGAATTTTCGGGACTGTGGCCATGCCTCTTTTTTTCTTGGCTTTTTTGGGAATGGGTTTCCGGAGAATTGCTGTACCGGGGATGAGCGAGGATGTGGACTATTTCCTTTATCTTGTGCCGGGGATATTAGGAATGAATCTGCTGTTTTCGTCGACTTTTGGAGGTCTTTCAGTGCTCTGGGATAGAGAATTCGGTTTTCTAAAAGAGATTATGGTCGCTCCTGTCCCTCGTGTTTCGATCGTACTGGGAAGAATTGCCGGCGGAGTGACAACAGCATTGATCCAGGGATTATTTATACTGGGAGTTTCAGCTCTGTTGAGTTTCCGGATCAAATCCATTCCCTCCTTGGGAATGGCGATTGTTTTTATGATCTTAATTTCCGTGGCCTTTCTTGGACTCGGCCTCATTTTTGCCTCCAAGATGAAAGATATGCAGGGTTTTTCCATTGTGATGAACTTTGTGATTTTTCCACTGCTTTTTCTTTCAGGTGCTTTTTATCCCTTGGAAAACTTTCCATCTTGGTTGAGGTACATCTCACGTCTCGATCCGCTGACATACGGAGTCGATGGATTGAGAGGGGTGCTCGCCGGAATATCGTCCAATTCCATCCTCTTCAATTTTGGCATGATGGTGGTATTTGCATTGGTCATGATCTCTCTCGGTGCATTTTTCTTTGAAAAAAGTGAAAGCGTCTAATTTGATGGGATGACAGAAAACTTCAAGGACTTATATACCAACTATCTCCAAGACAAAACGGCAAAGATGCAGAGGCAGTTGGAAAAACTGGAGTGGGGGAACCTCTGTTCTTCTATTTGTCCTTCTCCTATTGATGATGGATTCCGCAACCGAGCCAAGTTTAAAATTTATTATAAGAACGATAATATCCGGATAATGGGAACCGATCCGATCCAGGGTGAGGATCCGGTCGAAGAAAGTTTTTGGATTATTCCGGAATGGGGAAGGGAATGCGTCCGTGATGTCTGTAAAATCATTTCTGATAACTATAAGGAGTCTCCAGTCGATGGATTTGAAATCCAACTGACACACGGTGGGAAGGATTGTTTTGTTATTCTTTCAGTCAAAAAGGAGGCATCAGGATTTTTTGAAAAACTCGCGGAAACCCTGATTGAAAACATATCTAGTTTAAAAGGTGTGGCTATCCCGTCTTTGAAGCTGGAATTTGGAGAGCTGTTCTTAAATCACAGTATTTTTGAATGGGATATTCTTGCTCATTACATGGCCTTTTTCCAATCCAACTTTCACTTGACGCCAAAACTTTTACAAAATGTCAGATCCTCTTTAAAGATGGAAAACGTCAGAAGAATTTTCGATCTCTACTGCGGAGTGGGGCTTTTTTCTTTTGTCTTAAGGGATCAGGCCGCAGAAATTTTTGGAGTGGACAGCAGCCAATGGGCCGTAAAAAGTGCAAAAATCAATGGAGAACGTTTGAATCTTAATCAAATAAAATTTATGTGTGGTTCTGTTGAAAAGTTTTTAAACTCTTTCTCACTTTTTAGAGATGATTTGATTATTCTCAATCCCCCCCGTCAAGGAGTCCTCCCGGCTGTTATAGAAACGATAGCTTCTCAGCGGCCGCACACAATTTGTCTTGTTTCGTGTTTTTTAGAAACACATCTTCGTGACCTGAAGTTGTGGCGGGATTCTGGTTATTCTATTCGTTCAATAACGGCTTTTGACATGTTTCCTTTTATGGATTTCTTGGAGACGGTAACCGTTCTCGAACTTTAGACGTCTTTTTTTGCCTTTGGGAGTTTTTCCACAGAGGATTCGCTGACAAGTTCGAGTTTGTCAGTAAACTTATCGAGCCGTTTGTCAGCATCATCAAACTTGCTCTTAGCGTTGCCAAGGTGTGAGCCGAGGATTTCGAAGTCTTTTTTGAACCGGCCCAAATCTCCTTGAAGCCGGGAGAGTGATTGAAAAATGGCCCTGGCCGACTTTTCGATTTGAAGGCCTTTAAGTCCTAACACGATCACCTGGAGGTAGGCAAAGAAAGAATTGGGGGAGACGGGAATAACCCTTTTTTGTATGGCATAGGAAAAAATACTCCGTTCATCTCCGAAGTTTTCATCCTTGAGAATTGTCTCGTAATAGATGTTTTCCGCCGGGACATACATAAGGGCAAAATCGAAAGTATCCTCATCGGGAAGAATATATTTTTTGGCAATTTCGCTAATATGCCTTTTCACATCTGTGACGAATTTTTTCCTCAGGTCTTCCTTTTCTTTTGGATCTTCCTGTGTAAGTTGTTTTTTAAAATTATCCAGGGGGAATTTGGAGTCGATCGGGACGATGTTGTTACCGATCTTGATGACCGCATCGACGATCTCTCCACTTTTAAACTTGTACTGAAGGGAGTAGTGGGCAGGCGGCAGGATCTGTGAGAGCAGATCTCCGAGGAAGAGCTCACCAAGGCCTCCTCGAAATGTTGGGGCTCGGAGCAGGTCCTCCAGATTGGAAATGCTTTTGGCCTTGTCCAGAACCTGTCGTGTGACGTGTTCCATATTTCCCAGGTCTTTTTTGACTTCGCCCAGAGTACCTCCGATATCGCCTGTGGTTTTCTGGAACTGCCCACTCAAGCTCTGCAGCTGCTGGTTGATGTTTTGAGTGAGCTGACCGATCTGCTGCTGCATGAGGGAAAGAGCCTTACTGTCATCTGTCGATTCCTTTAAATTTTCGATTTTTTGAGTGGTGGTCCGGATGGACCAGATGAGGAAACCAAAGAGGACAAGGAGTACGGCACCAAAAATTATGACAAAAAGAGTGAAGTCCATATGGTGTTTACCTATGCCTGGTCATTATAAAAGAAAACCCAAAAAAAGTTAAATTGACAACAGAAAAAGACTTTTCTAAACTATAGGGGCTTTTTGGCCCGTTAGCTCAACTGGTAGAGCAACAGACTCTTAATCTGTGGGTTGAAGGTTCGAGTCCTTCACGGGTCACTCTTTTTTTAGGATTAGATCCCATACTTCCTATTTGGATTCTTGGCATAGAGGTACGTCTCTTTGAAATAAGCGATAAAATTAGGCATATCGAGAGAACCTCGAGGACAGAATAAAAGGCCGCTATCTTGTGCTGAGTACATGGTATGCAAAAGAATACGAAGTCAATCTTGGGCGAGCCTTAAGAGGTGATCTTGATACCAACATTCAACAGTAGATTTCTCCAACAGCAGGAGCCAAGATGAATATTGATTCTACTAACAAGATCGTATATGTCTCCAAGAACTTGCGTATTCCATTTGCCTTTCAAGGAAAACGCTTGGTAAGAATATAGCCTTTGAATAATTAAATATTTGACAAACACATAAACCTTGTAGTAAATGAAGTATAGATATAGAAACAATCGGGATAAAGATTATAGTTTAAATACTAAAGTAATAATAGGAATCAATAATCAGATTTCCTTTATCTTATTAAAAACTTATCTTCTCTGAGATTTGAGGAAAACTCAGCTAGAAAAAAGGAGGTCTGACATGATTTCAATAATCAGATTAAAATCCCAGGAACGCACAGAAAATCTATATGATTATATCACTTCTCGCAAAGATGAATTGCAGAGAGGAATTGAAGGGAAAGGACGACTGCTCTACCTTTCCAAGCGGGCCAAACATGAAGATGTAAGTCTTTTTATCCATACTCTTGATCCAGATGTTCTAGGAGACTTTATGGCTGATCATTTGAGCAAAGTGGAGTATGTGACAGGTTCCTGGGTAATAAATATGATAAAGCCCATTTTTTATCCGCTTCCTGAAGACACCAAAGACATGAAAAGATTTACTATTACCTTGAAGATATTCCCAAAAAACCTCAAGGATGTATATCAAAACATTGCATATGCCGTTCCTCCCGAGGGTCTGAAAATGGCTTACATTGCTTACACATGTCACCTATTTGGAGATTGTATCCAGTTTTCTATGCTTGCAGAAAAAGAGGAGTCTCTAGATCAGTATCTGAAGGATGTCGTTAACAAAATACCAGGTGTTCTGAAAACAACAGTTAACTTGATAGAAAGGACTAAGCCGCTTGTTTCGTACAAAGGATGGATGCAGTATTCCTCGGAACACGGAATTGTTCAGGACTGGGATGATACACACATGGTTAATCAATTCCAGCAATAGAGATTTCTATTCACAAGTAAACAAGTTAAAAAAGGAGTTCTTTAAAAGGAGCACATCGATTCTTCATGAATTCTTAAAAGTCAATTGACAACTTTTTCATCAGTGGCTAATGTAAAGTGACATGACCATTGTGCTCACTTTGTCGGTCTTTGCTGTCGGTTACTCGTCATATTTTTTTATATCCCATTTCCAATACATCCAAAAACGTTTGAGATGTCAATTTGGAGAAGAGAGGATGCCTCTCCTCTGGATTGTTTTTCAGCGGTTGGCTGGAGTTATCTGCTTGGGTCTCTTCCCTGGAATTCTGGTGTTGTCTCTTTCTTTCTGGCGCTTTTCGGAATTGGGCTTGGATTTGAACTTGTCGAAAACTGTCTTAATCTGGACATCAGGAATAGGGATATGTGTGTTGGTTATCAGTTATATTTTTTCACGAAAACCTGGAAATTTCCAAATATACCCGCAAATCAGAGAAAATCTGTGGACAATCAAAACTGTTGTTTTAAATACATGGAGTTGGTTGGCCTATCTGGTCGCGTATGAATTTTTATTCAGGGGCCTGCTGTTGTTCACTCTTTATTCTACTCTTGGCTTATGGCCCGCTATTATCATTACAACTTTCCTATATGCCCTGGTCCATATTCCTAAAGGCTCAAAAGAGGCTCTTGGAGCCATCCCGTTTGGCGTGGTTTTAGGTTTAATAACAATCGAAGCCAGTTCCATCTGGCCGGCATTTTTTATCCATGTGATGCTGGCGCTATCCAATGACCATTTTGCGCTCCGAGCTCATCCGGATATGCATTATAAAGTGTTTGAAAAACAAAAAGCGAATTAGCCTGAATAATTCATAAAAAAAAGCTGTTTC